>NZ_RRZJ01000001.1:0-530517 GCF_004368175.1 Pseudomonas sp. CH235
ACATCTGGTGGCAAAACACCCGAGTGATCTGCCGCACTACCGACGTTTCGGCTTCTTCTACCTCGGCGCACTGGCAGTGGTGTTGCCGGCGTTTCTGCTGTTCGGCAAAACCAACTTTCTGCCGGAAGCACCGCTGCAATGGGGCGTGTTGCTGTTCCTCGGATTGGTCTCGACGGCGTTGGGCATGTACTGGTGGAACAAGGGCGCGTGCATGGTCAACGGCGGCACGCTGGCGGTGATGAACAACCTGCATGTGCCGGTGGGGCTGCTGCTGAATCTGCTGATCTGGAATCAGCATGAGGAACTGGGACGGTTGTTGCTGGGCGGCAGCGTCATCCTCGCGGCCGTATGGATCAGCCGACTGGGCATCCGCAATTCCCAAGCCACCGCATAACCCCTGTGGGAGCGGGCTTGCTCGCGAAAGCGGTGTGTCATTCAACGATTATGTTGACTGACCTGACGCCTTCGCGAGCAAGCCCGCTCCCACAGTTTTGATCTGGGATCAAACCTGATGGGGTAGCCGCTGCATGTATCAGTACGATGATTACGACCGGGCGCTGGTGTTCGAGCGCGTTGCGCAGTTTCGCGATCAGGTCGAGCGCTTCATGGCCGGGGAGTTGAGCGAAGAGGAATTCCTGCCGCTGCGCCTGCAGAACGGCCTGTACATGCAAAAACACGCTTACATGCTGCGGGTGGCCATTCCTTACGGCACGCTGAGTGCCGAACAGATGCGCACCCTGGCGAGCATCGCCCGGGATTACGACCGTGGCTACGGCCACTTCACCACCCGGCAGAACATGCAGTTCAACTGGATCGAGCTGCACGAGGTGCCGGACATTCTCGAACGTCTGGCGCAGGTCAACATGCATGCGATCCAGACCTCGGGCAATTGCGTGCGCAACATCACCACCGAAGCCTTCGCCGGGGTCGCGGCCGACGAACTGATCGACCCGCGCCCGCTGGCCGAGATCCTGCGGCAATGGTCGACGATCAACCCGGAATTCCTGTTCCTTCCGCGCAAGTTCAAGATCGCCATCTGCTCGGCGAAGCAGGATCGCGCGGCGATCATGATGCATGACATCGGCCTCTATCTTTACCCCGGTCGTAACGGCCAGATGCTGCTGCGAGTGATCGTCGGCGGCGGTCTGGGACGCACGCCAATTCTCGGTCTGCAGATTCGCGACGATCTACCGTGGCAGCACTTGCTGTCCTACGTCGAGGCGGTGCTGCGGGTCTACAACCGCCACGGTCGGCGCGACAACAAGTACAAGGCGCGGATCAAGATTCTGGTCAAGGCGCTGGGCATCGAGGCGTTCGCCAAGGAAGTCGAAGAGGAATGGCAACACCTCAAGGACGGACCGGCGCAATTGACCGAGGATGAATTCCAGCGGGTCGCCAGTGCCTTTGTGCCGCCGAGCTACCGCACGCTGGCGGGCACCGATCTGGATTTCGGCACGCACCTGGCCGACAACCCGGCGTTCGCCCGTTGGGTCGCGCGCAACGTGCAACCGCACAAAGTGCCGGGGTATACCAGCGTGGTGCTGTCGACCAAACCGGGTCTGGCCTCGCCGCCGGGGGACGTCACCGATGCGCAGATGTTGGCCGTGGCTGACTGGTCCGAGCGTTTCGGTTTCGGCGAAATCCGCATCGCCCACGAGCAGAACATCGTCCTGCCGGATGTGCCCAAGTCGCAGCTGTATGCGCTGTGGGAGCAGGCGAAAGAGCAGGGGCTGGGCGCCGCCAACGTCGGCCTGCTGACCGATATCATTGCCTGCCCCGGGGGCGATTTCTGTGCGCTGGCCAACGCCAAATCGATTCCGATTGCCCAAGCGATTCAGGCGCGTTTCGACAACCTCGATTACCTGCATGATCTGGGCGACATCAGCCTCAACATCTCCGGCTGCATGAACGCCTGCGGCCATCACCACATCGGCAATATCGGGATTCTCGGCGTCGATAAAAACGGCAGCGAGTGGTATCAGATCACCCTTGGCGGCGCCCAAGGCAAGAACAGCGCACTGGGCAAGGTCATCGGCCCCTCGTTCAGCGCCGCCGAAGTGCCGCAGGTGATCGAGCGGATCATCGGCACCTTCGTCCGTTATCGCGAGGCTGAAGAACTGTTCGTCGATACCGTGGCGCGCATCGGACTGGAGCCGTTCAAGGAGCGGGTTTATCCGAAAGCGCAGGAGGTGTCGGCATGAACAATTTGTTGCGCATGGAGGAGAGCGGGGCGCGCATCGTGCTGGATGATCCGTGGACGCTGATCCGCTCGCCTGAAACGTCTGACAGCACTGAAATGCTGATTCTGCCGCTGGCCCACTGGCTCGAATCGCCCTCGACCCATGCGGTCTGGCTCGGCCCCGACGACGGCGTCGAAAGCCTGTTGCCATGGTTGACCTCGCTGCCGCTGATCGCCCTCGACTTCCCGAGCTTTCGCGACGGCCGCGCCTACAGTCAGGCCTATCTGCTGCGCAGACGTTTCGGCTGGAAAGGCGAGTTGCGCGCCATCGGCGATGTGCTGCGCGATCAACTGAGCCACATGCGCCAGTGCGGTTTCGACAGCTTCGCGGTGCGCGAGGACAAATCCGCCGAGGATGCGCTCAAGGGCCTGGCCGGGATGAGCGTGTTGTACGGGCGCTCGGTGATCGAGCCGCGACCGTTGTTCCGGCGCAGGTGATGCAGGGGAAACCCTTAGAACCCTGATGAATCGGGGATTTTTCCTTGGGTCGATGGTGGCCTTTTGGTAGAGTCCCCGTCGCCAGCGGGTTTTCGGCTGGACGACGGAACGAAGAAGGGAGTCTGATCAGTGAGTCCGGGCAAAAAAATTCTGGGCATCACCGCGTTGCTGCTGATGGTGACGCTGTGGGCCGGTTACATCTATGTGTTCAACGAAAACCGTGGCGGTCAGCTCGGCGGCGTCGGCGAAAGCACCGCCTGGTGCGGCACGCCGCCGAACACCGAAGCGGCGCTGCTGGGCAAGGATCAGCTGACCCTGCGCATCACCAACAACCTGCGCGGCGAGTTCATGCTCAGCGGCGCGCTGGTGGTCTCCGAACGCACCTTCAACCGCTATGACCTGGGCCGCAACGAACTGCGTCTGCGCCTGGAACCGTTGCAGTGGTCGTTTGGCGTCACGCCGATCTTCCTCGAACAGGTGAAGGTCCTGCCCCTGAGCCGCAACCTCGCCTCGACCGACAAGAGCGCTTTCGCCGAACTCGAATCGCGCCCGATCAGCGTTCAGGGCCGGGTCACCGAATTTCCCTTCGACACCTATCGCTACGGCTACAAACCGGTGCTGTATTACCTCAAGGGCAGCGAGCGCATCGACCTGCGCTTCAAGAACATCACCACGCTGATGGAGATGTCCAACACCTTCACGCCGATCCAGAAGTACAACCGCGCCGACTACATCAACGAGAAAAACTCGATGATCCGCGACGAGGACTACAAGGCCTACGGCCCCCACGAATGCGCGTTCAGCGTCGAGCGCAAAGGCTCGTTCAAGGTTGTGGTGCTGTTGATGCTGCTGGTGCTGTGCCTGCCGTTGCTGCTGGTGTTCTACCGCGATGAGCCGGGAATCGACTTCCTTGCCACGCTGGTGGGGATCGGCGTGGTGCGCACGGTGCTGGTGGGGCCGGTGCAGGATTTCCAGCTGTACAACATTGATTTTCTGTTCGGTGCGGCGATTTTGCTGGTGGGGACCGTGTCGCTGATCAAGGCGATGCGGGCCAACAGCCGGCGGGAGATGGCGTTGAGGAGTGGGGAGACTTCGAGCTGGTAGAAGAAAGCCTTGAGCACCTGTGATGGTCCGGACCTTTCAAAGGTCCGGACCCGACGTTGTGCAATGTTGGGGTTTCTGATCGCAAACGGCGCGAATTTAGCTATACCTGTAACTCCCCCGACGCAATAAATTCGGCCTTCCGACAGGAGTTACAGCATGAAGCTAGCCGTAATGATGAGCACCCTGTGCATTGCCACGCTGGGCGTGGTGGGCTGCTCCAGCAAAACCGTCGCACCCGACGAGTACTCAGGCTTCCTCAAGGACTACAGCCAGCTGAGGGAGGCCAAATCCCCGTCGGGGGCCGAAGTGATGCGCTGGATCGACCCGAAAGTCGACATCGGCAAATTCACCAGCTTCTACGTCGAACCGACCCAGCTCTATCCCAAACCGCAACCCACGGTGAAGATTCCGCAGCAGACCCTCAACGGCATCACCAGCTACTACGATCAGGCGCTCAAGCGTGAACTGGGCAAATCCCTGCCGCTGGCCTCGGGCCCCGGGCCGGGCGTGATTGTGGTGCGCGCGGCCATCACCGCCGTCAGCAGCAAGACCGAAGGCCTGCATGCCTATGAAGTGATTCCGGTGGCGTTGGTGGCGGCAGCGGTCAGCACCGCCAGCGGTATTCGCGATCAGGAAACCACGCTGGCGACCGAGGCGGTGTTCCTCGATGGCGGCACCAACAAGGTGGCGGCGCAGGTGGTGCGCAAGGGCACTGGCAAACCGCTGGAAAACGATTCGCAGGTGATGAAGGCCGATGACGTGAAAAGCGTGATCGATGGCTGGGCGTCGGACCTGCATCAGTCCTACCTCAAGCTCAAGGCCAAGTAAGACCGGCACGCCGGGTCGTCCCTGAGGGCGATCCGGCGTGCGCACGGCGTCAGAAACTGGCGCGCGCCAGTCGGTTGTAATGGCTGAGCAAACCGTCGTAACGGCGGGTCACGGCGTAGTAGTCCTCGCTCAAACGTTCGGGCTTAGCGTGGTTGTGCCAGTCTGCTTGCAGGGTGTTCAACGCCTCGAGATAGCTTTGCCCCGGCTCGCCGATGCGCAGCCACAGATCCCGTGCGGCATCGGTCTTGTTCTGGAATCCACCCGTGCGCGGTGCGAGCCAGGGTTCGCGACGGTTCCACGCCTGTTGCAACTTCGCGGTGGTGTCGGCCAGCAATTTTGGGGTCAGAGTGCGGTTTTTCATCGCTTCGTCGAGCACGTCGACAGTCTCCCGCGCCTGAATCATGTACGCCAGCAAGTCCCAGTGAATGTCCCTGCCCAGACGCGCCTCGATCAGCTTGAGCTGTTCAGGACGTTGCGCGGCGTCGAGCGGCAGCAGGCTTTGCCGCAGAGCCGTCGAGGCGCCGATGTATTCCTGTGAAACGCGCTCGATCGCCGCCAGTTCTCCAGGGGAGGGCTGTTGCGACCCCGAAGTGAAGCTCGCTTCTCGGTAAAACCGCGTGGGTGCAATGGTGGTCGTGACGTGACTCAGCGCCCGGACGTACTCGTTGGCCTGTCGCGCCAGTTCAGGCTGCCATTCCAGCAGTTCGAGTTTTTCCGTGAGGCCCTGACCGCAGACATCGCGCTGAATGTCGCGCACATTGAACGCGTCACTGTCGTCGAAATCATTGAGGCTCTTCAACCAGCGTTGGTCGCGGGGCAAGGGCGGTTGAGGGTTCTTGTAGCGGTCATAGGCCACTCGCCATTGCACGTCGATCCGGTTGACGCAGGCGATCACCGGGCTCAGGGCATTGGCCTGGGCGGTGATCGGTGCATCGCGCCCGTCCAGCCAGAGATCGAGCTGGAGGAAAGGGCGGGTCGCACTCGTCAGCGCCATCACCACCAGCGCGAAGAAGATACCGACGCAAAACATCACTCTCGTGGTCATGGGCGCGCCTCCTTGCCGTACCACTGTTCAACGGTGGCCGGTGCGCTGCATTCGGCGGTGGTGGCCGGCAAGCGGCTGCACAGGCGTTCGGTCCAGGGTTGCAGACCCTGATTGCGATTGACCGTGCCTTGGCTGGCGACCACTTTGAATACGCCGAGCACGAGGGACAGCACCACAATCCCGAGGATCGTCACGCCGACTTTCACGGCTGTTCGGCTCTCTTCCCAGGATACCTGTGGCCTGGACTGCCAGCGGCGAACCAGTCCGAAGGTCGTCAGGGTCGCGGCGTACACCCCGCCGGCAATCGGGCCGAAAAACCAGCCGAGCCCGGCCACCATCAACGCGCCGGGCACCAGGTCACGCAGCACGCCGAACGGCGGCGAGTCTTTGAAAACTCCGGGGCAAAGAGCAGCGCTGAGCCGGTCATCCAGCCGCCATACGCGATGGGCGAGGTTGTGCACCAGCCAATTGAGCCCGGCCACGATCACGCCGAACACCACAGTCGAAATCATGACGATGTTGATCAACCCGCTGAGCCGCACGCCCAGCGGAATGTAATGGGTGAACGCGCCGATCAGGCAGGCCAATACCACGCCCACGTAGGTCGGCCAGTCATTGAAGCTCAGCTCCCAGTCACGCCAGAAAAAAGCCGTACCGCCGGGCATCTGTGTGCAGACCTTGGGGTGATTGGCGTACAGCTCGGAACTCAACTTGCGGCACTGCGCCCAGTCGTCCTCGTGCAGGCGTCGGGCCAGTGCGCGGCGGGCGCTGAACGAGCCGGTGCCCAGCAGCAGGCGGGCGGCGCGGTGTTCGGGGGTGACGGCGGGCTCCGTGGCCAGTTGTTGCTGGTGAGCCAGGAAAAGCGGCGCATTCTGGCGAGCCAGCAGGCGTTGCCATTCGCCGTCAGGGCAGGGATTCCCAGTGCAGCCGTGCCAGCCCTGACCGGCGCGCACCCGTTCGAAAATCTCGGGAGACCAGACCGGCGCATCCAGCAGCAAATGGCTCAGGGCACGGTTGAACCATTCCTGATGTTGCTGAATCGCCAACCAGTTGAAATCCGCGCAGCGGGCATAGGCCTGGAGAAATCCGTCGACGTCTTCCCGTTCGAGCGCATCACGCATCGGTTGCGCAATGCGCGCGCGTTGTTGATCCAGCAACAGGTCAATCGATATTTCGTCCAGCTCCAGGCGTTGCCAGGCGCTGAACCAGAAGAAGGTCGGGATGGCCCAGTCCACCAACGTCTGCGAAGTCTCAGGGTGTTCAATGCAATGATGCAGCACCGTGTCTTCGAAGAAATGTGCGCAACCCTGTTCGAGGGTGACGGCATGGCGATGATTCAGCTCTTCAACGCTGAGCCCGTCCAGCGAGCGGGTCGCCAGTTGCAGGGCATCGACCTCGACCACGGTGAGGCCGGTCAGGTCCCAGGATTCTTCAATACCCTGTTCCTGCTCTTCGTCCTGATTCTGCTCGTGATACTGCTGCCATTCCTTGTAGGCCAGCGCCTGCTCATAGGCATCGCGCAGCCGCTGGAAGCCCTCGGGGTCGTCGTCGGGGCGGGTCTGTTTGAGCAGGACGGCATATTGGCGTTTGATAGTGCGCACATCGGCGTCGGCCGACAGGCCAAGGACGGTCCAGCAACTCATTGCGATGACAACTCCATGAAAACCGTGACGCGATCCAGTGGTGGCATTGTGATGTTGCGCACCCTACCTGTTTCGCGTCGAAAAGTCCTCGTGTCTCGCTCAGTCGTCATCGACCATGCAGAAAATGCTCACGCTCCCGATTCGGGGCCTCAGTGTTTTTTGGCTTGTTCGCGGATGCGTTCTTCCTGCTCGCGCAGTTCCGGGGTGAACTCGGCGCCGAAATCTTCCGGGCTGAAGACCTGGCGAATCTCGATCTCCGACTCAGTGCCCGGCATGGGATTCGGGCAACGCTTGACCCATTCGATGGCTTCCTCTTTGGATTTCACGTCCCAGATCCAGTAACCGGCGATCAGCTCTTTGGTCTCGGCAAACGGGCCGTCGATCACGCTGCGGGTTTCACCACTGAAACGTACGCGGGCGCCTTTGCTGCTAGGATGCAGGCCGTCGGCAGAAACCAGGATACCGGCCTTGGCCAGTTGTTCGTTGTAGTTGCCCATGTCGGTCAGCAATTGCTCGCTGGGCATCACGCCGGCTTCGGAGTCGTGGCTGGCTTTGACAATGATCATGAAGCGCATGGTGTTTCTCCGCAGATAGGTGAGGGATTCATGGCTTAGTCGAACGGCCGGGGTCTGAATCGACAGGTCGTTAAAGAAAAGACGCAGACTTGCGTTTTAACAAGCATCACCCTCTTTGAGGACGGGGATGTGGGGCTACTGGAGAATGTGTATCCAGTTTTGCGTGCCAGCACATGACAATTTCAGTCCAGGCATAGGTCGTCGGACAATTTCGTGGTTAACTTCTGCCTCTTGCATGCTTTCCCAACAACGTTAAGAAGGACTCCGTTCATGGCTCAAGTCACGCTCAAAGGCAACCCGGTTCAAGTCAACGGCCAACTGCCACAAGCCGGTTCCAAGGCGCCAGCCTTTTCCCTGGTAGCCGGCAATCTGTCCGACGTCACCCTGAAAGACTTCGCCGGCAAGCGCAAAGTGCTGAACATCTTCCCAAGCGTCGACACCCCGACCTGCGCCACCTCCGTGCGCAAGTTCAACGCTCAGGCCAACGACATCAGCAACACCGTAGTGCTGTGCATCTCGGCTGACCTGCCGTTCGCCCAGGCTCGCTTCTGCGGCGCCGAAGGCCTGGAAAACGTACAAAACCTGTCGACCCTGCGCGGCACCGAGTTCCTCGAGAACTACGGCGTGGCCATCGCTGACGGCCCGCTGAAAGGCCTGACCGCCCGTGCGGTGGTTGTTCTGGACGAAAACGACAACGTCCTGCACAGCGAACTGGTCAAGGAAATTGCAGAAGAGCCTAACTACGAAGCGGCGCTGTCCGTTCTCAAGTAAGCGCTTTTACAATTGTTAACGGCCTGGCCCTGTCCAGGCCGTTTTCATTTGTGTATCAGTGTTTTGCCTCACACCTTGAAACGTAAGTGGAAGGTAAATTGCCGGTAAAGCTGCTTTGCTAAATCCCGGCCAGTGCTTATCGTTCAGCCTCCCGTAAAAGAAGCCCACGCGCCCAATGGTTAATCACTCCATGCAATCGTCTTCCCGAAACTCCCGTCGCTGGCTGTTGAGCCTGCTTGTCCTGCTGGTCATTGCCGGTCTGTGCTGGAAATTCTGGCCCGCCGGTTCGACCCACAAGGAGGGCGGCGAGAAGGCGCAGGCCGGCCATACCGGTCGTTCGGGGATGATGCGTCCGGGCTTCGGCGGGGCGGCCGGGCCGATTCCGGTGCGCGTGGCGCCGGCAGTCACCGGGGACTTTCCGCTGTACTACAAGGCCCTCGGTACGGTGACGGCGCTCAACACCATCAATGTGCGCAGCCGGGTCGGCGGCGAGCTGGTGAAGATCTATTTCGAGGAAGGGCAAATGGTCAAGGCCGGCGACCTGCTGGCGGAGATCGACCCGCGCCCGTACCAGAACGCCTTGCTCCAGGCTGAAGGCACCTTGCTGCAGAATCAGGCGCAGTTGAAGAACGCCCAGGTCGATGTCGAACGCTATCGCGGTCTTTACAAGGAAGACAGCATCGCCAAGCAGACACTGGACACCGCTGAAGCGCTGGTCGGCCAGTATCTCGGCACCGTAAAAACCAATCAGGCGGCGGTCAACGACGCCAAGCTCAATCTCGAATTCACCAAGATCCGCGCACCGATTGCCGGTCGCGTCGGCCTGCGTCAGCTCGACGTCGGCAACCTCGTGGCGGCCAACGACACCACGTTCCTGGCGGTCATCACCCAGACCCAACCAATCAGCGTGGCCTTCACCCTGCCGGAAAACAGCCTGGAAACCGTACTCGCCCGCTACCGCAGCGGCGCCAAACTGCCGGCCGAGGCCTGGGATCGTGGCGACACGAAACTGCAAGCCACCGGTGTACTGCAAAGTCTCGACAACCAGATCGACGTGACCACCGGCACCCTGAAATTCAAGGCGCGCTACGAGAACCGCGATCAGTCGCTGTTCCCCAACCAGTTCGTCAACGTTCACCTGCTGGCTGACACCTTGAAAGGTGTGGTGCTGGCTCCATCGGCTGCCATCCAGTTCGGTACCAACGGCACCTTCGTCTACGCGCTGGACGGCGACAAGAAAGTCACCATCCGCCAATTGAAGATCGGCGCCAGCGATGGTGAAAACACCGTGATCACCGAAGGCCTGGCCGCCGGCGACCGGGTGGTGCTGGAAGGCACCGACCGCCTGAAGGAAGGCAGTGAAGTGGAAGTGGTCAACGACAGCAAGGATGTGCCGACCACTCCGACCGAACACCTGCAAGGCAAGTCCGCCGCCACCGCGCCTGACGCCGCCGTCACCGACAAGGCCAAGAAGGGCGCATGAACATTTCGCGTCTGTTCATCCTCCGCCCGGTCGCCACCACGCTGAGCATGCTGGCCATCGTGCTGGCCGGTCTGATCGCCTATCGCCTGCTGCCGGTTTCGGCCTTGCCGCAGGTCGATTACCCGACCATCCGGGTCATGACCCTGTATCCGGGCGCCAGTCCGGACGTGATGACCAGCGCCGTCACCGCGCCGCTTGAGCGCCAGTTCGGGCAAATGCCGGGCCTGACGCAAATGGCCTCGACCAGTTCCGGCGGCGCGTCGGTGCTGACCCTGCGTTTCAGCCTCGACATCAACATGGACGTCGCCGAACAGCAAGTGCAGGCCGCGATCAACGCCGCGACCAACCTGTTGCCGACCGACTTGCCGGCGCCGCCGGTGTACAACAAGGTCAACCCGGCGGACACCCCGGTACTGACCCTGGCCATCACCTCGAAAACCATGTTGCTGCCCAAACTCAATGATCTGGTCGATACGCGCATGGCGCAGAAGATCGCCCAGATCAGCGGCGTCGGCATGGTCAGCATTGCCGGCGGCCAGCGTCAGGCGGTGCGGATCAAGGTCAACCCGGAAGCTCTCGCGGCCAACGGCCTGAACCTGTCTGACGTGCGCACGCTGATCAGCGCGTCCAACGTCAACCAGCCCAAGGGCAACTTCGACGGCCCGACCCGGGTGTCGATGCTCGACGCCAACGACCAGCTGACGTCGCCCAAGGATTACGCCAACCTGATCCTGGCCTACGCCAACGGCGCGCCGCTGCGGCTCAAGGACGTCGCGCAGATCGTCGACGGCGCCGAGAACGAGCGTCTGGCAGCGTGGGCCAACCAGAATCAGGCTGTTCTGCTGAACATCCAGCGTCAGCCGGGCGCCAACGTGATCGAAGTGGTCGACCGGATCAAGGCGCTGCTGCCAAGCATCACCGACAACCTGCCGGCCGGTCTCGACGTGGTCGTACTGACCGACCGCACCCAGACCATCCGCGCTTCCGTCACCGATGTGCAACATGAACTGCTGATCGCCATCGCGCTGGTGGTGATGGTGACGTTCCTGTTCCTGCGCCGCGCCAGTGCGACGATCATTCCGTCGGTGGCCGTGCCGCTGTCGCTGATCGGTACGTTCGGCGTGATGTACCTCGCTGGCTTCTCGGTCAACAACCTGACCTTGATGGCGCTGACCATCGCCACCGGTTTTGTGGTCGATGACGCGATCGTGATGCTGGAAAACATCGCGCGTTTCATCGAAGAGGGCGACAGTCCGATGCAGGCTGCGCTCAAGGGCGCGAAGCAGATCGGTTTCACCCTGATTTCCCTGACTCTGTCGCTGATCGCGGTACTGATTCCGCTGCTGTTCATGGCCGACGTCGTGGGGCGGTTGTTCCGCGAATTCGCCATCACCCTGGCGGTGGCGATCCTGATTTCCCTGGTGGTCTCGCTGACCCTGACGCCGATGATGTGCGCGCGTCTGCTCAAGCGTGAGCCTGAGCCACATGAACAGGGCCGTTTCTACCGCGCCAGTGGCGCGTTCATCGACTGGATGATCGCCGCTTACGGCCGCAAGTTGCAGTGGGTGCTCAAGCACCAGCCGCTGACCCTGCTGGTAGCCATCGGCACGCTGGCCCTGACCGTGTTCCTTTATATGGTGGTGCCCAAGGGCTTCTTCCCGGTGCAGGACACCGGGGTGATCCAGGGCATTTCCGAAGCGCCGCAGTCGATTTCCTTTGCCGCCATGGGCGAGCGTCAGCAGGCGCTGGCCAAGGTGATTCTCGAAGATCCGGCGGTGGAAAGCCTGTCGTCCTACATCGGTGTCGACGGTGACAACGCCACGCTCAACAGCGGCCGGCTGCTGATCAACCTCAAACCCCATGGCCAGCGTGATCTGACGGCGACCGAAGTGATTGCCCGCCTGCAACCGCAGTTGGACAAGCTTGTCGGCATCCGTCTGTTCATGCAGCCGGTGCAGGACCTGACCATCGAAGACCGTGTCAGCCGTACCCAATACCAGTTCAGCATGTCGTCGCCGGATTCCGAATTGCTCAGCCTGTGGAGCGGCCGTCTGGTCGAGGCCCTGGCCCAGCGCCCGGAATTGACCGACGTTGCCAGTGACTTGCAAGACAAGGGCCTTCAGGTGTTCCTGGTGATCGACCGCGATGCCGCTTCACGGCTGGGTGTGTCGGTGTCGAACATCACCGATGCGCTGTACGACGCGTTCGGCCAACGGCAGATTTCGACCATTTACACCCAGGCCAGCCAGTACCGCGTGGTGCTGCAGGCGCAGGCCGGGGAGAAGATCGGCCCTCAGGCGCTGGATCAGATTCACGTCAAGACCACCGATGGTGGGCAGGTGCGGTTGTCGAGTCTGGCCCACGTCGAGGAACGGCAGGCACAACTGGCGATCACCCACATCGGCCAGTTCCCGGCGGTGATGATGTCGTTCAACCTCGCGCCCGGCGTGGCGCTGGGGCATGCGGTGGACATCATCGAGCAGGTGCAGAAGGACATCGGCATGCCGATCGGCGTGCAGACCCAGTTCCAGGGCGCGGCCGAAGCGTTCCAGGCGTCGCTGTCGAGCACCTTGCTGCTGATTCTGGCGGCGGTGGTGACCATGTACATCGTGCTCGGCGTGCTTTACGAGAGCTACATTCACCCGATCACCATTCTGTCGACCTTGCCGTCGGCGGCGGTGGGGGCCTTGTTGGCGTTGCTGCTCAGTGGCAATGACCTGGGGATGATCGCGATCATCGGCATCATCCTGCTGATCGGTATCGTGAAGAAGAACGCGATCATGATGATCGACTTCGCCCTCGACGCCGAACGCACTCAGGGCATGGCGCCGGAGCAGGCGATTTATCAGGCGGCGCTGTTGCGTTTCCGGCCGATTCTGATGACCACGCTGGCTGCGCTGTTCGGTGCGGTGCCGCTGATGCTGGCCACCGGTTCCGGCGCTGAATTGCGTCAACCGCTGGGTCTGGTGATGGTCGGCGGGTTGCTGGTGAGTCAGGTGCTGACCTTATTCACGACGCCCGTGATTTACCTGGCTTTTGATCGGTTGGGACGGCGTTGGGCGAAGTCCGGCACAGGAGAGGTTGCGTGAAGGGCGACGTGAATACAGCTGCAAGCGTCAAGCTTCGAGCTGCAAGAGAAAAGCGGACTCGGAACAGGTTTTTAGCTTGCGGCTTGCAGCTTGTCGCTAGTGGTTGCCACCTATGAATCTTTCGGGTCCTTTCATCAAACGCCCCGTGGCAACCATGCTGCTTTCATTGGCGATCATGCTACTGGGCGGTGTGAGCTTCGGTCTGCTGCCGGTGTCGCCGCTGCCGCAAATGGACTTCCCGGTGATCGTGGTGCAGGCCAGCCTGCCCGGCGCCAGCCCGGAAGTCATGGCGTCCACTGTGGCCACGCCGCTGGAGCGTTCGTTCGGCGCCATTGCCGGCGTCAATACCATGAGCAGCCGCTCCAGCCAGGGCTCGACCCGGGTGATTCTGCAATTCGACCTCGACCGCGACATCAACGGCGCGGCGCGGGAAGTGCAGGCGGCGATCAACGCCTCGCGCAACCTGCTGCCGAGCGGGATGCGCAGCATGCCGACCTACAAGAAGGTCAACCCGTCGCAGGCACCGATCATGGTGTTGTCGTTGACCTCGGACGTGCTGGAAAAAGGCCAGCTCTATGACCTGGCCTCGACCATCCTGTCCCAGAGCCTGTCCCAGGTGCAGGGCGTCGGCGAAGTGCAGATCGGCGGCAGTTCCCTGCCGGCGGTGCGCATCGAACTCGAACCCCAGGCGCTGAACCAGTACGGCGTGGCGCTGGACGATGTGCGCAAGACCATCGCCGAAGCCAACGTGCGCCGGCCCAAGGGTTCGGTCGAGGACGAGCAGCGCCTGTGGCAGATCCAGGCCAACGACCAGTTGGAGAAAGCCAAGGACTACGAATCGCTGATCATCCACTACAACGGTGGCGCGGCCCTGCGTCTGAAAGACGTGGCCAAGGTCAGCGACGGCGTGGAAGACCGCTACAACAGCGGTTTCTTCAATGATGACGCGGCGGTGCTGTTGGTGATCAACCGCCAGGCCGGCGCCAACATCATCGAGACGGTGAACGAGATCAAGGCCCAGTTGCCGGCGTTGCAGGCGGTGCTGCCGGCCAGCGTCAAACTGAACCTGGCGATGGATCGTTCGCCGGTGATCAAGGCCACCCTGCACGAAGCGGAAATGACCCTGCTGATCGCCGTGGCACTGGTGATTCTGGTGGTGTTCCTGTTTCTCGGTAACTTCCGCGCGTCCCTGATTCCGACGTTGGCGGTGCCGGTGTCGCTGGTCGGCACCTTTGCGGTGATGTACCTCTACGGATTCTCGCTGAACAACCTGTCGCTGATGGCGCTGATTCTCGCCACCGGGCTGGTGGTGGACGACGCCATCGTGGTGCTGGAAAACATTTCCCGGCACATCGACGAAGGCGTCAAACCGATGAAGGCCGCGTACCTCGGGGCCAAGGAAGTCGGTTTTACTTTGCTGTCGATGAACGTCTCGCTGGTGGCGGTGTTCCTGTCGATCCTGTTCATGGGCGGGATCATCGAAAGCCTGTTCCGCGAATTCTCCATCACCCTGGCCGCCGCCATCGTGGTGTCGCTGGTGGTTTCCCTGACGCTGACCCCGATGCTCTGCGCCCGCTGGCTCAAACCCCATACGCCGGGTGAGGAAAACCGCCTGCAACGCTGGAGCCGCCGGACCAACGACTGGATGGTCGGCAAATACGCCACCAGCCTCGACTGGGTGTTGCGCCACCGTCGCCTGACTCTGCTGAGCCTGATCATCACGGTCGGGGTGAACGTCGCCCTCTATGTAGTTGTGCCGAAGACCTTCATGCCGCAACAGGACACCGGCCAGTTGATCGGTTTTGTGCGCGGTGACGACGGTCTGTCGTTCAGCGTGATGCAGCCGAAAATGGAAGTGTTCCGCCGCGCCGTGCTCAAGGACGCAGCGGTCGAGAGTGTGGCCGGGTTCATTGGTGGCACCAACGGCACCAACAACGCGTTCATGCTGGTGCGCCTGAAACCGATCAAGGAGCGCAATATCTCTGCGCAGAAGGTCATCGAGCGCCTGCGCAAGGAAATGCCCAAGGTGGCCGGTGCGCAGTTGATGCTGATGGCTGACCAGGACCTGCAATTCGGCGGCGGTCGCGAGCAGACCACTTCGCAGTACAGCTACATCCTGCAAAGTGGTGATCTGGGCGCCTTGCGCGAGTGGTACCCGAAAGTGGTCACCGCATTGCGCGCCTTGCCGGAACTGACTGCCATCGACGCCCGTGAAGGACGCGGTGCGCAGCAGGTGACGCTGATCGTCGACCGCGATCAGGCCAAGCGCCTGGGCGTGGATATGAACATGGTCACGGCCGTGCTCAACAACGCCTACAGTCAGCGGCAGATTTCCACGATCTACGACAGCCTCAACCAGTATCAGGTGGTGATGGAGGTCAATCCGAAATACGCCCAGGATCCGGTGACACTCAAGCAGGTTCAGGTAATCACCGCCGACGGTGCGCGGATTCCGCTGTCGACCTTCGCCCATTATGAAAACAGCCTGGAAGACGACCGGGTCAGCCACGAAGGCCAGTTCGCCTCCGAGAGCATTTCCTTCGACATGGCCGAAGGCGTGACAGTGGAGCAGGGCAGTGCGGCCATCGAGCGGGCGATTGCCAAGGTTGGCTTGCCCGAAGACGTGATCGCAAAAATGGCCGGTACAGCCGACGCTTTCGCCGCCACTCAGAAGAGCCAGCCGTTCATGATCCTCGGTGCGCTGCTGGCGGTGTATCTGGTGCTGGGTGTGCTGTATGAAAGCTACATTCATCCGTTGACGATTCTGTCGACATTGCCGTCGGCCGGGGTCGGTGCGTTGCTGTCGATCTATGTACTGGGCGGCGAATTCAGCCTGATCTCGCTGCTCGGGCTGTTCCTGCTGATCGGTGTGGTGAAGAAGAACGCGATCCTGATGATCGACCTGGCGCTGCAACTGGAGCGTCATCAAGGCATGGCGCCGCTGGAATCGATCCGCAGCGCCTGTCTGCAACGCTTGCGGCCGATCCTGATGACCACGCTGGCGGCGATCCTCGGCGCCTTGCCGTTGCTGCTGAGCCGGGCCGAAGGCGCGGAAATGCGCCAGCCGCTGGGCCTGACCATCATCGGCGGGCTGGTTTTCAGCCAGGTGCTGACCCTTTACACCACGCCTGTGGTTTACCTCTATCTCGACAAGCTGCGCCATCGTTTCAACAAATGGCGTGGCGTGCGCACCGATGCCGCTCTGGAAACTCCGCTATGACTGACCGTTCGCTTATCAATCTGGCTACCGTTCGCGGCTCGCGTCTGCTGAGCCTGTCGCTGTGCGTGGCGATGCTCAGTGCCTGCGCCGTCGGCCCGGACTACCGGCGCCCGCAGACCGCCGAAATCGCCCAGTACAAGGAAGCCGAAGGCTGGCGTCAGGCCAACCCGAGCGATTCCCTGGCACGCGGTGCCTGGTGGGAGCTGTATGGCGACCGTCAGCTCAACGAGCTGATCGAGAAACTCAACAGCTCGAACCAGACCGTCGCCCAGTCCGAAGCCCAGTACCGTCAGGCCCAGGCCTTGGTGCGCAGCGCGCGCGGAGCGTTTTACCCGAGTGTCGATCTGAGCGCCGGCAAGACCCGTTCCAGCCAGGGCACTGGCAGCAGCAGTTCGAGCCTGAGCAGTTCCTCCAGCGGTATCCGTGACACTTACAACGCGCAACTGGGCGTGAGTTGGGAAGCGGATGTCTGGGGCAAGTTGCGTCGTGGCCTTGAAGCCAATGAAGCCAGCGCCCAGGCGAGCTACGCCGATCTGGCGGCGATGCGCTTGAGCCAGCAATCGGAACTGGTGCAGAACTACCTGCAATTGCGGGTGATCGATCAGCAGAAACGTTTGCTCGAATCGACAGTGGCCGCTTACGAGCGCTCGCTGAAAATGACCATGAACCAGTACAACGCCGGAGTTTCCGGGAGGGACGCTGTGGCGCAGGCGCAGACCCAGCTGAAAACCACCCAGGGCGATCTGGTGGACCTGATCTGGCAACGGGCGCAGTTCGAAAACGCCATCGCGGTACTGACCGGCCAGCCGCCCGCCGAATTCAACATTGCCGAAACCCAGAACGTTCCCAAGCTGCCTCAGATTCCCCTGAGCCTGCCGTCGCAGTTGCTCGAGCGCCGCCCGGACATCGCTTCGGCCGAGCGCTCGGTGATTGCGGCCAACGCCAACATCGGCGTGGCCAAGGCCGCGTACTACCCGGACTTCAGCCTGAGCCTGAGCGGCGGCTACAGCAGCAGTACCTCGCAGAACCTGATCAGCCTGCCGAACCGCTTCTGGTCGGTGGGGCCGAAAATGACCCTGCCGCTGTTCGACGGCGGCATCCGCTCGGCCGAAGTCGACCGCACCGAAGCGGTGTACGACCAGACCGTGGCCAAATACCGCCAGACCGTGCTCGACGGTTTCCGCGAAGTGGAAAACTATCTGGTGCAATTGAAGGTGTACGAGGACGAAGCGGCGGTGCGCCAGGAAGCGCTCGATGCGGCACGGGATTCGTTGCGTCTGACCGAGAACCAGTACAAGGCCGGGGTGATTGCTTATCTCGACGTGGTGACGGTGCAGGCGACGGCGTTGAGCAATGAGCGCACTGTCCTGAATATCCTGCAGAGCCGTTTGATTGCCAGCGTGCAGTTGATTGCGGCGCTGGGCGGTGGTTGGGACGGGGAGCTGGAAACCACTGATAACCGCTGAAACCGAGCTGGTAACGATCTGCTCAAGACCCTGAATTAGAGCCCTGTCAGACGATCAAACAAGCGTTTCATCGGGTTGATGGCCATTTGATTACTTTGTCAGTGCGTTCTTCCGTGCAATCAGTACAATCGGCGCATTTGGCCCCGCTGAGAACGGACGCAGTACGGCGGGGTGGTCACGAGAATTCTCATGCTCATCGGTAGCTATTCCTTCACGCTGGTTTTCATTTCGCTGTGTGTGGCGATCCTCGCTTCCTACACCGCGCTCGATCTCACCGGGCGCATTGCCACTGCCAAGGGCCGCGCCGTGCATTTATGGACGGCCGGCGGGGCGTTTGCCATGGGCATCGGCGTCTGGTCGATGCACTTCATTGGCATGCTGGCGTTCAAGCTGCCGATCAGCCTCGGTTACGACATTTCGATCACGGCGCTCTCATTGTTGATCGCCGTGCTGTCCTGCGGTTTTGCGCTGTGGCTGGTCAGCCAGCCGAAACTGCCAGCCTGGCAACTGGCCTTTGGCGCGTTGATCATGGGCGCCGGCATCAGCGCCATGCACTACACCGGTATGGCCGCGATGCGCATGCAGCCAGGCATCGACTACGATCCGACACTGTTCGGCGCCTCGTTGTTGATCGCTGTCGGCGCGTCCGCGGCAGCGCTGTGGATCGCTTTCCGACTGCGTCAACACTCGCCTTACGTGCGGTTGTTCCGTGCCGGGGCGGCGATTGTCATGGGCGTGGCGATTGTCGGCATGCACTACACCGGCATGGCGGCAGCGCGGTTTCCCGACGGCAGTTTCTGCGGCGCGGCACTCAGCGGTCTGAACGGCAACGGCCTCGACAATCTGGTGCTGATCACCACGCTCGCGGTACTGGCCATCGCGCTGCTGACTTCGATTCTCGACGCGCGCCTCGAAGCCCGCACGGCTGATCTGGCCCATTCGTTGACCGTGGCCAACCGCGAACTCACCCAACTGGCCTTGCACGACACCCTGACCGGCCTGCCGAACCGCATGCTGCTGGACGACCGGATCAATCAGGCGATGAAAAAGGTCAACGAACAGGGCGGCTGTTTTGCGCTGATGTTCATCGATCTGGACGGCTTCAAACCGGTCAACGACGCTTTCGGTCACCACATGGGCGACCAGTTGCTGCGCGAAGTGGCGGTGCGACTGCGTGAGGACTTGCGCAGCCTCGACACGCTGGCGCGGATCGGCGGCGATGAATTTGTCTTGCTGGTGCGCCTGACCGAGCCCAACGATGCACTGGGCCTGGCGGCCCGTCAGGTCGGCTTGATCGCGCAGTCGTTCCGGGTCGCCGAACATGAGCTGCAGATTTCCGCCAGCGTCGGCATCGCCCTGTATCCGGGTAATGGCCAGAACGCCCAGGAACTGCTGATGAACGCCGACGCCGCGATGTATCACGCCAAGGGCGGCGGCAAGAACGGCTACAGCTTCTTCGACGCCTCGATGAACAGCAACGCCCGCAAGCAGCTGCAACTGCTGCAGGACTTGCGGGCGGCGCTTGAGCACGGCGAGTTCAGCCTGCATTACCAACCCAAATTCCATGCGGCCGATGGTCGTCCGGTCGGTGCCGAGGCGCTGGTGCGCTGGGAACATCCGACCCAAGGCATGCTGATGCCGGACAAGTTCATCGATCTGGCGGAGAAGACCGGACTGATCATTCCGATTGGCGAATGGGTGCTCAACGAAGCCTGCAGGCAGATGCGCGAATGGTACGTGCTGGGTTACACCGACTGGCGGATTGCGGTGAACCTGTCGGCATTGCAGTTCTGCCACTCAGGACTGGTGCGCAGCGTGGCCAAGGCCCTGGCCACCCACCATTTGCCGGCCAACAGCCTGACCCTGGAAATCACCGAAACCACCGCCATGAGCGACGCCGATGCGAGCATGACGGTGTTGCAGGAGCTGGCCGACATGGGCGTCGATCTGTCCATCGACGATTTTGGCACCGGCTATTCGAGCCTGATGTATCTCAAGCGTCTGCCGGCCAACGAGCTGAAAATCGACCGCGGTTTTGTCCGCGATCTGGAACACGACAGCGATGACGCGGCTATCGTCTCGGCGATCGTCGCCCTCGGTCAGGCACTGGGGCTGCGCATCGTGGCTGAAGGTGTGGAGACCGACTCGCAGCAGGATTTCCTGACGCAACTGGGTTGCGATTCACTGCAGGGTTATCTGCTCGGTCACCCGATGCCGGCGGATCGCTTTCTGCAGGACATCGCGCGCGGCAAACCATTGGCGGTGAGCTGAGCCGCTAATCGCAGGTCATGCAAAACCCTGCAATGACGGTTATTCTTGCCCCGACTGTCACGTGTGCATCGGGGGAAAGGCCAGCATGGATAAAGTCATTGTGATCACCGGCGGCGGTCGAGGAATCGGCGCCGCCACTGCATTGTTGGCTGCCGAGCAAGGCTACCGGATCTGCATCAATTACCAGACGGACGAACAGGCCGCTCACCACGTGCTCGATCAGGTGCGTGAGCGCGGCGCCACGGCCATCGCTGTGCGCGCCGATGTCAGTATCGAAGACGAAGTGATCGCGCTGTTCAACCGGGTCGACAGCGAACTGGGCCGCGTCACCGCCCTGGTGAACAACGCCGGCACCGTGGGGCAAAAATCCCGGGTCGACGAAATGTCCGAATTCCGCATCCTCAAAATCATGAAAACCAACGTCTTGGCGCCGATTCTCTGCGCCAAGCACGCGATCCTGCGCATGTCGCCCAAACACGGCGGGCAGGGTGGGAGCATCGTCAACGTTTCCTCGGTCGCCGCGCGGCTGGGATCGCCCAACGAATACGTCGATTACGCAGCGTCCAAAGGCGCGCTGGATACGTTCACCATCGGCCTGTCCAAGGAAGTGGCGGGCGAGGGGATTCGCGTGAATGCGGTGCGTCCGGGCTACATCTATACCGATTTCCACGCGTTGAGCGGCGACCCGGATCGGGTCAGCAAGCTGGAGTCGGCGATTCCGATGGCTCGGGGCGGGCGGCCGGATGAAGTTGCCGAGGCGATTGTGTGGTTGCTGTCGGACAAGGCTTCTTATGCCACCGGGACTTTTGTCGATCTCGGCGGCGGCCGTTAATGATCGTTCCCACGCTCCGCGTGGGAATGCAGCCCGGGACGCTCCGCGTCCCTTCCAGAGCTGGAACGCGGAGCGTCCCTTGAGGCATTCCCACGCGGACGGTTCGACGCCTCGACGTGGGAACGATCATCGTCTAGGCGTTGAACTGGTTGCGTGGGAACGATCAGCGGTCTTTCAGAACGACCGCACAATCCGCCCCAACGTCTCCATTGCCTTCTCCGCATCCTCGGTCCACGGGCTGCCGTAGTTCAATCGAATGCAATTCCTGAAGCGCTGGGTCGGCGAAAAAATCGGCCCCGGCGCAATGCTGATGCCTTGCGCCAACGCCATCTGAAACAACTTCAACGAATCCATCTGCGGTGGCAGTTCCAGCCACAGGAAGTAGCCGCCGGCCGGTTGGCTCACGCGCGTCTGCGCCGGGAAGTAGCGGGCGATGGCTGCGAGCATCGCGCTTTGCTGTTCTTCCAGGGCGTAGCGCAGTTTGCGCAGGTGACGGTCGTAGCCGCCGTGTTGCAGGTAGTCGGCGATGGCGGCTTGCGCGGGCATCGAGGCGCACAGCGAGGTCATCAGTTTCAGCCGTTCGATCTTTTGCGCATAGCGGCCGGCGGCGACCCAGCCGATGCGGTAGCCGGGGGCGAGGCTTTTGGCGAACGAGCCGCAGTGCATCACCAGACCTTCGGTGTCGAAGGCTTTGGCCGGTTTCGGTGCCTGCTGGCCGTAATAAAGTTCGGCGTAGACGTCGTCTTCGATCAACGGCACTTGATGCTGTTTCAGCAGTTCCACCAACTCCTGTTTCTTGGCCTCGGGCATGGTCGCGCCCATCGGGTTCTGGAAACTGGTCATGCACCAGCAGGCCTTGATCGGGTGCCGCTCAAGCGTCTGGGCGAGCACGCCGAGGTCGATGCCGTCGCGCGGGTGCACGGGGATTTCCACGGCTTTGAGCTTCAGGCGTTCCAGTACTTGCAGGCTGGCGTAAAACGCCGGGGCTTCTATGGCCACCAGATCGCCGGGTTCGGTCACCGCTTGCAGGCACAGGTTCAGCGCTTCGAGGGCGCCGTTGGTGATCAGCAATTCTTCCATCGGCAGCATCAGGCCGCCGACCATGTAGCGCAGGGCGATCTGCCGACGCAGTTGCGGGTTGCCCGGCGACATGTCGGTGACCACCATGCGCGGGTCCATCTCCCGGGCGGCACTGGCCAGCGAGCGGGACAGACGCTGCAGGGGGAACAGGGTCGGGCTGGGGAATGCCGAGCCGAATGGCACGGTGCTCGGATCCTTGATTGATTCGAGTACCGAGAACACCAGTTCGCTGACGTCGACCTTGGTGGACTCGTTGACCTGGCTGCTGATCACCGGCTCCGAGAACGGGCTCGGCGCGTGGGTGTTGACGAAATAGCCGGAGCGCGGGCGGGCACGGATCAGGCCGCGACGCTCCAGCAGGTAGTAGGCCTGGAACACCGTGGACGGGCTGACGCCGTAAGTCTGGCTTGCGTAGCGCACCGACGGCACCCGCTGACCGGGGCCGAGGACGCCGGAGCGGATCAGTTCAGCGATGTCGTCGGCGAATTTTTCGTAGCGTTTCATCGGGGGCCTTGGTACGTGGTGTTTGGTGTTTTTGTGGTGGGTCAGTGGCATCAGCCCTCACCCTAGCCCTCTCCCGGAGGGAGAGGGGACTGATCGTGGGATGCTGCAGAGTTACGCCGACCTGATCGTGCAGCAGTGAATCCATAATCGACTCGGTTTTTCAGGTCGATGTATAACGCCAGACATTGCGGTCGGTTCCCTCTCCCTCTGGGAGAGGGCTAGGGTGAGGGGCAGTTGTACTGACACACCACACCCCCCGAAACCGCCGCCATCTTAAAGCCTCACCGATTCATCGGCGCAACAAACCGGCTCTTCGCCACGCTATAAACCTCAGGCTCATCACTGTCGGCAATCTTGAAACTCAAGGTCTGCGAGCTGCTGGCCGCGCGTTCCGTGGTCATCGCCACGGACACCGGCACATCGACAATTTCGCCCGGCGCCAGGCTCAGCTCAGTCTTGCCTTGCAGCTGGAAGCCGTCGCCATCCACCAGGCTCAGGTTGTAGTCCTGACGCTGCTGGGTTTTGTTGATGACCTTGAGGGTGTAGATGTTCTCAATCTGGCCCAGACCGTTCTCACGGAACAGACCACGATCCTTGGTCACGTCCAACGACACCATCGGCCGTTCCACCAACGCCAGGGCGAGGGCGCCGATCATCACCACCAGCACCGCGACGTAGCCGATCAATCTCGGGCGCAACAAGTGCGTCTTGCCGCCCTGCAACTCACGCTCGGAGGTATAGCGAATCAGGCCACGGGGGTAATTCATCTTGTCCATGATCGAATCGCAGGCGTCGATGCACGCCGCGCAGCCGATGCATTCCATTTGCAGGCCGTCGCGGATGTCGATGCCGGTCGGGCAGACCTGCACGCACAACTGGCAGTCGATGCAATCGCCGAGTCCGGCTTCGGCCGGTTTCACCTCGCGTTTGCGCGGACCACGGTTTTCGCCACGGGCCACGTCGTAGGAAATCGCCAGCGTGTCCTTGTCGAACATCACGCTCTGGAACCGTGCATAGGGGCACATGTGCATGCACACCGCCTCACGCAGCCAGCCGGCATTGATGTAGGTGGCGGCGGTGAAGAACAGCACCCAGAACAGGCTGACACCGCCGATCTGCAAGGTCAGCAACTCTTCGGCCAATGGCCGGATCGGGGTGAAGTAGCCGACGAAAGTCAGGCCGGTCAGTACGCTGATCGCCAGCCACAGCGTGTGCTTGGCCGCACGCCGGGCCAGTTTGTTCAGGCTCCACGGTGCAGCCTGCAGCTTGATCCGCTGGTTGCGTTCACCTTCGGTGATCTTCTCGCACCACATGAAGATCCACGTCCACGAACTCTGCGGGCAGGTGTAGCCACACCACACCCGGCCGGCGAACACGGTAATCGCGAACAGGCCGAACGCGGCGATGATCAGCAGCGCCGAGAGCAGAATGAAATCCTGCGGCCAGAAGGTCGCGCCAAAGATGTGGAATTTGCTTTCGGAAAGGTCCCAGAGCACCGCCTGACGACCGCCCCAGTTCAGCCACACCGTGCCGAAAAACAACAGGAACAGAAACCCCGCGCCGCTCATGCGCAGGGTGCGGAAAAGGCCGGTGAAGCTGCGGGTGAAGATCTGGTTGTCGCTGGTGGCGTGTTTCGCCTTCATTGGGCGCGCCGGTACTTTTTTTATCTGGGGAGATGCTTCTACGGTTCGGACGGGGATTCGTTCGCTCATGGTCGTTCGCTCATCAGCCTCCATCAGGCCAGGGAACTATGAGCGCCGATCTGTTTGCATAACAGACTCAGGTATTTCAATAAAAAGCGTATCAGATGGGTTTCGCACAAACGCCTGCGACAACTTGAAGCAGCCCGTGGGCCGAGGCGCAGACGCCTATCCCAGACGCCTGCGCCGCTTGTTGATCGAGGTCAGTCAAATCACCGAATCACTGTCGTCGGCCTTCAGGTGTTTGCGTCCATCCCGGGCGCCGGCGACGGTCAATGCATCAGCTTCGGCCTCGGTGACGTAGATGCGCCGTCCTTCCACTTCGACGAACGACATGGCTTTTTCGCTATCTGTCCTGACTTCCAGCGTGTCGCAGATCCGGATTTCCTCACCGTTTTCAACGGTGAAAAAACAGACTTTCGATTCCGGATTGCTTTCATCGATACGAAGGGGCATGGGGTTGTCCTTTTTTCACGGGAGTCTGAATCATTTGGGTGCGCGGTTCTGCAGATCGTTCTACGCAACCGATTAATGGTCGGCGCTGTCCATCCTTTATCAACTCATAACAAGGACTGGCCGATGAACGCTTGGTGGCATGAAGTGTGGGAAACCCTGCAAGCGGAATTTGCCGACATCGGCGATGCGTCGCAACTGACCCGGATCACCGTGCGCCTGTTGATGGCGGCCATATTGGGCGGGATTCTCGGGTTTGAGCGCGAGCACAAGGGCAAGGCTGCCGGGGTGCGAACGCACATGCTGGTAGCCCTTGGCGCGGCGTTGTTCGTGCTGGTACCGCAATTGTCCGGTTCCCAGGCCGACGCGATGAGCCGGGTGGTGCAGGGGGTGATTGCCGGGATCGGCTTTCTCGGGGCCGGCACCATCCTGAAAAATCATGAAGGCGACGAAGGCCACGTCAAGGGCCTGACCACCGCCGCCGGTTTGTGGATGACTGCCGCCATCGGCGTCGCGGCCGGTCTGGGCCGCGAGGCGACGGCGGTGCTCAGTACGTTGCTCGCGTTGGGAATATTCAGTGTCATGCCGCGGATCGTCAGGGTCTTCGAAAAGGATCACATCGAGAAGGACCGCATCGAGAAAGACCACAGCGACCTACGCTGATCAGACGATTACCGGCGGCATGGTCGTGGGTGGTTCTTCCTTCGGTGGTGGCGTGGTGCCAGGCGGTTCCTGTTCGGGAATCGGCTGCGGCTCGGTCTCGGGCAGGGTCGGTTTATCGATGTTCGGATCGGGTGTTTCAGCGGGAATCGGAATAGTCATCGGGTGAACCTCCGTGTGGCACTTGGCGTGGGACGTGCTTAAGTGGATTGACCACTTCACTGCGAAATCGATCCGATTTTGTAGCGCGGCAAATCCCTGTGAACTTTTCCCGGCGACGGCCGCTCGGAACCTGAGAGAGTTCATCATCGGGCGAAGGCCCGGCCGTGACCGCCAAACAGGCAAACGAGCGTCCTTGGGGCGTTAAGGAGAGATGCTCAATGACTGCTGAAAAACCCTCGGAACAGAGCTACAACCCGCATATACCGCTGTCGCAGGCCTTGCTGTTGCCGCGCATCGTCATAGAAAACACCGCGCCGACCCTCGACGGCGGACAGTTTGCTGTCAAGGCGATCGCGGGCCGCGAGATCGTGGTCACCAGCAAGGTGTTCGCCGACGGTCACGACAAACTGGCGGTGCGCATCCGCTGGCGCGAAGAGGGCGATGAGTCGTGGCAGACCGAGGTCATGTCCGATCAGGGCAATAACGGCTGGAAAGGCGTTTTCCAGCCACAGCGCGTGGGCCGTTATCTGTTTCTGATCGAAGCCTGGATCGACCAGTTCGCCAGTTTTCAGTACGAACTGGAGAAAAAGCACACCGCCGCCGTCCCGGTCAGCCTCGAGCTGCAAGAGGGGCGCACCATGGTGCAACAGGCCGCCGAGCGCAGTGAAGGTCAGCTGAGCGAACAACTGGCCGGCCTGCACCACGAATTGTCCGGCCTGCTCGAAACCGAGCAGGTCGCGTTGTTTCTGCACTCGCGCAGTGCGCAACTGATGGCCGAGGCCGATCACCGCGCCTATCTGAGTCTCAGCCCGGAATTCCCGGTGGACGTGGAGCGCGAACTGGCGGAATTCGCCAGCTGGTACGAACTGTTTCCCCGCTCGATCACCGACGATCCCGCCCGCCACGGCACCTTCAATGACGTGCACGCGCGCCTGCCGATGATTCAGGACATGGGCTTCGACGTGTTGTACTTCACGCCGATCCACCCGATTGGCCGCAGCCATCGCAAGGGCCGCAACAATTCCCTGACCGCCGGCCCGGACGATCCTGGCAGCCCGTATGCGATCGGCAGCGAGGAGGGCGGCCACGAAGCGATTCACTCGCAGCTCGGCACCCGCGAGGACTTCCGCCGGCTGGTGGCCGCAGCCGCTGACCATGGTCTGGAAATCGCCCTCGATTTCGCCATTCAGTGTTCCCAGGATCACCCGTGGCTCAAGCAGCATCCGGGGTGGTTCAACTGGCGGCCGGACGGCACGATCAAATACGCCGAGAACCCGCCGAAAAAATACCAGGACATCGTCAACGTCGACTTCTATGCGCCGGAAGCGATTCCGAGCCTGTGGGTCGAATTGCGCGACATCGTGGTCGGCTGGGTGCAGGAGGGCGTGAAGATCTTTCGGGTCGACAACCCGCACACCAAGCCGCTGCCGTTCTGGCAATGGTTGATCGCCGATGTCCGTACGTTGTACCCGGAAGTGATCTTCCTCGCTGAAGCCTTCACTACGCCGGCGATGATGGCGCGGCTGGGCAAGGTCGGTTACACCCAGAGCTACACCTATTTCACCTGGCGCAACACCAAGGCCGAACTGGCGACCTATTTCAGCGAACTCAATGAATCGCCGTGGCGCGAGTGCTACCGGCCGAATTTCTTCGTCAACACCCCGGACATCAACCCGGCGTTCCTGCATGAATCGGGACGTCCCGGATTTCTCATCCGCGCGGCGCTGGCGACCATGGGCTCGGGCTTGTGGGGTATGTATTCCGGGTTCGAACTGTGCGAATCGGCGCCGGTGCCGGGCAAGGAGGAGTACCTCGATTCCGAGAAGTACGAGATCCGCGTCCGCGACTTCAACCAGCCCGGCAACATCATTGCCGAGATCGCCCAGCTCAACCGCATCCGCCGGCAGAATCCGGCGCTGCACAGCCATCTGGGCCTGAAGATCTACAACGCCTGGAATGACAACATTCTGTATTTCGGCAAGCGCAGCGCGGACGGCAGCAACTTCATTCTGGTGGCCGTCAGCCTCGATCCGCATCACGTGCAGGAGGCGAATTTCGAGCTCCCGCTGTGGGAAATGGGCCTGCCGGACGATGCCACCACCCACGGCGAAGACCTGATGAATGGCCATCGCTGGGACTGGCACGGCAAGTACCAGTTCATGCGGATCGACCCGGCTTACCAGCCGTTCGGAATCTGGCGGATCACTGCCTGAACACAGATCCCCTGCCTGATCGTTCCCACGCTCTGCGTGGGAATGCCGCCATGGACGCTCTGCGTCCGCTTGGGGACGCGGAGCGTCCCGGTATGCATTCCCACGCGGACGGTTCGACGCCTCGACGTGGGAACGATCAGCGATCCGCGATCTGCGCAGGGCGCCCTTATTGAATTCAACAGGAGTTTCACATGGCGAAGAAACCCAAGGCTGCCACCTTCATCAAAGACCCGCTCTGGTACAAGGACGCGGTCATCTATCAAGTTCACGTCAAATCCTTTTTCGATTCCAACAACGACGGGATCGGCGACTTTCCCGGCCTGATCGCCAAACTCGATTACATCGCCGAACTCGGCGTCAACACCATCTGGCTGTTGCCGTTCTACCCCTCGCCACGCCGCGACGACGGTTACGACATTGCCGAATACCGTGGCGTGCACAGCGATTACGGGACGATGGCCGACGCCAAGCGGTTCATTGCCGAAGCGCACAAGCGTGGGTTGCGGGTGATCACCGAGCTGGTCATCAACCACACCTCCGATCAGCACCCGTGGTTCCAGCGGGCGCGCAAGGCCAAGCCCGGTTCGGCGGCGCGGGATTTCTATGTGTGGTCGGATGACGACCAGAAATACGACGGCACCCGGATCATTTTCCTCGACACCGAAAAGTCCAACTGGACTTGGGATCCGGTAGCCGGCCAGTACTTCTGGCACCGCTTCTATTCGCACCAGCCGGACCTGAATTTCGACAACCCGCAAGTCATGAAAGCGGTGCTGTCGGTGATGCGCTACTGGCTGGACATGGGCATCGACGGCCTGCGCCTGGATGCGATTCCGTACCTGATCGAGCGCGACGGTACCAACAACGAAAACCTTCCGGAAACCCACGACGTCCTCAAGCAGATCCGCGCCGAGATCGACGCTAATTACCCGGATCGCATGCTGCTGGCCGAGGCCAACCAATGGCCGGAAGACACCCAGTTGTATTTCGGCGATACCGACGCCGAGGGCGTGAATGGCGACGAATGCCACATGGCGTTCCACTTCCCGCTGATGCCGCGCATGTACATGGCGTTGGCCCAGGAAGACCGCTTCCCGATCACCGACATCCTGCGTCAGACCCCGGAGATCCCGGCCAATTGCCAATGGGCGATCTTCCTGCGCAACCACGATGAGCTGACGCTGGAGATGGTCACCGACAAAGAACGCGACTACCTCTGGAACTACTACGCCGCCGACCGTCGCGCTCGGATCAATCTCGGGATTCGCCGGCGTTTGGCGCCGCTGATGGAGCGTGATCGCCGCCGCATCGAACTGCTCAACAGTCTGCTGCTGTCGATGCCCGGCACGCCGACCCTGTATTACGGCGATGAAATCGGCATGGGCGACAACATCTATCTGGGCGACCGCGACGGCGTGCGTACACCGATGCAGTGGTCGATCGACCGCAACGGCGGATTCTCTCGCGCCGATCCGGCCAGTCTGGTGCTGCCGCCGATCATGGATCCGCAATACGGCTACCAGTCGGTCAACGTCGAAACTCAGGCCGGCGACCCGCATTCGCTGCTCAACTGGACCCGACGCCTGCTGACCGTGCGCAAGCAGTCCAAGGCGTTCGGTCGCGGCACGCTGAAAATGCTCTCGCCGGCCAATCGTCGCGTGCTGGCCTACACCCGTGAATACACCGGGCCGGACGGCAAGCACGAAATCATTCTGTGCGTGGCCAACGTATCCCGCAGTGCGCAAGCCGTTGAGCTCGACCTGTCGGCCTACGTCGGCATGGTGCCGGTGGAGATGCTCGGCGGGAACGCGTTCCCGCCCATCGGCCAGTTGAGTTTCCTTCTGACCCTGCCGCCTTACGGTTTCTACTGGTTCGGCCTGGCGGCGGAAAACCAGATGCCGAGCTGGCACGTCGAGCCGGCGCAGAGCCTGCCGGACTTCACCACTCTGGTGCTGAAAAAGCGCATGGAAGAACTGCTCGAAGCGCCGTCCCGCGCCACCCTCGAACAGGCGATCCTGCCGAGCTGGCTGCAAAACCGCCGCTGGTTCGCCGGCAAGGACGCTGCGATTGACCAGGTGAAACTGGCCTACGGCGTGCGCTTCGGCGACGCGCAGCATCCGGTGCTGCTCAGTGAAATCGAAGTGCAGAGCGGCGGGCAGACCAGCCGTTATCAATTGCCGTTCGGCTTCATTGCCGAAGATCAGGTCGGGCCGGCGTTGCCGCAACAACTGGCTTTGGCCCGAGTGCGTCGGGTGCGTCAGGTCGGGTTGATCACCGATGCGTTCAGTCTCGAAGCGTTTATTCGCGCGGTGCTCGAAGGCATGCAGAGCGGAACGGTGCTGGAATCCAGTGAGGGCGAGATCCGTTTCGAGGCAACGTCGCAACTGGAAAAACTCGGCCTCGGTGCGGAATCCGAAGTGCGCTATCTGTCCGCCGAGCAGTCCAACAGTTCGGTGGTGATCGGCAACAGTCTGGTGCTCAAGCTGATCCGCAAAGTCGCTTCCGGCGTACACCCGGAACTGGAGATGAGCGCTTACCTGACGGCGGCCGGATTTGCCAATATCTCTCCGCTGCTCGGCTCGGTGATTCGCCGGGACGGGAAGGGCGAAGACAACCTGCTGATGATCGCCCAAGGCTACCTGAGCAATCAGGGCGATGCCTGGGAATGGACGCAGAACAACCTTGAACGGGCGCTGCGCGATGAATTGGCGGACGCCGTGTCCGAGCAGGCGCAACACTACAACGCCCTGGGTGAACTGAAGGATTTTGCCGGCATGCTCGGCCAGCGTCTTGGGGAAATGCATCAGGTGCTGGCAGCGCCAAGCGACAACCAGGACTTCGCGCCGCAAGTCAGTTCGGCCAAGGATGCGCAGGCGACCGGCAAGGATGTCGCGGCGCAGGTCGAGCATGCGTTGAAGTTGCTCAAGCAGCATCAGGGCGAACTCGACGCGGCGGATCAGAAGCTGGTCGGTCGGTTGCTCGACAACAAGAAAACCATCCTTGCCCACGTGCAGGAGTTGGCCAAACAGTCCGCTGGCGGCTTGCGGATCCGCGTGCACGGCGACCTGCATTTGGGGCAGGTGCTGGTGATCAAGGGCGACGCCTACCTGATCGACTTCGAGGGCGAACCGGCGCGGCCACTGGCCGAACGCCGGGGCAAGCACAGCCCGTACAAGGACGTCAGTGGTGTGCTGCGTTCCTTCGATTACGCCGCGGCCATGGCCCTGAATGTGCACAACGTCGACAACAGCCCCGAGGCCGAAGCCGCGCGTCGGCGGGTCACGGAGCGTTACCTGCGTGAAGCCCGGGAAGCATTTCTCCAGGCATATCGCCAAGCGGCAGCTAGTCTTGATCATGCTTGGCAAGATCCTGAAGGTGCCGACGCCGCACTGGCGTTGTTCGGTCTGGAGAAAGCGGCCTACGAAGTGGCCTATGAAGCCGAAAATCGCCCCACCTGGCTGCCCGTGCCGCTGCACGGTCTGTACGGGTTATTGACGGGGCTCAAACCCTTTTCCGATCTTGGTGGAGAGTAGTCATGAGTTTCTCGAACAGGGAACAGGGTCACGCTAAAGAAAGATTGCTGCCCACTGCAAAAGACATTGATGCTTTGGTGCGCGCAGAACATCACGACCCATTTTCCATTCTTGGCCCCCACGGCGATGGTGCCGGCGGGCAATTTATCCGGGCGTATCTGCCCGGCGCGTTGAGCGTTTCTGTCGTCGATAAAAACAGTGGCGAAGAGCTCGGTCCGCTGGAGGCCACCGAAACACCGGGGCTGTTTGTCGGCCATTTCGAGGGCGCACGGCCGTACCTGTTGCGCACTCGCTGGGCCGGTGGTGAACAGGTCGCGGAAGATCCTTACAGCTTTGGTCAGTTGCTCGGTGAAATGGATTTGTATCTGTTCGCCGAAGGCAATCACCGCGACCTCAGCAGTTGCCTCGGCGCGCAGCTGAAAACCGTCGATGGCGTCGACGGTGTGCGCTTTGCCGTGTGGGCACCGAATGCCCGGCGGGTGTCGGTGGTGGGAGACTTCAACGTCTGGGACGGGCGGCGGCATCCGATGCGTCTGCGGCACCCGTCCGGGGTCTGGGAGCTGTTCATTCCACGGTTGCAGGCGGGCGAGCTGTACAAGTACGAAATCCTCGGCGCCCACGGCATTCTGCCGCTGAAGGCCGACCCGATGGCGCTGGCCACCAGCCTGCCGCCGGACACCGCCTCGAAAGTCGCCTCGCCGTTGCAGATCGACTGGCAGGATCAGGACTGGATGAGCAGCCGTCGCGAGCGCCAGCAGCACAATGCGCCACTCTCGATCTACGAGTTGCATGCCGGTTCCTGGCAATGCGAACTCGACGATCTCGGTGAAGTGGCGCGCCAGTACACCTGGCCGGAGCTGGCCGAACGTTTGATCCCGTATGTGAAGGAGCTGGGTTTCACTCATATCGAACTGATGCCGATCATGGAGCACCCGTTCGGCGGTTCCTGGGGTTATCAGTTGCTGTCGCAATTCGCCCCGAGCGCGCGTTACGGCACGCCCGAGCAATTCGGCGATTTCGTCAATGCCTGTCACCAGGCCGGCATCGGTGTGATTCTCGACTGGGTGCCAGCGCATTTTCCCACCGACACCCATGGCCTCGCCCAATTCGACGGCACGGCACTGTACGAATACGGCAACCCGCTGGAAGGCTTCCATCAGGACTGGGACACGCTGATCTACAACCTGGGCCGCACTGAAGTGCATGGCTACATGCTGGCGTCGGCGCTGCACTGGTTGAAGCATTTCCACATTGACGGTCTGCGGGTCGATGCGGTGGCGTCGATGCTGTATCGCGACTATTCGCGCAAGGCCGGCGAGTGGGTGCCGAACCGTCATGGCGGTCGCGAGAACCTCGAAGCCATCGACTTCCTGCGGCATTTGAACGATGTGGTAGCGCTGGAGGCACCGGGTGCGCTGGTGATCGCCGAGGAATCCACGGCGTGGCCTGGCGTCAGCCAGAGCACCCAACAAGGCGGCCTCGGTTTTGCCTACAAATGGAACATGGGCTGGATGCACGATTCGCTGCATTACATCCAGCAGGATCCGGTGTACCGCGCCCACCACCACAACGAGTTGAGTTTCGGCCTGGTGTACGCCTGGTCCGAGCGTTTCATCCTGCCGATTTCCCACGACGAAGTGGTGCACGGCAAGCATTCGCTGATCGACAAGATGCCCGGCGACCGTTGGCAGAAATTCGCCAACCTGCGCGCCTATCTGAGTTTCATGTGGACCCATCCGGGCAAGAAGCTGCTGTTCATGGGCTGCGAGTTCGGCCAGTGGCGCGAGTGGAATCACGACCAGCAGCTCGACTGGTATCTGCTGCAGTACTCGGAACACAAAGGCGTGCAGAAACTGGTCGCTGATCTCAACCGGCTCTACCGCGAAGAACCGGCGCTGCACGAGCAGGATGATGCGCCGGAAGGCTTCCAGTGGTTGATCGGTGACGATGCGATCAACAGCGTTTACGCATGGCTGCGCTGGAGCAAGGACGGCACGCCGGTGCTGGTGGTGGCCAACTTCACCCCGGTGCCGCGTCAGTCGTATCGCGTCGGTGTGCCGTTTGCCGGGCGCTGGAAGGAGTTGCTCAACAGTGATGCCGACACTTATGCCGGTTCCAATTATGGCAATGGCGGCGGGGCGTTCACCGAAGAGGTGGCTAGTCATGGGCAGGCGTTGTCGCTGGAGCTGAACCTGCCGCCGCTGGCGGTGTTGATCCTCAAGCCTGAGGGCTGACCTCACGCGAGATCGTTCCCACGCAGAGCGTGGGGACGATCGTGCATATCGTCTTTACCAACGCATCCGGACCCCCAGGCTGCCAATCAACCCGTTCAGATCGTTGTCATCCACGTCGCTGCTGTAATCGGCGCTGACATACACACTCACCGTCGGCGTCATTCTCGCCACCAACCCCAGTCCGACCTCCACGGTCGAGGATTTGCGGCTGCTGCTGATCTTGTCCACCTGATCCAGCGTCACCGTGTCGCCGGTGTACACCGTGTGCCACAGGTTCGTGCGCACGTAGGGCTCAACGGGCAACCCGTTCAGATCGTAGCTGCCTTTCAAGCGCGCACCGACCCGGCCGCTCCACGATGTAATGTCACTGGAAGAGGCGTTGCCCGAGCCTGCGTACGGCGTATCCAGAGTGATGCGCTGGTTGATCAATTGCGCTTGCGGTTCAACCACCCAGTTTTCACCCAGACCGATCGGGAATCCGCCTTCTACCGACAGCGTCATCGCGCTGCCTTCGGTGGCCAGGCGTGCACCTTGCTCGTTACGACTGAAACCGCTGACCCGACCGCCACTGGCCGACAAGTCAACGTGCCAGCCCTGTGGGCCACTCAAGCTGTAGTAGGCGCCCAGGCTCTGACCTTGCAGGTTGAGGGTGTCGGTGTTCGGATCGGCGAGGGCGCGGCTGGTGATCAGTCCGCTGCCATTGGCCTTGATCTGATTGACCCCGCCGATCAGGCCGACCTGCTGGGTGTGGCCGCTGCTGCTTTTCAGGGTCAGCACGGCGGGACCTTTGAAGTCGCCAGTGCCGGGCGTGGCGAAGCCCGGGCTGAGGACGTCGGTTTGCGCCTGGCGGGACGTCTGTCCGTAGATTTGATCCCAGGCCGAGGGCGCGAGGTCTTCGGTGATCAGGTTTGTGCCGCGCAGATCCGGCTGTGAGCTCAGCCGTTGCGGCCCCGGGGTCACGACCGTGGCGGGGAGGGTCATGACGGGAATGTCCTGGCGATACCAGGGCGTCGCCTCGTCCGCCACAGGACCCGCCTGCGCCTCCATGGACGAGCACAGCAAGATAGAACTTGAAACGGTGCAGAACGTGACTTTGATCTCTTGTGAGGTGAGTGAGGTTTTCATGGAGTTCTACCTTGCTAGCGCATGTGATATCTCGCCTTGGCGTCTCTCCTACCCCGAACGAGGGGCGACCGAATGGAGCGTGGCGAGCCCGAGGCCGCCCGTTTTGACGAGTGGCCTGAGGTTCGCCCCGAGTAGTATTTCCGGGGGTAGTAAGGTAGAGCTAAGAAGACCGGAGCCCTTGCGTCAAGAAATTGGACGATGAGTGGTCGGGTCAAAACGGGTGATGCAAGCTTATGTTTTTGCGCATTTATCTAAGTGCTTGTTTGTAGAGCCAATGGCTGTGAAAGCCGCGAGGCAGAGGCGTTTTATAGCCGACAGCCGGTCTGCGAAACCGAATGCGGCAACCGGTTTCGCGTGGCTTTTTGGGTGAAGACAGCTGTCAGTATCGCGCTACAAATGCACTTCAACGGCCAGCGGCAAATGATCCGAGAGATGCGTCCACGGCTTGTTGCCGAGGATCCGCGGGTCGTGGCTGCTGGCATTGCGCAGGTAGACCCGGTCCAGTCGCAGCAACGGGAAACGCGCGGGGTAGGTCTTCGCCGGGCGGCCGTGATGGCGTTCGAAGGCTTCGTGCAGGTAGTCGCGGCGGGCGAGGGCGACGTTGCCTTGCAACTGCCAGTCATTGAAGTCACCGGCGATGATCACCGGCGCATCGTCGGGCAGCGATTCGAGCAACTGGCAGAGCAGCTGCAACTGCAATTGCCGATGGCTTTCGAGCAGGCTCAGGTGCACGCAGATGGCATGCACTTCGGCATGCCCCGGCACATCCAGGACGCAGTGCAAGAACCCGCGCCGTTCAGGGCCGGTAATGGAGACGTCGAGGTTGCGGTATTCGCGGATCGGGTATTTCGACAACAGGGCGTTGCCATGATGGCCGTCGGGATAGACCGCATTGCGGCCGTAGGCAAAATCGCTCCACATGCTGTCGGCGAGGAATTCGTACTGCGAAGTTTGCGGCCATTCGTTGTAGCGGCTGGAATGTCGCTCGTGCTCGCCCACTACTTCCTGCAGAAACACCAGATCGGCCGAGGTACTGCGCACCGCTTCGCGCAGTTCCGGAAGGATGAAACGTCGATTGAGCGCGGTGAAACCCTTGTGCGTATTGACCGTCAGCACCCGCAGGCGATGGATGGCGGACGGGGTCGAGGTCTGTGCGTCGACGGCATGACGCTTGGGATCGCTGGACACGTTCACTCCTCTGAATCATGACTGCCTGTTCATGCGACTGATCCGGGCGCGGGCAGTTCACTTTGAGTGGCTGCCCGCGCCCGACGGACCGTCAATCGACGAAGACGATCTCGTAGGGCAGGCGCATGCGCTCCAGAATCGACTTGGGCAGCAGCGGCGCGATCCCGATCGCCGGTTCGCCATTGAGCTGGCTGGCGTAGGCATGGGTGGCGTGGCTCTTGCGCGCAACGGTCCAGGTATCGAGGCGCAGCTTGCGTGCGCGGTGCCAAGGAATCTGCGCCTGATCCCGTTCCGGCCAGTGCCAGGCCCAGACCGGCACATCGTGGTAGGTGGCGCCGACCTGTTGTGCGGCTTTGGCGCTGGCCCGGCCCACCACTTCATGATCGGCGGTGCCGTCGTTGCACCAGGTGCTGAAAACCACATCACCAGGACGCAGGTAGCGGGCGATGAATTCGGTCAGTTGAGATTCCTGATCGTGCAGGGCGTTGTCGGTGAAACCGCCGCGCACCCATTTCAGGCTGTGCATTGGCAATCCCAGACGGCGCAGGGCTTCGACACTCTCCTGCGGGCGAAACACGCTCAGGCGTTTCTCCGACCACTGGCGCGAGCCCGGATGACTGGCGCTGCCATCGGTGATCGACAGCAGTTGCAAGGGATGGCCGAGGCTGGAAAGCAGTTGCAGCAGGCCGCCGCAGGTCACCACTTCATCGCCGGGGTGCGGGGCGATGACCACGGCGCGGGCACCGGGTGGAACCAATGTGTGGGTGTTGATGACGGGAATGTTGTCGAGCTGCGCGGCACTGTTCCAGATCTGCGCCGGCAGGCCGCTCTCGCTGAGGGATAACGGTTTCATGAGTGATACATCCTTGTTGTGTCTCGCCCTCAGTCGTGCGCGCCATGAGAGGCGTGTACGACCCGTGAAGGCTGGTGGATAGCCCTGCAGCGCTCCGAACCCTGGATTGCTGCGCTGCAGAGTATTGCTCAAGAAGGACAGTTCGTCGCGTCACAGATCAACCTGATCCGCTTTTTTTTATTCAGTCTGTGCCAACTGTCGCAGATAGTCGCCAAAACCGCCGCGTGCGCGACTGTCCAGACGGGCGCTGGTGATGACTTGCGGGCGATGGCTCCAGGCGATGCTGGCCCCGCAAAGCTCCAGTTGGCGCACCAGCTGCACATCTTCGTCACAGGACAACGGTTCGAAGCCGCCGGCGCGCACGTAGGCTTGCGCGCTGACACCCAGATTGGCGCCATGGATGTGCCGGTGACCTTCACAGGCCTGGTAATGACCGTGATAGCGAATCTGCGCGGCTTCATCGAACGTTTCATGCCAGCGCTCGACCGTCACCGTGCCGCATACCGCATCGGTGCCCAATCCCAGTTGTTCCACCAGCCAGTCTTCGGCGACGCGGCTGTCGGCGTCGGAGCAGGAAATCCAGCGAGCACCCCGATCAAGCAGTTGTTGCGCGCCGATGGCCCGGGCCTGGCCGACATTGCGGGCATCAATGCTCAGCGCCTGCACCGGATACTGGCTGACGATGTGCGCCGAACGGTCGGTACAACTGTCGAGTACCACCAGGACCTCCACCGGCTCACCGGCCAGCATCGGATGCCCGGCGGCGCGTAAGGCGGCGTGCAGGCAGTCATCGAGCCACTCTTCTTCGTTGTGTGCCGGGATCAGGATGCCAATCATCGCAACCCCTCCAGCGCGGCCACCGAACGAGGTTCGCGACTCCAGACTTCCAGCAGAAAATCCGCTTCCTGATGCAGGACCACTCGCGGCAGGTGCAACTGTTCGTGAATCAGGTCGTGAACCTGTCGGGCATTAAGCGGGCAGCCTTCGATAACCGGGCGCCAGTGACAGGCCAGTAATTGCCCGTCTGCCGTCAATGAATCACTGATGCGATGGATGACCTCCGTCAGATCCTGCCGGTCGAGGTAGTAGCCGATTTCGCTGAATACGATCAGGTCGAATTTTTCCGCCGGCCAGTCGCCAGGCAACCGACATTGACGGACTTCGGCGTGGTCGAACAGGCTCAGCCGGGTGCGCGCCAGATTGACCGCGGCGGCGCTTGTGTCGCAGCACAACAGCCGATCACAGCGTTCGGCCAGCGCGGCGCTCAGTTCGCCGTTGGCGCAACCGGGTTCGAAAATCGTCCGGTAATGCGGGCGGGGCAGGGCCGCCAGGGTCACGAGGCGTTTGCGCTGCTCGTACCAGCGCTGGCGAAATCCCCAGGGGTCGTTATTGCCGGCGAACAGGCCTTCGAAGTAGCGATCCTCGACACTCATAGAAAGACCACCTCGAACGGTTGCAGCAGTCGATCGATGACATAGGGTTTGAGCACCGGGGCCAGGCCTGCGTCGGGATCACCCTCCAGCTGGCTGGCGAAGGCGTGCACCGCATGGCGTTTGCGTGCGACCTGTTCGGGGCTGAGCAGGATTTTGCGCGCCCGTTCCCAAGGCACGATGGCGTCTTCGGGCGTTGCCCAGTGCCAGGTCCAGACCGGCAGCTCGTGGCAAATTGCACCCACCCGGCGCGCAGCCTCGACGCTGGCACGGCCGACGGCTTCGTGGTCGCTGTGGCCGTCTTCGCGCCAGGTGGTGAAGATCACGTCGTCGGGTTGCAGGTAGCGGGTCAGGTATTCACACAGCATCGATTCGCGCGCGGCGACCTGGGTGTCGGGGAAGCCGCCACGCAGCCATTGCACCTGATGCATGGGCAGGCCAAGACGACGCAGGGCTTCGGCGGATTCCTGCGGGCGCACCACGCTCAAGCGCTCCACCGGCCAGCGCTCCGAGCCAGGATGGCTGGCGCTGCCGTCGGTGACCGAAATCAGTTGCAGCGTGCGACCCGCGGCGGCGAGCTGTTGCAACAGCCCGCCGCAACCGAGCACCTCATCGTCGGGGTGCGGCGCAATCACCACCGCTCGCGATCCCGGCGGTACCAGATCAAGAGTGTCGATACTGTCTACCGCTGCCAGATGACGTGAGCTCTGCCATTCCTGCAGGGAGGTGCCTTCACCGACAATCGGATTGCGCTTCATAGGGCCCAACCCTCCCGTGGGTGCTGCGCAATCAATCGGCCCAGTGCTGCCAGATCGCGTTCAGCGTGGCTCTGGCGCAGGTAAACCGGCAAGTCGGCCGCCAGGCGGGCAAAGTGCGGATCCTTGCAGAACGGCCCGGCACCGAGCGCCCGACCTGTCTCGCGAATGACCTGTTCGGCGGCATCTTCGACCACGGCGCGTACACGGCGGGCCAGCAACTCGGCGTTGGCGTGGGGATTGCTGTCGATGTCCAGCGCACTGACGCGCAGCGCTTGAGCTGCGGCGTGCAAGGCGCTGTCGACGGCGCCGAGACTGGCCAGCGAATGGGGTTCTTCACGTCGGGCACATTGCTGGCGCAGCTGTTCACCGATTTCCCTCGCGGCGCCGTACCAGCACGCGGCAATCCCGATCCCGCCGTGCCAGAACCCCGGACGTTGCAGGTAGTCGCCAGGATCGCCGATCGCCTGCGCCTCGACTTCGTCGAACAGCACCTCGACGCTGCCGGTGGCCGCCATGCCGACCGCTTGCCAGCCTTGATCGGTGACGGTCACGCCCGGTTGGTCGAGGGCCACGGCCACCAGTTGCTGGCGATCGTCCTCATCCCACGCCGTCAGCAGGGCATGACTGAGCACCGCCGCCCCGGAGCACCAGGCCTTGCGTCCGTTCAGCCGCACCAGTTGCCCCGAGCGGCCGACCCGCACCCGCGCCTGCGGTGGTTCGGCCGCCCACATGCCCCACGTGCTGCCGGGCGTCGGCGAGCCACCGAGTTGTTCGATGATTGCCAGCGCATCGGTATGACCTTCGTAAAGTTTGCACAGCCCCAGATCATGCCCACCGACCTCGGACAGCCGTTGCCAGCGCTCCAGCGTACGACCGCTGCCGGGTAACGGCAGGCGATCGAGGCCGGCCTCGACCAGTTGCCGCAGACACAGGCCGAGGGCGGCAGTATCGCGATAGTCCGGCGCGTGCCGAGAGAGATAGACGGGCAAGTCCATGTCAGTCCTCTTCTTCGCGCTGCAGTTCAAACAGCAACAGCGAGCGTCCGGTGACCGAGTACTCATGACCGAATTCAAAACGCTCCTGGCCACGGATCGATGGCTGGTTGGTATCGATCATGCACGTCCAGAAACTGCCTTCAGGCACTTCCGGCAAGGTGAAGTTGACGATGTCGTGATGGGCGTTGACCACCAGCAGCAACGTGGCGTCGGCACCCTTGCGGCGGATCCCGGTTTCCTGGGCACGACCGTCAAGCAGCATGCCCATGCAGCGGTTCTGCGCGTCATGCCAGTGTTCGGTGGTCATCTCCGTGGCGTCCGGTGCAAGCCAGGTCACGTCCTTGACGCCGATATCCTCGTTGTATTCGCCGACCAGGAAACGCCCGCGTCGCAGGATCGGGTAGGCCAGACGCAACTTGATCAGGCGCTTGACGAATTTGAGCAGCGCCTTGCCGTCCTCGCTCAGGTCCCAGTTGACCCAGCCGATCTCGCTGTCCTGGCAATAGGCGTTGTTGTTGCCGTCCTGGGTGCGGGCGAATTCGTCACCGGCCACCAGCATCGGCGTACCTTGGGACAGCAGCAGGGTGGCGAAGAAATTGCGCATCTGCCGGTGGCGCAGCGCGTTGATTTCCGGGTCATCGGTAGGGCCTTCGACGCCGTGGTTCCAGGACAGGTTGTTGTTGCTGCCGTCCTGATTGTTTTCGTCGTTGGCCTCGTTGTGCTTGTCGTTGTACGACACCAGATCGTTAAGGGTGAAACCGTCGTGAGCAGTGACGAAGTTGACCGACGAATAAGGCCGGCGGCCACGCTGGTTGAACATTTCCCCGGAGGCCGTCATGCGGCTGGCGAAGTCGGCGAGCTGGCCGTCGTCGCCTTTCCAGAACGCTCGCACGGTGTCGCGGAACTTGTCGTTCCACTCGACCCAGCCCGGCGGGAAGTTGCCGACCTGATAACCGCCGGGACCACAATCCCAAGGCTCGGCGATCATTTTCACCTGACGCAGCACCGGATCCTGGCGGCAAGCAACAAGGAAACTGTGACGTTCATCGAAACCGTCGTGATAGCGACCGAGAATGGTCGCCAGATCGAAACGGAAGCCGTCGACGTGCATTTCGCTGGCCCAGTAGCGCAGCGAGTCGGTGACCATTTGCAGCACGCACGGATGGCTCAGATCGAGGGTGTTACCGGTACCGGAATCGTTGATGTAAAAGCGCTTGTCGTCCGGCATCAGGCGATAGTACGAGGCGTTATCGATCCCGCGCATCGACAGGGTCGGGCCTTGCTCGTTGCCTTCGGCGGTGTGGTTGTAGACCACGTCGAGAATCACTTCGAGATTGGCATCGTGCAGGTGCGCGACCATCTCCTTGAACTCGGCGATCTTGCCGCTGGCCAGATAACGAGGGTCCGGGGCGAAGAACGCGATGCTGTTGTAGCCCCAGTAATTGGTCATGCCTTTGTGCAGCAGGTGCTGATCGTTGACGAAGGCATGGATCGGCAACAGTTCGACGGTCGACACCCCGAGTTTGCGGATGTGCTCCAGCACATCGTCGACCATCAGCCCGGCAAACGTACCGCGCACGTTCTCGGGCACTGAAGGGTGGCGCATGCTGATGCCGCGCACGTGGGTCTCGTAAATGATGGTCTTGTCCCACGGCACGCTGACGCGGTGGTCGTGGCCCCAGGTGTGCGCCGGGTCGATGACCTTGCACTTGGGAACGAAAGGCGCGCTGTCGCGCTCGTCGAAGCTGAGATCGGCGTCCGGGTGGCCGATGGTGTAACCGAACAGCGCCTCGGACCATTTCAACTCGCCCACCAGTTGTTTGGCGTACGGGTCGATCAGCAATTTGTTGTGGTTGAAGCGGTGGCCGTTGGCCGGGTCGTACGGGCCGTAGACCCGGTAGCCGTAAATCAGGCCCGGATGTGCATCGGGCAGATAGCCATGGTAGATCTCATCGGTGTATTCCGGCAGCTCGATGCGCTCGAGTTCGACTTCGCCGGCATCGTCGAAAATGCACAGTTCAACGCGGGTGGCGTTGGCGGAAAACAGCGCGAAGTTCACCCCCAGACCATCCCAGGTCGCGCCGAGCGGGAAGGGCAGGCCTTCACGGATGCGCGAGGGTTCGGCGTGCGCGGCGGGCTCGGCTTTCTTTGGACGGGTCATAGGTGCTCCTGCAATAAAATCGGGGATGGGCATTTTTCGAGGACGAGTGCGCCCTCGGTGGCGGGCGAACCCGCCACACGGTTATTCAAATCAATGGTTCGGGGAGCGTCAGACCGCAGGCGGCTTGCGCGGCGCGCGGGGCTTTTTCTCGGTGGCTTTTTCGCCCGGGGGAATCACTTTCGCGGCACTGGCAGGCTTGGCCTTGGCCGTCGTGGCCTTGGGTTTGGCAGCGGGTGCCTTGCCATCGACTGCTTTGCTGGTGGCGGTCTTGCCGGCGGTTTTACTGCCGGCAGCCTTGGGCGATTTTTTTGGTGCCAGCGCCTCGGCTTCGGCCAGTTTGCGCGCCATCTCCCAGTGGCGCGCTTCCTGGCCTTCGGGTTTACCTTCGGATTCCCAGATCTGATAGGCGAATTCGCGGATGCGTTTATCGTCGGTACTCATCGCAATGCTCCTGAACTGAACTCATGCTGCTAGACGTGTTGGATAAGCAGATTGACCGGGAAATCCCCCAGCGCGGCGCTGACGTGCAGCTCCCTGTTTTTTGTGACTGCGGTGCTCGAAAAAAGTCCCTTCAGATTTTCGTCAGAGGCGTCGAACGGTAAAACCACCCGTGTATCGCCCCAGCGCAGCGCATCGACCATGGGTAGGGCACTGTTTTCCAGCAGTGTTGCGCAACGGATCGGTACGATCACGATGACCCGTTGCTCCCCATGCTCGCGGGCAAACGCGAGCACGTTGTGCGCCTGGCTGCCCAGCACCTCGAGGGCCTGGTACGAACCCTGGCGAAACAACTCGGTGTGGTCGGCGCGCAGGCGCAGCACCTCGGCGATCAAAGCTTGCTTGATTCGCCCGTCGCGCCAGTTCGCCAACAGTTCCTGAACCGGCCCGGGTGCCTCCAGCGCCTGCTGCCTGGCGGCGTAGTCCACTGGCCGGCGGTTGTCCGGGTCGACCATGCTGAAGTCCCAGAACTCGTTGCCTTGATACAAGTCCGGCACTCCCGGCACCGTCATGCGCAGCAAGGTTTGCGCCAGACCGTTGAGGGCGCCGGCGGCGGCGATGCTGTTGACGGTCTTGGCCAGCGCTCCGCGCAGCAGTTCGCCTTCAGGAGCCAGCAGCAGTTGTTCGGTGAACGCCTGGGCTGCGTTTTCGTAAGCCTCGTTCGGCGCGCTCCAGCTGCTTTGCAGCTTGGCTTCGCGCAGGGCTTTCTGCTGCCACTGCCAGACACGTTTGGCGTAGTCGGCGAAACCGGCCTGATCGTCGTCGCGCAGGTCCAGCGGCCAGCTGCCGAGCAGCGCCTGATAGAGGATCAACTCGTCCGCCGACGACGGCAGTTCATCGTCATCGCGCAGCGGCCGAGCGAGCGCGCGCCACAGCTCGATCTGTTCGGCGTACCAATGGCTGCGTTCGCTGAGCACGGCCAGCCGCGCGCGAGTGTCTTCGCCGCGTTTGTGGTCGTGGGTGGCGGTGGCCAGCAGGTTATCGGGGAAGCTCGCCAGACGTTGCTGGTTCACCGCGTGAAAGTCGCTGACCGGCGCGCTGAACTGCTCGGTGTTGTAACCGACGTCATTGCGCGACAGCAGCACTGCCGAGCGATACAGCGCGGTGTCTTCCACGGCTTTGGCCGCGGCCGGCGAAGTGAGCTGCTGAAAACGCACGCAGGCATGCTTCAGAATCTTGCGCGAACGGCCACGGGGTTTGCGCCTCCACGGCTGGCCGCCAAGCCAACCGGCTACGGAGTCCAGCACCGGCCAATCGGCTTCGCTCAATGTCTGCCGCGCACCGTCCATGGCCTGCTGGAAAAACACCTCGTCCCGCGCCGAGCGGCCCATCGGGGTGATGTAGGTGCGATAGACCGGGAAGTGCACGATCAACGCCTGCAACACCCGACGAATCGAGCCGAGCGTGAGGTCGCGGGTCATCAGGTCATCGCGCGCCACTTGCAGCAGGGCTTGGGCGACGCTTTCGCAATCGCTGGCCAGCGAGCCGTTGAGGATCTGTTGGCGCGCCAGTTGCGCTTCTTCGATAAACGCGGCGGGACGCTCGGTGCGGCGCTTCCACAAATCGCCCAGCACATGTTCGCCGTCCGGATCGTGTTGCAGCAGCGACAGCTGATTCATGAATTCGTAGCCGGTGCTGCCGTCCACGGACCAGTCGGTGGGCAGGGTTTCGCCGTCGCCGAGGATCTTCTCGACATAGATCGGCAAGTGCCGGCCCGGCGCCAGATGGTCGAGCCGACGGCGCAGTTTGCGGCAGTAGCCGCGCGGGTCGGCTAGACCGTCGATGTGGTCGATGCGCAGCCCATCGATCAATCCCTCGCCGATCAACTGGAAAATCTTTTGGTGAGTCGCTTCGAACACCGCCGGACGCTCGACGCGCAAACCGCCGAGTTCGTTGATGTCGAAGAAGCGCCGCCAGTTGATGTCGTCCGCCGCCGTGCGCCAACTCGCGAGGCGATAGCTTTGCCGCTCCAGCAATTGGTGCAGGCGCTGAAAACCTTCTTCGGTCTTCGAGTCGTAATGCGTCAGGTTGCGCTGAATGGCCTGGAGGATGTACGGGTCGCTGGCCAGTTGCTGAAGTTCTTCCTTGAGCGGTATGGCCAGTGAGCGGGCGTCAGTCTGATAACTGAGCGCGCTGAAGCGGTCGGCGAGGGCCTTGAGCGCTTCGTTCGGGGCGTCATCGGATTTGAGCAGTTCGCCGTAATCGCCGGGGCAGATCGGGAAGTGATGCTCGTAATGCTCGACGTGGAACGTGCCGCTCTCGGCGTTGAAAACCAGCGGCAGGGTCGCGTCCTGGAGCGCGACGCCGTAATCGCTGCCGAGAAACGGCAGCAGCAACTGGCCTTCCATCAGCGGGTCAGGGGAGTGCCACTGAATGTCGAAGAACTCACCGTAGGGGCTGAGCCGTCCCCATTCCAGCAGGTCGAGCCACCACGGGTTGTCGCCGCCACCGACCGCCATGTGATTGGAGACGATGTCGAGGATCAGCCCCATGCCGTGTTCGCGCAGGCTGGCGACCAGACGGCGCAGGGCCGGCTCGCCGCCAAGTTCCGGATTCACCCGGGTCGGGTCGACCACATCGTAGCCATGCATCGAGCCCGCGCGGGCGGCGAGCAGCGGTGAGGCATAAATGTGGCTGATGCCGAGTCGGGCGAAGTACGGCACCAGCGGCACCGCCTGATCGAGGGTGAAACCGCGATGAAATTGCAGGCGGACCGTGGCGCGCAATATCTGGATAGGCAATGCACTCATTGGTCACGCTCGGCTGCCTGAAGGCGGGCACACGCCAATAGTTCCAGACGTCTTGCTGCGTCGACACCGTCGAGCAGCGTCCCACTGGTGGCCGGCAAGCGGCGCGACCAGTTCGGGTGGGTGTCGATGGTGCCGGGCAGGTTGGCCTGCTCGTCGAGGCCCAGCGCGTCTTCCAGCGGCAACAGCACCAGCGGCGCGCGGGTGTGACCGAGGAAGCGGACAGCGGCATCGACCACTTGATCAGCCTCGTGGGATTCCTCGCGAAAGTTTTGCGGGTCCTGGCTCAGGGCGTTGCGCAGGCCTTCACGCTCCCGTTCGCGGTAACGGCGCCAGTCGATTTCGCCGTTGGCGTCGATCAGTCCCAGTCGCGCATTCCAGTCGATGTCGCGGCCGTGCCACCAGCCGTTGAGCGTTGGCAGATCGTGGGTGCTGGTGGTGGCCAGGGCGTTGTCCGGCCAGTCGAGGATCGGTTTGAAATAGGTGTTGTCCTGCTCGAACAACAGCACGCGCATGCCGAGCATGGCCCGGGCGATGAGTTTTTCCCGCAGGCCATCGGGTACGGTGCCGAGGTCTTCGCCGAGCACGATCGCTTGATGGCGATGGGATTCGAGGGTCAGCAAGCGCAGCAGGTCGTCCACCGGGTAATACAGGTAGGCGCCGTCCGCCGGGAGTGCGCCGTTGGGGATTACCCATAGCCGTTGCAGGCCCATGACATGGTCGATGCGCAGCCCGCCGGCATGGGCGAAGTTGGCGCGCAGCATGTCGATGAATGCGCGAAAGCCGTTACGCACAAGACCTTCCGGGGAAAACGCGGAAATGCCCCAGCCCTGGCCTGAGCGATTGAGTATGTCCGGTGGTGCGCCGACGGTCAGCGAAGCCAGCAGTTCGTCCTGAAAGCTCCAGGCCTGACTGCCGGCGCCGTCGGCACCCACCGCCAGGTCGGCGATCAGGCCGATGCCCATGCCGGCGCTGCGAGCGGCGGTCTGGGCGCGTTCCAGGCAGCGGTGGATCAACCACTGGCAGAACGCGAAGTAGCTGATGCGCTCGGCGTATTCTTCGGCAAACGCGCCGAGGGCGGCGCCGCGCGGGTCGTGCCAGTGTTCCGGCCATTGGCGCCAGTCGAGGTTTTCGCCACGGGCGGCGCGCATTTCCTGGATGGCTTCGAAGCGGCAGTGGTTTTCCAGCGCTTCGCCGCCGGCATCACGAAAGCTGGAGAAGTCGGCGTGCAACGGGTGTTCGCCGCTGATGAAGCCGTCGTACAAGGCTTGCAGCAGTTTCAGTTTGGCCTCGGCGGCTTTCGGCCAGTCGATCAGTTTCAGGTTTTCCAGTTGTTCGAACTGATCGTTCAGGCCAGCTGCGTCAATCGCATCGCGCAGCGCGCGCTCGCCGAGGATCGCGCCCGGTGCGGCGTACAGCGGATTGAGAAACAGCCGACTGGACGGCGAGTAAGGGCTGTAGCGCCCGGTGTCGGCGCTGAACATCGCGTGCAGCGGGCTGATCGCCAAGGCATCGGCGCCGCGCTCGCCGGCCACCCGGGCCAGTTCTTCCAGGGCCTGAGTGTCGCCGAAACCGCCATCGCCGGGACGGCGCAAGCCATAAAGCTGCACGCTCAGGCCCCACGCGCGCGGGATCGGGCTGTCCACCGCGTCACCCACGCTGAAGCAGCGTTCCGGTGCCACGGCCAGGGTGAATTGTTGATCGGCGATATGCACTTGCTGGTAGCCGACCGGAATTTCGCCGGGCAGCACGGCCTCGGCATCCAGTTTGAGGCTCAGGCGCGAGCCGTCTTCAAGGTGAATCTCGCAAGGGGTTTCGGGTTCGAAATAACGGGCCAGGTCCACGCCCACGCCAACATCGGCAGTGAGCAGTGGCGGCAGATGGCGATTTTCCTGTACCTGTTGCAGTTCAAGCAGGCTGGCGTCGATTTCCTGGGCCGTTCCGGCCGGGTGACCGAGGCCGGTCAGCACATTGCGCAGCACCGCCGGGGCGACTTTTTGCGCTCGCCCGTTGGCGTCGATCCAGTCGACGGCAAGGCCGGCTCGGCTGGCGAGAATTTCCAGTTGCGCATCGCTCATAGGCGCTCTCCATCCAAGGGTGGCAAAGGGGTTGCGGCCGTGAGGCTGACGAGCGCGCAATACGGGGGCAGTTGCCCCTCATCCGACAGGCCTGTGTCGGGTGGCTGGCGAAACAGCCACACCGAATCAGTCTGTGGAAGGTTGACCACTGGCGTATCGCTGAGGTTCAGGTCGATTCGCAGCTCGCTGCCATCGCCCAGCCGCCAGCGCGCGCTGACCGCCCCGGGCCCCAGCACCTGGGCGCCGAGTGCCTGCGTTCCGGACAGGTTGGGAATGATGTATTGATGGCGCAATTGCAGCAGTTGGCGGTACAGCGCCAACGTCTCCCGTTGCCGAGCTGTGCCGCTGCCGACCAGCCGCGGTTGTGAGGCGAGAAAGGTTTGCTCGGCGTTCGGATCGGGAATCTGCTCGCGCTTGTGTGGATCGGAGAAAGCACTGAACGCCGCAAACTCGTTACGCCGACCTTCACGTACCAGTTTCGCCAGTTCGCCATGGTGGCTGGTGAAAAACAGGAACGGTTGTTCGGCGGCGTATTCGTCGCCCATGAACATCAGGGGAATCATCGGCGACAGTAACAGCAGCGCTGTCGCAGCATCCACTGCGCGCGGGTCGGACAATTGATGCAAGCGTTCGCCGAAGGCACGGTTGCCGATCTGGTCGTGATTCTGCAGGAACAGCACGAACGCCGTGGAGGGCAGATGCTCGCTTGGCTCGCCGCGCGGTTCACCGTGGCGGGTGATGTGACCCTGAAACACGAAACCCTGGCTCAGGCAGCGGGCCAGTTGTTCGGTGGGTTGCAGTGCATAGTCCGCGTAATAGGCGTCGGTTTCACCGGTCAGCAACACGTGCAGGGCGTTATGGCCGTCGTCGTTCCACTGCGCGTCGTAGTTCTCCTCCAACAGGCTCGACTGGTTGAGTTCGTTCTCGATGGTCAGCCAAACGTAGCGGGCAGGGTCGATCTGCTGACGGATACGATGTGCCAGTTCAGGCAGAAAATCGGGGCTTTGTATGGCGTGCACCGCGTCCAGTCGCAGGCCGTCGAAGCGGTATTCCAGCAGCCACATCAAGGCGTTTTCGACGAAGAAGTCCCGCACTTCGCGACGACGAAAGTCGATGGCCGCGCCCCACGGTGTGTGTTTGTCTTCGCGGAAAAAGCCCTTGGCGTAACGATGCAGGTAATTGCCATCGGGGCCGAAGTGGTTGTAGACCACGTCCAGAATCACTGCCAGGCCATAACCGTGGGCACTGTCGATCAAATGTTTGAGTTGTTCCGGCGTGCCGTAACTGGCCTGCGGCGCGTAGTGCAGCACGCCGTCGTAGCCCCAGTTGCGATCGCCGGGAAACTGCGCGATCGGCATCAACTCGATGGCGGTGATGCCGAGCTCCGCGAGGCGTGAGAGATGCTGCTCGACTTCGGCAAATCCGCCGAGCGCGCCGACATGCAGTTCATAAATGACCGCTTCATTCCAGGGGCGCCCTTGCCACGTGGTGTTGCGCCAGGAATAACGGTGCGGATCGACCACCACGCTGTGGCGGTCGAGATCACCGTCCTGCGCCCTGGAGGCCGGGTCGGGCACCTCCAGTTCGCCATCGATATTGAAACGATAGCGGCTGCCGGCAGGGCAGCGGGTCTTGATGACAAACCAGCCCTCGCCCTGGGGCAGCATTGGCAGGGACTGGCCGTTGTCCAGCTCGACGCTGACGTAAAATGCATCCGGCGCCCACAGCGCGAATTGGGTGTGCTCGGCATCCAGCATGATCGCGCCGTGGGGCCAGCTTTCAGGTGTCCGTGACGGCATCGTTGAAAACCTCCCTGGTTATTTGTGGTGCGTTTTACCCAGCGCCTTGGCCACCAGTTGTTCGTAGAGTTCGGCGTAGGGTTCGACAGCCTTGCACCAGTTGAACGGCGCAGCCATCGCCCGGCAACGCATGGCGTGCAGCAGGTCGGGGAAAGCAAACACCTTGAACGCGCGGCTCAGGGCTTCGCGGTAGCTGTCCGCGGTCGATTCGTTGAACAGGAAACCGGTAACACCGTTTTCAATGGTGTCGGCCAGCCCGCCGGTGTTGCGTGCTACCGGCAGCGAGCCGAAGCGCTGGGCGTACATCTGGCTCAGGCCGCACGGTTCATAGCGCGATGGCATCAGCAGGAAATCGCTGCCGGCGAACATGCGGCGGGCGTCGGTTTCATTGAAGCCGATGCGCACGCCGATCTGGCCGGGGAAGCGCAGCGCCAGTTCACGCATGGCCTGTTCTTCTTCCGGTTCGCCACGGCCGATGATCGCGATCTGGCCACCGTTCTGGACGATGTATTCCGATACCGCTTCGGTCAGGTCCAGGCCTTTTTGATAGACCAGACGCGAGACCACGGCAAATAGCGGGCCTTCGGAATCTTGCAGACCGAATAGTTCGCGCACATGGGCGGCGTTCACCGCTTTGCCTTCCCAGTCGCCGATTGCAAACGGTGCAAACAGATGTGGATCGGTGGCGGCATCCCAGCTTTCATCGATGCCGTTGGGAATGCCGCTGAGCAAACCTTGCTGGGTCTTGGCGGCGAGAAAACCGTCCAGACCGCAGCCGAAATCCGGAGTGGTGATTTCCTGCGCGTAGGTGGCACTGACCGTGGTGATGTGGCTCGAATAGGCCATGCCAGCCTTGAGGAACGACATCTTGCCGTAGAACTCCATGCCTTCCTGTTGCAGGGCATGGGCGGGAATCCCGAGTTCCGGGCACGAGCCCAGGCTGGTCACGCCTTGATACGCGAGGTTGTGAATGGTGAACAGGGTCGGCGTGCGTTGCCCGCGCCAGTGCATATAGGCAGGCGCCAGCCCGGCCGGCCAGTCGTGGGCATGCACCAGATCCGGGCACCAGTGGATTTGCGCGAGGTTGGCGGCGATATCGGCGGCGGCCAGACCCAGACGGGCGAAGCGGATGTGGTTGTCCGGCCAGTCGCGACCGTTGTTGGCGCCATACGGGCCGCCGTCACGGGCATAGAGTTCAGGGCAGATCAACACATAAATCACCAGACCGTCGGGCATGTCCATGCGCCCGATCTTGCAGGGCGGCAGCGCGGCGTGCCCACCCAGTTCGCCGATGATGTGGATCGGATTCTCGCTGTTCATCACTTGCGGGTAACCGGGGATCAACACCCGGACGTCATGCAGGTGCGCCATGGCGCGGGGCAGGGCGGCAGAGACGTCTCCCAGACCGCCGGTCTTCACCAGATCGGCGATTTCCGAGGTCACGAACAACACTTTCTTCTTGTTCGGGTTCTGACTGGCCACTGGCGTCAGCGTCTTGGTGCCCGGGACGCTGATCGATCGGCTGCCGGGAACGCTTACGGTGCTCGAGTCACCCATCGGCTGATGAGCCCGTTCTCCCTGAATATCCAATGCCGCACTGATCATATGAATCTCCCGTCTTTTTTGATCTGATTCTTGTCTTGAACAAGCGATGTCCATGGCCAGGTCCTGTGGCCGGGCGCAAACGCGCCACGCATCGGTGAGCAAACGCTACCCAACACGTGCAAGCAGAATGGGTGAGGGGGCCATTGCAAGACTTGAACCAGTCGCTTTGGCCCTGCCTATCAGATGACCCGCCGCGATCTGCAAAAGTTTCGACGAATTTTTGACTTTATGACCGGCCGGTTTTACCCCGCGAAAACCAGTCTAGGCCAGATCCTAGAGCGGGCCAGGGCAATCGGATGAATTGTTCGACAATCTGTTGCGGGCTCACGAAATCCGTGGCTTTGGGAAGGCGGGCGCCCCGACGAAGTGCATGTTTGGCAGGGTTGATGATGCAAAATGGTGACCGGCCGGTCACGATTTTGGGCGCGGGTAACGTGCGAGCGCACTGTTGCGGTGCGCACAATTGTGTTGGCGGGCGGACAGCGGATGCTGCTTCACGGGCAGGAATTGCCCGCGAAGGCGAGGAGGCTCAGTTGAGCAGGCGGATCGGTTCTCCAGCTGACCAGGCTTGAATGTTGTCGATCATCTGCGAAAAGAACAGCTCATAGTTCTGGCGGCTGACGTAGCCGACATGGGGCGTGGCCAGCACGTTATCGAGGGTGCGAAACGGGTGCAGGGTCGGCAACGGCTCCTGATCGAACACGTCGAGGGCTGCACCGCCGAGGCGCTGTTTCTGCAAGGCCTTGATCAGCGCCGCCTCGTCGACAATCGGTCCGCGCGCGGTGTTGACCAGCAGCGCGGTCGGCTTCATCCAGTCCAGCGCCTGGGCATCGACCAGCCCCCGGCTGCGATCACTGAGCACCAGGTGCACCGACAGCACGTCAGACTGTTCGAACAATTGCTGCTTGCTGACATAAGTGACGCCGGCCTGCTCGGCGCGCTCGGCGGTGAGGTTTTCGCTCCAGGCGATCACGCGCATGCCGAACACCTGACCGAACTGCGCCACCCGTTGACCGATGCTGCCGAGCCCGAGAATGCCGAGGGTCTTGCCGTGCAGGTCGCCACCGAGGCCTTGCTGCCACTGGCCGGCGCGCAAGGCATTGGCTTCGTTCAGCAGATTGCGGGTGGCGGCCATGATCAGCGCCCAGGTCAGTTCCGGCGCCGCGTGTTTATAGCTGTCGGTGCCGCAGACCTTGATCCCGAGGCGAGCAGCGGCCGGCATGTCCAGCGCCGCGTTGCGCATGCCACCGGTGACCAGCAGCTTCAGATTCGGCAGGCGTTTGAGCAGGTCTTCATCGAAGCGTGTGCGTTCGCGCATCACGCAGATCACTTCGAACTGGCCCAGACGTTCGGCCAGCGTGGCGTTGTCCGCCGGGTACTCATGGACGAAGGTGACTTCGCCGAGACTGTCGAGCACCGACCAGTCAACTACGCCCCGCGCGACGTCCTGCCAGTCATCGATCACCGCAATCTGCACCGCCATCAGCGTTACCTCTTCAACGAACGGGATTGGTTTTGTCCAGCCAGCCGAGCAGTGCCTCGTGGAATTTCGCCGGCTCTTCCATCTGCGGCGCGTGGCCCATGCCGGGGAATTCCACCAGCGTGGACTGAGGAATCAGTTTTGCCACCTGCTTGCCCAGCACCTCGTAGTGGCCGATTTTGGCTTTCACTTCGGGCGGCGCAATGTCCTTGCCGATGGCGGTGGTGTCGGAAGTGCCGATCAGCATCAGGGTCGGCATCTTCAGGTCCTTGAACTCGTAGTACACCGGCTGGGTGAAGATCATGTCGTAGATAAGCGCCGAGTTCCATGCGACCTGAGTCTTGCCCGGGCCGTTGCTCAGGCCCGCGAGCATGTCGACCCAACGGTCGAATTCGGGTTTCCAGCGGCCGTCGTAATAGGTCGTGCGTTCATAGTCGCGAATGCCCTGGGCGGTGACTTTCAATTCGCGCTGATACCACTGATCGACGCTGCGATACGGCACGCCGAGGGCTTTCCAGTCTTCCAGGCCGATCGGATTGACCAGCGCCAGTTGCTCGACCTGATCCGGGTATTGCAGCGCGTAACGGGTGGCGAGCATGCCGCCGGTGGAGTGGCCGAGCAGGGTGGCTTTCTGGATGCCCAGCGCCTTGAGCAGTTTCTGGGTGTTGGCCGCCAGTTGCTGGAAGGTGTACTGGTAGTGATCGGGTTTGCTGGAGGTGCAGAAACCGATCTGGTCCGGGGCGACCACCCGGTAGCCGGCCTCGCTCAGGGCCTTGATCGAACTGTCCCAGGTCGCGCCGCAAAAATTCTTGCCGTGCATCAGCACCACGGTGCGTCCGTTGGCCTTGCCATCAGCGGCGACGTCCATGTAACCCATCTGCAGCGACTTGCCCTGGGACTGAAAGGCAAAGTGCTTGAGGGTGTAGGGATAATCGAAACCTTGCAGCTCCGGCCCGTATTGCGGGCCTTCGGCGTGAGCAAGCAGGGGCAGGGCGGCGGTCAACACCAGGCCGGGCAGCCAGCGGGTCAGCGACACAGACATAGGACAACTCCACAAGAAATCGGCCGATGCTGGAACGGCCGGATTAGGGCGACGTTAAACACAGGCAATCCCCGGGCCGGATCGTTCAACCGAGCCAGCCAAGGGTGAGCATCGCCAGCACCCCGTAGCGGGCGCCTTTGGCGAGAGTGACGATCAGCAGGAATCGCCCAAGAGGTTCGCGCATGACCCCGGCGATCAACGTCAGCGGATCGCCGATCACCGGCAGCCAACTGAGCAGCAGGGACCAGTGACCGTAACGCTGATAGTGAACGCGGGCGCGCGCCATGTGCTTCGGGCTGACCGGAAACCAGCGCCGGTCCTGAAACCGTTCCAGCCCGCGCCCCAGCCACCAGTTCACCAGCGAACCGAGGACATTGCCCAGCGTCGCCACGGCCAGCAGCCCCCACAACCAATAACGGTCGCTGACCAGCAGCCCGACCAGCACGGCCTCCGATTGCAGTGGCAATAACGTCGCCGCACCGAATGCGGCCAGGAACAGCCCGAGATAACCCGCCGTCATCAATGGGCCGGGTAATCCGCCACCACCACATCGGCACCGTCTTTCTTCAGGCCGATCACTTGATACGCATCGCTCATGCCGTCCATTTCCATGCCCGGCGAGCCCATCGGCATGCCCGGTGCGGCAACGCCCAGCAGGTCGTCACGCTTGCTCAGGGCCAGCACCTGTTCCGCCGGGACATGGCCTTCGACGAATTTGCCATTGATGATGGCGGTGTGGCAGGACGCCAGACGTGGCGGAACGCCGTGTTGCTGCTTGAAGCTGCTCATGTCGGATTCGACGTGGTCTTCGACCTTGAAGCCATTGGCTTCCAGGTGGCTGATCCACTTTTTGCAGCAGCCGCAGTTGGCGTCGCGGTGGACTTCGATCGGGATAAGGTCGGCGGCTTGCGCCAGGGAGGAGATGAACAGGGCGCTCAGGGCGGCCAGACGCAGGTGGTTTCGCATGGAGGGCTCTCGGATCAAAGGAGGAACGATCAAAAAAGGAAGGCATTTTGACCTGTTTTTCCTGCCGGGCATCAACGGAGTGTTTCCAAGTGATACGGGGCAGGCCTGCCAACATGATCGTAGATCAAAGCTGACAGGCCACTGAGCGCAAGATGACAAAACCGTCAGCGAACCTTGAAGCGCCCCATGATCGCGCTCACCCGGCTGTTGGCTTCCAGCAGCTGACGGGTGTTGAGTTCGCTGGCCTGGCCGCTTTCCACCAGCTCGTCAACCATGTGGCGGATCTGCACCATGCTGCGGTTGATCTCTTCGGTGACCGCGCTTTGCTGCTCGGCGGCGGTGGCGATCTGGGTGCTGAGGCTGTTGATGTGGCTGACCGAACCGGCCATCTCGTCGAGGCCACTGTTGACTCGCGCAGTGGCGTCCGCGGCTGACTGACAACTGGCCTGGGTGTTTTCCATGGCGCTGACCGACGAACTGACGCCCTGGGTCAGGCGGCTCAACATTTCGTTGATTTCCGAGGTGCTGGCCTGGGTACGGGCGGCGAGGGCACGCACTTCGTCTGCCACCACCGCAAAACCACGGCCCTGTTCTCCGGCACGCGCTGCTTCAATTGCCGCGTTGAGCGCCAGCAGGTTGGTCTGGCCGGCGATGGCGCCGATCACGCCGAGGATTTCGGTGATGCGCTGGGCGTCCTGCTGCATGCTTTCGACCTTGTGGGTGGCGCTGGCCACTTCGTCGATCAGTGCGACCACGCTGCTTGACGCTTCGCCAACCACCACTCGCGAACGGTCGGCGTTTTCGTTGGCGCGCTGGGTGAAGGCTGCGGTTTCAGCGGCATTCTGGGCGACGCTTTCAGCGGTCGAACTCATCTCGTTGATGGCGGTGACGGTCTGGTCGGTTTCCGAAGCGTGGCGCAGCAGAATCTGGCTGGTGTGCGCCGAGGTACGCTGCAGGTTGTCGAGGCTCGAAGCCATTGCACCAGTGGCCTGGGTGACTTCGCCGATCATGTTCTGCAGATAGGCGATAAAGGTGTTGACCGAATGCCCGATGGCGCCGAGCTCATCTTCAGCGCGGATGGTGATGCGCCGGGTCAGGTCGGCATCACCGCTGGACAGCGAATCGATGTTGGCTTTCAGCGCTTTCATGCGCGAAACCAGTTGGCGAATCGCGTAGACCTGCAACAGCACCAGCAGGATCACCAGCGGAATCTGCAGCAGGCTCAGGCTGCTGAGCACGTCGTCACGCTGGGCGGTGAGCATTTTGGTCGGCAGTGCGGTGGCGAGGAACCACGGGGTGCCTTCGATCGGGCGCATGAAGAAGGTGCTGGCTTCACCGTGGTTGTCGAATTCGACGCGCTGCGCCTGCTCGCGATTTTGCAGTCCGGCCTTGACCTGGCTGGCGAAGGTCGAGCCGCCGGCCAGTTCGCTGATGTTCTTCAGCACGATCGGCCCGCTGATGCGCGAGCTGTTGCTGATGATCTTGCCGTCGGCCTCGACGATCAGCATTTCGGCGTTGAGGTCTTTTTCCTTGCGCGCCACCAGCTCGTTGAAGAAGCCCAATGTCACGTCGATGGTCGAGACGCCCCAGGCGCTTCCGTTTTTCTGGATGGCCATGGCGCAGTTGGTGCGCGGTTCGGCGCTGGCGTCATCTTTATAGGCAGCGGCCCAGGCGCATTGGCCGCGCGGGGTCTGCATGCCGCCCTTGTACCAGCTCTGGTCGTAATAGTTGGGGGCCGCGTCGCTGTTCCAGAAGGTGTTCACCGCCAGTTTGCCGGAGGCATCGCGGTGCCAGAACGTACTGAACTTGTTGCGTCCGGCCTCACGCTGACCGGGCAGCGGCCAGATGCCGCCGCCGAAGACTTTCAGTTCGCCGTATTGATCCACCAGCCCCGGCAACACGGTGTCGATGGCCGCGCTGTCGAGCAGCGGGATGGTCTGGGTAATGCTGCGCTGTTGCGCCTGGACCTTGTTCAATTCGCCCTGGATTTGCTCGGCCACTTCAGCAATGCGGTTGAGCACCACTTGCTCTTCGGTGTGGCGCAACTTGGGCGCGACCAATTGGCTGATGCCAACCACGGTGAGCACCGACAACAACAGAATGAACAGAACCAGAAACAGCGTGTAACGAGCCTGAATGGTGCGGAATGCGGGCATGGAAACCGGTCCTTGAGCAGGGATTCTTATTGTGGGCAGGGAAAAAACAGCGCGGGTTTCCTAACGTATCGTCGGGTCCTCGGGAAGCTTTAGGTACTTTCGTCCTAAAAGAGGCGATCCCGACCAAAGGAACGTATCCGACCTGATACACGAGAACTAACCGTCCCGAACATTAGAGCAACAAACCCACTTTCATCACATTGTCATGAACGCTCTAGTCCCGTATTTCCGGGGCTGTTGCCGGTTTGTATCGTGAATGTACAAAAATTGTAAAAAAGTGCAGAAAGGAGTTGGTGCCATTAGTTTGCCGGCCGATACTCCGGGCAACTCAAAAGTGGTTCAACAAGGAATTTTTCATGTTTTCCTCGCAAGGAGCTTGCTCATGACTATCGGCTATACCGGTGCCTGGCAACCCAAGGCGGGTTTGCTGGTTCGAGATACAGGAAGCTCGAGCAAACCGGTTTCTCAAAGTGTGAAGGTCAAGCAGATGCTGGCCCTGGTCGGCAACGACCCCACCGCAATCAGTACCGCAGAGATGGACAAGCAGGGTCTGCACAAGAACATCAAGGGTTTCGATCCCACCAATGTTTCAGCCAAGCAATTGGGCAGCCTCAGTGCAATGTTGCGTAGCCGGGGCCTGATTTCCGAGATCACGTCCATGACCTTGCTCAATGCCGGCGACAAGTTCGATCGCTTCGGCATCCAGAAGGATCCGGATGCCAAGTTCAATGCGCTGGAATATTTCGCGACACAACTGGATACCATCCAGAACAACAATCTCAAGGGCAACAAGTACGCGAATACGTTGATCCCCGAGTACAAGAAAGCCATTTACGTACTGCAGAACCTGCAGACTTACGGTCAGGGCGGGGAGCGCAAGCCTCCTACCGATCAAGGTGTCAAAGCCAAGGCATGATAGACAGGGCCCGCCCCGGTAACGGGGCGGGCCCTTTCGTTTATGGGCGATTGCCGCAAGCGTGGAGTTTTGGGCGCAAGGCGACCTGCCGCTGCATCCCGTCATGCAACCGCTGCATCTGCGGGCAATGCAGCGTCAAGGATTTTGGCTGGAAACCGCGATGAAAAAGCGCCAGCCATCCTGCACTTCTGTCATCGGGCGCCAGCCCGCTGAACACGAACCCCATCGTCGATAACCGGCGCCAGGCATTGTCAAACCCTTGTGCCAGCCTGAGCCTGATCGAAATCAGCCAATGTCCGGGCAGTTGTTGCAGCTGCTTGATCAAACTGTCGTCCACTTCACTGAAAATCCCGTCATATCGCCCCCATCGCTGTTCCAGCTGCGCCGGTGCGCCGACCCAGGGCGACACGTTCGACCGCGTTCCGAACACGTCGCACATCTGCTGCATGAACTCACGGCATTCGTCCGGCCAGGTCAAGGCCGGCAGCGGGCGCTGATAACCATCGACCGGGGCGTAACCCATTACCAGCGATTCCGTCACCGCGCCGCCAAAGGGCGACGGTGCATGGTCGGGCAACAAGCCGGTGTTGTGAAAACCAAGGCCGGCAGCCATTTTCTGGGTGTAGGGATGATGGGTCATTTGCTTGATCGTGACCCCCTGATATCCCAGCGCCTGCGCATGGATCAGCAACTGTCGACTCAGTTGCGTGGCGACGTTTTGCCCACGGATCTGCGGATCTACCACGCTCAGTGCCAGTTCGGCGAGGGACGATTCTTTGTCGAGAATCAATGTGGAATGCCCAGCCACTTGACCGTTCGCCACCGCCACCAACGAGTGCCAGCGGCCGTCGGCATGGTTCTGGCTGATCATCCGGGGCAGATACACATGCGGCTGGGCGTAATGGTCGCCGTAGATCTTTCTGAACAGGCGACTGACCGCCGGAGCGTCACTGGTGCGGTAGCCTCGCAGGGTGATCGCTTCCATCAGCAAGGCTCCTGGCCAGTGCCGTTGTAGACGCGCCGATCGAGCACACGTTGACGCTTCCCGGAGCGTGGATGGCGTGCCAGTTCCTGAACCTTGCAGCAGCGAATCCGCAATACCAGCAGGTGATCGGCGCTCAGTTGCTTGATCAACGGATAGTCTTCGATCAAGGCACTGTGCAGCGTCTGGTCGGCCTCAGCGTTCACAGGTGTCAGGGCGTCCGGCGCCCAGTGCAGGCTCAGGATATCCATGGCGCCGTCCTGCTCGATCACCAGTTGCCAATCATCGCTGCCGGTGACGCGCCATACGGTGTCGCCGATCGATTGCGGCAGCAGGTTCAGAATGCCCACCCGCACGCGCTGGCTGTCGGCGCAGCGGCCCATCAACGCGAACTTGCGCCGGGGCGTTCCCGACGGCTCTCGCCAGCAAGCACGATCGCCCACCGGGTAGCGGATCAGCGGCATCAAACGGCGCGTGAGATTGGTCATCACCAGGCGCCCGACCCGGTCGCATTCATCAATCACTTCACCGGTGTGCTCGTCGAGAATTTCCAGCACACCGTGACTTTCGGGGATCCGATGCTCGCCCAGGGCACAGTCACGATGGCTGGCGCCAATGAATCCGGCATCGACACTGGCGTAGCCGATGGAGGCCACCCGGGCCTGGGGAAACACTCGCGCCAGCCGCTGCAACTGAGCATCAAACAGGCTTTCACCGGCGTAGAGCAGAGTGGTGACTTCCTTCAGAACCCGGCCGTGTTGTTCGAGCCATGCTGCGAAAGTCAACAGGTGGGCAGGCACGCCGGCCAGGACATTGATCCGGTGTCGGGCAATCGCATCGGCCAGGACACTTGGGTCGATATGGCCGGTGAAGGGAAACTCGATAACCTCCGCTTGCACATGCGCCAGCGCATCGTGGGTGAAGATGAAACTGGCATACAGGTCGCCGACGAAAAACAGGTTGGCGACGCGGTCGCCGGGGCTCAACTGCGAGCCGAGACTGCGACCGAAGTCCGCCACCAGCGTCTGCCATTCCTCGCGCCGGAACAGTGAAAACTTGCCGTCACTGGTAGTTCCTCCCGTTTTGAGGATCAGCGCGTCATTCAAAGGCGCCGTCATGACGGGCCAGTGGTCGAGGTCATGACTGCCTTTCCAGTAAGCAACGGGGTCAATCACCGGCAATTGTTCCAGCGATGTGACGGGCAGGGAAACGTCGGCGAAGTGGTTCGCATAAAAGCCCGAATGCTCTCGTGCAAACGTGACCAGTTCTTGCAGTTCAAACCCTGTGTTCATGAGCGGCTCCTTGCCTGTTTGCGCGGGGACCGACACCCCGATTGTCGATCAGCAGCGGTGTCTTGCCGCTGTGTTTGTTACGGGTAAATCCGTCGCTGCAGCAGACCTCCACGTCCACGGTCAGAAGGCCCGTCTGGATGAGCGTGGCCAGCGTCGGATACTCCAGCAGGCGACGCTGAACATCATCGGGTTGCCGTGGACTGCGAAAGCGCATGCGCTCGAGTCCGTCGGGGGCATGTTCGAGGATCAGCTGGAACTCGGTCTGCAGGTGCTCCGCCAGTAGCGCCAGGCAGATGAAGTCCGTGCCGATGCGCGTCAACCTGCCGTGACGTTGCAGCAGTTCGAAACGCGGCGTGGGCAGCCCGCAGTCACACAGACCCGGAATCCAGCGACCGCTGTCTCCGACGTCGTAGCGCTGCACGTCCTGCCCTTCACGTTCGATGGAGGTGAACACCAGACGCCCGGTTTCACCGCCGATCACCGGCCGATCGGCCTCGAATTCGACGATTTCCAGGTGCTGGATATCGCTCATCAGATGAAACACGCCATCGCCGGTGGCCGGGCAGGCATGGCCGAGCGGCCCGGCGTCGACACTGCCGTAAACGGCCGATCGGATCAGCCCGACGCCACAGTCGCGCATCAGCGCGAGGCTTTGTTCACCGGGGTGTTCGCCGCCGAGGAAGACCTTTTCGATCCCGCCATATTCGCGCAGCCGTGCCTGCTCATTGAGGAACAGACGGTTCAGGGTGCTGGGCATGCCGACCAGCACGGTGACGCGTCGGTCGATGATTATCTGCGCGATCTCGCGGTAATCGTCATCGGCCGGCGCGCCCATCGGCAGGTGCGTGGTCCCCAACATTTCCAGCACTTTGGAAAAACTGAAGAAACCGCCATACAGCCCGCCACTGAAGAACAGGTTCATCACCCGGTCGCGGCTCGGGTCGAGACCCGCCGCGAACAAACCGTCGGCGGTGGCGCGCATCTGTCGCTCAAAATCGCGGTAGCTGTAGCCGGCCAACGCCGGGGTGCCGCTGCTGCCGCCGGAGCGGAAGTACAAGCGGGCCGCCGGATGGATCGGGCGGGTGACAAAGGTGTCTTTGCTCATGATCGGCAAATCGGCCAGGCAGGGTGGTGTCGGCAGCGGATCAAGCGTGGCGCGGGTTATCAGCGCCGTGGCCGGCAGGCTGACCGACACGCGCCGGCTCAAGCGTTGCAAGGCATACACACCGTCGTGGGGTTCTCCTTCGTAGCCGTCGTGAATCAATTGCACCGGGGTAACCCGTGTAACGCCCGCAGCGATCAGCGTTTGAGCCAGTTCGGCCATTTCGTGTTCGGCACACATCAGCGCGGCGCTTTGCAGCACGTTTCGCCAAGGCAAGAGCACCTCGCAGGCTTGCGCGCGCGGCAGGGGTTTAAGCAACAGGCTGCGAAACAGCGGCGAGGGGCCGAGTGTCTGGTCGTGGCTCCAGATGACGCGCCAGTCCGGTGTTTGCCAGACCTGACCGCTGACACCGGCAAAGCTGTGAGCCAGTCGCGCCATCGCCGTGCGGGTGGTGATTTCCGAGGCCTCCTGAATCGACGGCAACAGGGCTGGCCAGTGTCGGGCGCGGCGTTCGAACGCCTCGGCAAGGCCCTCGCCGATTGAACGCAAAGTGTTTTCATCGTCACTGTCCACCAGCAGCCATTGCGGGCTGGAGCAGGCCTGCTGATCGAGGCGGCAGACTTCATCGGCCGCGGCGTCCAGGGCTTGCGGCGTGACCGCTGCCGGTGTCAGGTAGATGAAGCTGATGCGGTGGCCCCAGTCGATCCAGCGACAGCCGGGCGCCAGTTGCTGGCGGATGGCTTGCAGTGCTGATTCACCGCCCCACGCTGAAACGCCGTTGGCCTGTTGGCACAGTTGACCGATCTGGGCCGTGCTGGCCGGAACGACGGCGACATGCGCGGCGATCTGGCCGGTCGCATCGCACTGCGCCAATTCATGAAGTAATTGCGCCGTCACACCCTGATCGCTGCTGCTGGGGCGCAACCAGTTGACGTTGCCGGCCAGCAGGCCTTCGATCACCGCACTGAAAGCCAGCAGCGGCGCATTGCCGGGGGTGATGTGGACCACCAGGCCCAGCGGGCTCCAGCGTTCAAAGCGTGACTGGCGATAGTCGAAGCGACGCAGGCTGCCCGGTTGCTCGCCGAGCTCGCGCTCAAGCTTGCACCGAAGGCCAGCGGGTTGGCAGAACTCGATCAGTGACTGACGTTGCTCGGGATCGATGGGCAATGCCCTGTGCGGGTCTTGCAGACGTTCGGCAAAAGTGGCTGCTGCGCCAAGCACAGTCGACGTGTCGAGCGCCGTGGCCAACCGTTGTGGCAAATCCGGATAAAGTTGTTCCAGCGCGAATTCCAGAGTGCAGTCGTTGTGAAGCTTTCCGTTGATCAGGTACATATCAATGCTTCCCAAGCAGTTCAGAGGCGGCCAGGGCGCAGCTTCGACCGGCCGTGGTGGCGGCGCGGCCATGCAGTTCGAACCAGTCGCCGGTCAGCCCGCAGCCGCAACTGGCGCCTGGATGCAGAGTGGCAAGATCGCTCATGACCACCGCGTGCGCGGGGCTTGATGAGATGTAAGGCGAGACAAAGCTCAGCAAGCCCTGACGACCGTAAGGCTGAACCGTAAAGTCAGCGGGATGGCGCACGAAAACCTTCGAGTAGACGGGTACATGGAAACGGTGCTGAGCACACTCTAGATAAGGCACCGCATGCTCGACTGCGCCGTAGCCGTCACGGCAGCGGGACATCTCGATGCCCAATTGGCGGTGAATGCGCTCGTACAGTTGCTGGCGGGGAATCTCTTGCGCCGCGTGGGTTTTCCAGCCGCCGCCAAACAGCGTCAACGAGCCTTGCGCCAGTTGCAGATCAGCCATCCCGGTCGCCTGCATGCGTTGCAGGGTCTGCCAGAGAAACGCCGGGAAGCCGAAGATCCGTACCGGCAAACCTTCTTCGGCGAAGGACTGCAAGGCAGCGATCACGCCAAAGCCGTCGAATTCATGACCACCGCCCGTACGGCGCAGTGCGTAGGCCACACGATTGACGGGGGCGAAGCGGCATAGAAACTGATCGGTAAATGACGTTCCCAGGCTGATGCTGCCCTCGGGTTCATAGCTCAGCAGCAGGTAGTTGCACGGAGTGTGCGGGGTGTCCCAGTCATAGTGCTGGAAAATCCGCTCGACCATGTTCTGGGCCGCCCCCAGGCTGCGTTCGTCGTAACGCATGCGGCTTTTCTCGCCACTGGTGCCGGAGGAGGTGAGTTCCAGCGCGTCCATCCCGGTGGGGCTGAGCAGGACCTGGCGCTTGAAATAACTGGCGAAGATCGGCGGAAGGCGTGACCAGTCATCCAGATGGTCCAGGTCACCTGCGTTCAGGCCGTTGGCATTCAACCAGTGTTCGTATCCCGGAGTGTGCTGGCTGTGAAACCGGCTGATTTCGGCCATGGCCTGGTTAAACAGTCCGTCCGGCACGGAATCCGGGCAATAGGGTTGTGTCAACGCGCAGAGCGCGTCGCTGTGGGGGAAGTGAATCATCAGGCGTCCTTGTCGTTATGTTGAAGAGGCGGAATCTGCCGGGACGTGTGGCAGAAACCGGTACAGCAGGGGCAGGCTGAGTAGACCGCCCAGTGCCGCCCAGAGGGCGAAGGATTCGACACGGCTACCGCCGCCGATGGCAGCGATCAGCGAACCACCTATCCCCATCACGGCAATCGAGATCATGCCGATCGCGGCAGACACCAGGCCTTTACTGTCATCGCTGGAAAACAGTGCGAGCCGGTACAGCGCGGCGTTGCTCATGCCCAGCCCCACGGCGTACAACGCAAGGCCGGTCATCAAGCCTGCAAGGGACAGGCTGGTCAGTGCAGTGACGATCAGGGTCAGCAAACCCAGGCAGAACGGCCAGAGCGCCAGACGAATCAGTTGCGGCAGATCCCGCAAGGCCAGCAGTCGATCAAGGATCAGATTGCCGACAATGACTGCCGAGAACACCGGAATCTGCCACAGCGCATATTCGCGCGTGGTCAGTCCCAGTAACTGGACGAGCAGCAGCGGCGCCAGTCCGATCCAGGCAATCAGCGGCAGGCTCATCAAACCCAGCGCCAGGCAGATGCCGACAAACCGGTGATTGCGCAGCAGTGCAAGGTAGCGACTGCTGATCTGGCGAAATGAGAAAGGAATCGGTGCTTGTTGACTACCATCGTGGCGCAAAACGCCGATCGTCTCTGGCATGCAGACATGCAGTCCGATCCAGGTCAGTGCCGCGATCAGGCCCAGACCGAGAAACAACTCGCGCCAGCTCAGCCACTCCAGCAGCAGACTGCCGAGCAGCGGGCCGAGCAGGGGCGAAAGCAGGGCGACATTGCCCAGCAGCGCCATCAGGCGGACCGCATCGGCCTCGCAGAAGACTTCCTGAAGCGCGGGGTAACTGACCGCCACGACAAACCCCAAACCCATGCCTTGCAACAGTCGCAGGGCGTTGAACACTTCGATGCCGGGCGTGGCGACAGCCGCCGCACAGGTCACGCCGAACAGCGCACAACCGCCCAGCAGCAGCGGGCGCCGGCCGAACCGGTCGGACAGCGGCCCGATCAGCCATTGCAGGCAGACACCGCCGATCAGGTAAAGATTGAACGCGTTGGGGATGTGAGCGGCATCGGCTTCGAGATCCCGGGTGACGGTCAGCATGGCCGGCATGACCATGTCACTCGCCATGTAGGTCAGCCATTCGAACAGCGTGATGGCCAGACAGAAGCCGAGCGCCCGGCGCGGCGGGAGGTTGATGAGAGTTCTTTGCATGCGCTTCCTGGACAGTTGAGAGGGAGCGCAAAGGGTAGGGAGGGGAAGTCATTGTTCCTACGTCGTTGGTGTGACGGTCTGTGACTTCGTTATGCGTGATGTTGCAGAGGGACACTTTCTTGCTTGCACAGGTGAAGCGCCCTACAGCATTGATCGCCGATCGATAAAAAAAGCCCACATTCCTGTGGGCATTTTTCCTGACGCTAAAATCCGTTGTTGCATTTGAACGGACGGACGCTGGCATCCTTTCCGTGAGATGACTTAACGATGGTAGTAATAGCCCGGGCCAGGCCCATAGTGGCGATGATCGCCATGCCAGCCGCCGTGGGGAAAGATAATGCAGCCGCTCAGGGTGAGCAGTGCAAGGACAGGAATCAGCCAGGTGATTCGACGCAGCATTTCAAGGATCCTCATGGTTAACGCCGTTTGAAGCCAAAGCTCTTCATCGGCTGTAACATGAGACCCCGTTTACCGCGGCGCATCCCCGTCAAACGGTATGCGCATGGCATCAATGCCGATACAAACCCGATACATTCCAACGGTTCAGGAACCTGTAATGACCCATAAGCAACGCTTGATATATTCGATTCTGATCGCCGTCGCCGTACTGCTGATCATGCTCGGCCTGTCCTGGCTGCAAAACGCCGGCAAGCTCAGCGAGCAAACGTTCCAGTACATCGCCATCGGTGTGGCGGTGGTGGTCGTTGTGATCAACGGCGTGATGCGCCGCAAGGTCAAGCCCTGACGGCGTCTGCCGGGTGCTTCAATCGTTGTTGAGCACCGCGGCAGCCTGAGGATGGAGGCTGTAGCTCTTGTCGTCGTTGAACGTGATCACGCCTTCGGCACACAGACGCTTGAGCACTTCACGAACGCTGAGGAAGGACAACGGAATGTCCAGATCCAGCAGTTGGCTATGCACGCCACGCACACCCAGACGCCGGTCATCCTCGGCGGCGACCAGCAGGGTGTCGATGACTTTGAGGCGAATCAGACTGGTGCGCAGGCCGAAGCTTTTGAGCAGCAAACGGATGCGCTCATTGCCGTGACGCTCGACCCGTTGCCCGAATACGTCGACGTGCGAACCCATGGGCGCTCCTTGTGGGGTCTGGCTACCTTCCGATGGTAGGGGTGGGTTGTACATGCGATTACTCCTTTCAGAGCCTGATCAGGAAAGGTTTTTTGTGCTCTCTCTAAACAAGACGTTTCAGCTCGACAAATCATGAAGCGAAAAATGTAGAAAATTTGTCGTCGTTTCGTCTTTTCCCCGTGATTACGGTTCGAGACGGATGTGTGGCCGACTAAATTTTTTTTCCGCGGCTTCGTTTTCTGGACAGGCTCATTGCGCGTGACGCGTGGGTGATTTCAGAGCGAGCCGGGCCCGACGTGTTCACGGTGGCGGGCGGTTCGCTCTTCGGCATTTCGATCAGGAGCGAGCGTGACTATTTCCAGGCAATTCACCGGACTGACCCTTGCCGGCCTGTTTCTCGGGCTGAGTCTGTCGGCGCAGGCATTCAGCCCTTCCGGCCAGACCGGCGCCGATATCCGTCGCACAGGTTTTGGCGTACCGCACATCCGCGCGGAAAACGAACGTGGTCTCGGGTTCGGCATCGGTTATGCCTATGCGCAGGACAACCTGTGCCTGCTGGCCAACGAGATCGTGACAGTCAACGGCGAGCGGTCGCGGTACTTCGGGCCGGAGCAACTGACCGTCGAAGAGCGCGAGAACCGCGTCAGCGACGTGTTCTTCCAGTGGCTCAACACGCCGCAGGCCGTGAATGCCTTCTGGCAGGCGCAACCGGTGGAAGTGCGTGATCTGGTGGAAGGTTATGCCGCCGGCTACAACCGTTATCTGGCCGAGCGCCGTCAGCAGGGACTGCCCCAGCAGTGCCAGGGCGAATGGGTGCGCGACATTGCTGCCGAAGACCTGGTGAAACTGACCCGTCGCCTGCTGGTCGAGGGCGGTGTCGGCCAGTTCGCCGAAGCTTTGGCGGGCGCTACACCGCCAGTGGCCGCTGCGCAGATTGAAAACGATGCGCGTGCTTACCAATTGGCGGACACGCGTCTGCAACGCTTCGCGCTCGACCGTGGCAGCAATGCGGTGGCGGTCGGCAGCGAGCGTTCGTTCAATGGCCGCGGGATGCTGCTGGCCAACCCGCATTTTCCGTGGGTCGGCGGCATGCGCTTCTATCAGATGCACCTGACCATTCCTGGCAAACTGGATGTGATGGGCGCGGCGCTGCCGGGCCTGCCGATGATCAACATCGGTTTCAACCAGCACCTGGCCTGGACCCACACCGTCGACTCGTCCAAGCATTTCACGCTTTATCGCCTGCAACTCGATCCGAAGGATCCGACCCGTTACCTGCTCGACGGCCAGTCCCTGCCGATGAACAAGCAGACGGTCACGGTGCAGGTCAAACAGGCGGACGGGCAGGTCGTGCCAGTACAGCGGGATGTCTACAGTTCGCAGTTCGGCCCGATCGTGCAGTGGCCCGGCAAGCTCGACTGGAACAATCAGTACGCCTATAGCCTGCGCGATGCCAACCTCGACAACGACCGGGTGCTGAAACAGTGGTACGCCATGAACCGCGCCGGCAATCTCAAGGATTTGCAGGATTCGGTGCATACCATCCAGGGCATCCCGTGGGTCAACACCCTGGCTGTGGATGACAAGGGCCAGACGCTGTACATGAACCTGTCGGTGGTGCCGAATGTAAGTGCCGACAAACTGGCCAGGTGCAGCGACCCGCGTATGGGCCTGCAAATGATCGTGCTCGACGGCTCCAGCAGCGCCTGCGCCTGGGACATCGACCCGCAAGCCGCACAGAAGGGCATTTACGCGTCCAGCCAACTGCCGCAGCTGTTGCGCAAGGACTTCGTCCAGCACTCCAACGACTCGGCGTGGCTGGCCAACCCGGCGCAACCGCTGACCGGCTTCTCGCCGCTGATCAGTCAGGACGGCCAGCCTCTGGGCCTGCGCTCGCGCTTTGCGCTGGATCGTCTGGCGACCCTGAGCAAGAAAGGCCCGGTGTCGGTGCAGGACCTGCAACACATGGTGATGGACGATCAGGTGTTCCTGGCGACTCAGGTGGTGCCGGATCTGTTGAAGTTCTGTGCTTCCCAGCCTGAGGCAGCGCTGAAATCGGTGTGCAGCAGTCTGAAAGCGTGGGATGGCCGGGCGAGTCTGGAGTCGGGCATCGGGCTGGTGCATTTCCAGACCATCATGCAAGCGATGCAGGAGTCGCCGCAGGCCTGGCGTGTGGCGTTCGATCCTAAGGATGCGCAACACACCCCGCGCGGACTGGCCATTGAAAAGCCCGAAGTGGCCAAGGCACTGCGCGAGGCCATGCTGGCGTCGGCCGAGTCCGCCACCAAAATGGGCCTGACCGAGAAAACCCGTTGGGGCGATGTGCAGGTGGTCAGCAGTGGAGGACAGCAAACGCCGATTCACGGTGGCCCGGGCACGCTGGGCATCTACAACGCGATCCAGAGCGTGCCCCGTGAAGACGGCAAGCTGGAGGTGGTCAGTGGCACCAGTTACCTGCAAGTCGTGACGTTCGACGACAAGGGGCCGCATGCCCAGGGTTTGCTGGCGTTCTCGCTGTCCAGTGATCCGGCGTCGAAGTATTCCCGCGACCAGACCGAGGCGTTCTCGAAGAAACAGTGGAGCGTGTTGCCATTCACAGAGCAGCAGATCAAGGCAGATCCGCAGTATCAGGTGCAGACCGTGCGTGATGATCTGGAAAAGGCGGGGAAAGTCGCGGCGCAGTAATCAGCTGTTCAACCCGTCGATAACCGCAAAAGCAGAAGGCCGCTCCCTCACGGGACCGGCCTTCAGTTTTTTGGCGGTTGCTGCGGCATCGGGTTGATCACCGGGTTGCCGTCCTTGTTGCGGGTCAGGAACACCGGCAGCACCATGGGCATCGAGCCGGCGAAGCTGTTCAGCTCCTTGATGTTGTAAATGCCGCCGACCCGGATCGATCCGGTCGCGCTATCGGCAAGCATCAGAGGTTTGTCCAGGTAACGGTTGATCAACGGCAGCGCGTCGTTCAGCGCCAGGTTGTCGAGTACCAGTTTGCCGTTGCGCCAGGCCAGCGAGTTGTCGCTGGCATAGGTCTGGCTTATTTGCGGCATGAAGTCGCCGTGTCGGTAGCGAGCCTGCATCGAAGGGCCGAGGCGCAAGCCATCGCCTGGCAGCTGAGCGTTGCTGGTGACCAGTACCGAACCTTCGATCAAGTTGACCTTCACCTGATCCTCATACATCCAGACGTTGAAACGGGTGCCAGTGACGCGAATCCTGCCTTCTGCAGCCCTGACGACGAAAGGGTGGCTCAGGTCATGGCTGACTTCAAAGAAGGCCTCACCCTTTTTCAGGGTGACGCGACGCTCGTCCTTGTAATTGCTGTAGGTCAGTTCGGTGTTGAGGTTCAGCTCGACCTGACTGCCGTCGCCCAAAGTGACGTGGCGCACATTGTCGGTGGCGGCGAAGTGCTGATAGCTGTTGGGCAGCCACCCCAGATTCCACCCGGTCCAGGCCGCCAGCGGGAGCGCCAGCGCGCAAACGGAGGCGGCCACCGCGTATTGGCGCCACGTCCGGGCCGGCGGAGTGATCGGTATGACTACCGCAGGTTCCGGGCGTGGCAAATGTTCGGCGACATCCCAGATCTCCAGCATCGCCTCATATTCGAACGCGTGAAGCGGGTGCGCATCGCGCCACTGGTCGAACGCCTGCCGCTCTTCAGCGGTGCAATCGACGGCGTGCAGACGCATGCACCAATGCGCGGCGGCATCGGTGATCGCATCGTATTCGGCTTCCGAGAGGGTGTTCTGGGTCATTGACTCATCCTGATTTCCCGCATTCTAACCTCGGGGGGGAGGTGCCGAGAACAACCGTCATGGCAATTACCCATCAAACGTGGAACTTTTTTTCGCTCAGACGCCCCAAAAACCAGGACGTTTCGTGAACATTAACCATAAATGGAGTGAAAAAATGATCAAAAGAACCTTGGCCGCTTTCGTCGCCACCGCCAGTCTTCTGAGTGCAGGCGCGGCACTGGCTGACCGTCCTGGCGCAGGATGGATCACCATCGAGAAGGCCATCGAGGTCGTCAAGACCAAGGCCGGTTATGTCGAGGTCTACGAGATCGAGGCCGACAATGACGGCTATTGGAAAGGGGAAGGGCGCAAGGCTGACGGTGTGGTGTACGAATTCCGCATCGACGGCGCTTCGGGCAACGTCCTGCGTGACCAGAAGGACTGAGTCTCACGGTTGTCGAGCAATGCGCAGGTGTCGAACCTGCGCATTTTTTTGCGGATCAGACGGTCGGGACAGGATCTAGCTGGCGGCCGACTTCGCAGATCAGCAGCGCGATCGAGTCGGCGTTGTGCAGGATGACGCCGACCCGGGCATCCGATGACTGCTGATCCATGAACGCATTGCGCGCCTCGTTCATTGTCGTACTGTTCGTTTGCTTGAAAATTTCCGCAGCCGTGGTCTCTTTTTCGGGAATTCTGTCAAAGTCGATCCAGATCGCGCGATCCGGATTCCATTCCGCAAACAGTTGTGCCCGGGGTGTGGCCAGTGACAGCGCCATTCTCCGTTCGTCCTGCAACGACCGGAGCAACTTCGCACCGTCGGGTGTCACCGCCGATATCAGGTCACAGAAAGGCTCACGCCCGCGTACGGTTGCGATATCCCAGGCGTTGCTCAGTTGATGGGCGAGTTCGTGGATCAGGGTTTCGGCTTGCGCATGGCCGTCAATATCAAACCCTTGAGCAACGACGGGGACGTAGTCACCCAGGTCCTGGTCAAAAAAGTGCTGGGTGAAATGGACCTTGTTCTGCAGATCGCCATCGAGGACAAACGCAATCACGTCGTGGAACCAGTTGGTCGAACCGACGATGAACCGGTCGGTGTTGAGCAAATCATCAGCGGGATCTACCAGGGCGTTACAGATCGGCAAGATCGCGGTTTTTATCCTGGCCAGGATCTGCGTTGTGAGACGCGGGACATCAAAAAACTCCATGAGAAACCGGTTGACCCGTCCACCGGGCACAGCGGTTATGTCCAGAATCGCCAGGTTGTGCAGGCAGTTGAACGCATAATCCCGGGCCAGCCCCACTGCGTGCCCGAGTACCCGCGCTTTTTCAGGGTAGCGTCGAGTGATTTCTTCCATGCCGTGCGCTTCGATGTTGAGCATCGTGCGGCGCAGGCGCGTGTATTTGTTGTGCTCCAGCATTCTGGAGAAGGCTTTGCCGAAATGAACGGTCTGGCCGTGCGCGATCTGTACCATCCGCGAACCGCTTTTCAACAGCAACGGGCCGCGTTCCTCAGCTTTGGCCAATTGCCAGGCCGAACCCTGCTTGACGACCCGGTAGACCTTGCCATCAACGGCCGCATAGCTGCGGTTGTTCGCGGCGTTCTGATAGACGCCCTGAGCCGCGCTGTACGTGAGGTTCTTGAGCGCGACATCCGTCGCCTCGAAAGGCTGCAGGCGTGTGCGTTGTGGCGAGGTGGTTTCGATCTCGGCCAAGGTCGGTGCAATCGGGTTTTCGACTTTTCCAGTGCCGGTTGCGAGCGTCTGTTCGCCGACCTCGGCGCTCGTGCGTTCAGCCGACATTTCCGGCAAAAGGCCGACAAGCACCATCTGCTCCGCGCCGTCGATAAAAGATTTCAGTGCTCTTTTCCAATGATGATTCTGCAGGGCTTCGGCCGAGTCCTTGAATTCGTCGTAGGCTTGCCAGAGAAAGCGCCCATAGGCGAGTTTGCCTTGCAACATGTCCGTGACCTGTTTGATCTCGTCACTGAACAGGACTTTGGCGTTGTCCCAGTCGGATTGCCCGTCGCTGTCTTTCTGCGACCCGAGCATTTGTTTCAACACATCGAGGTTGTCCTGAAACAGCCGCTCCAGCAGGTTGCCCCCGATCGGGCGGTAATCGAGTGTTACTTCACTGGTCTGGCCGAGGGTGTCGGCGAACAGGCTGCGAAATGTTGCGCGTTGTGTGGGTGGCAGACGACGGAACAACAGGTTCTGCAGCAGCCCCGGAATATTAAGGGCGGCGATCAGACCCTGTTCATCGGGGAATTCGTGAAAGGCCTGCTCCGCATACGGGGTATAAAGCACTAACGGGCCTTTGTGCCCGGTACCGGGAGCCAGCACATACAGTCCACATGCTTCGACGGCGTTGGCCTTTTCCGTCTTGATCAATGACAGCGGACACACGATCGCGTGTGTCCCGGCGACGGCGTCGCGGGCGATGGCATCCGGCATGTCCAGTACCTGGCGGATGTAACTGAAGGCTTTCTCGGACAAATGCTGCTGAAGTTTCAGTGCATGAGCGTGTTGCAGCAATTGCCAGGGCACCTGGCGGAAAAAAAACTGCTGCCGGGCCATACCCGCCACTGATGTCGTCGATAGCGCCTCACGGACCTTGTCGCTGTAGGTGGTCGGTATCGCCAGGGACAGCAGCAGTTGTGTCACGGCGCTTTGGTTCAGCCCGTCCGGAAGGACCTGGGTGGTTCTCGAGGTGACCTTGAAACCGGTGCCCTGGGCGATGTTGATGTGATTGAGGGCAAACTCGACCAGGTTTCTGGCGGGCCCGGCCAGCGCCAGATTGGGCGTTATCTGAATGTGCCGGGGATTGAGCCCGCTCTTGGGGAATCGACTGTCGAGCAGTGATTTCAAGGTCTGCTCGACATGGCTGACCAGCGTCGGCACGCCTGTCAGGTAGTCCTTGTCGTCGACGACACTCTGGCGCCACTGCTCCATGAGTTCTACGTGCAGTTTCTGTTCCGCGTTCGCTGCCATGCCCAGCCACGCCGGGTAGGTCTGTTGTGTGGCAATGGCCCGGGCATGGGCCGTCGCCAGTTTGAGGTTGGTGTGAAAAGCCTGATTGCGCAGTTTCGTCAGAGCATTGTTGCGCCTGACGGGATCTTTCACGCGGGTGCGCACCTGCTCGCAGCGCCCGAGAAAATGCTCGATGGCCGATTGCACGCGATTGTGCAGCACGTTGTGTTCGATGATTTGAAATGCCCCAAGGGTGTAGCGCTGGTGGGGCTGAAACTGCGCGGGCAGCAGGTTTTCCAGTAACGACAGACGTTGCACGCTGTGCAGCAGCCGCTGATCGAGCATGCGCCGTGCAGCGGCGACAGTGTCGAACACTTCAATGCCCAGCGCGGGCGTCCAGATCACTGCCCGCCCTGAGTGACTGGCGTCCAGGCCGCCGCGCTCGGTCATCAGCAGGCAGTGGGCGAGCGGCAGTAGATCCTGCTGACCGGAAGACTCAAGGCTGAGTGTATAGGCATCGGGGCGAAAGCCCTCGAGGGAGTGCCGCAACGCACGGGTCGGCTGATCAGCGTTGATCACGGTGTTGACAATTGCCTGTACGGAGGCCGACAGGCTGTCGCCCAGCACCCGCAACCGGGCTTCGCCGGTGACACCGATAAACCATGCATGAGCAAGCATTGACTTCAGGCTTTCGAGAAACGGCCGTTGGGCCTCCTGATGCGCCATGGGTTGTGTTTCGAGCATCGCGACAAGCGGGCCCTCGACGCTGCTGAATGTCTTGATTGACGCGCGCGCCTTGTCTGCCAGTACCTGAGAGGGTTGCTGGTTGCCTGCCAGCACCGGATGCGTGCTCCATCGACCTGCACTGTCCAGCGCCACCAAACGCTCATGAATCATCGAGCGGATGTCCAGGCTCTTGTCGAACAGGGCCTGCAGATTCACCGCGCCATCGCTGTGGCGAAACACTTGCAAGGCGTATTCGATGTTTTGCCGCTGCTTGGTGATGATCAATTCGAAGAGGATCTTGAAGATTTCTCCGATGATCCGGTCTCCCGACACCTGCGGCTGGTCGAAACCCAGAAACCGGTTGCGCTCGTCAAGGCTGAGCAGGCCGTAGAGTTCGTCTTCGTGGCCCTTGGCAATGAACTTGCTCTGCAACGTCTGTTTCAGGTCTTTGTAGTCGGTGAGAACTTGCAGGCCCTGCACCGGCGTGTAAAGAAATGCCTGGCTTGCGCTGATCATCAGCGACCCCGCCAGTTCGACGTAGTTGGCTTCGTGCTCCCAGAGCCGCACGGTTTCGGTGAGAGGGCGTTGCGGGCCTTGCGCGTCGTGCGTTATCAGCTGATGCAGTGCGTTGAACTGTGTTGCATCGAGAATGCCGATTTCGCGTTTGACCATCCATTCGCTGCGTGCCTGGTCTTGCAGCACGTCGGCGAAGAACGTGCGGCGCGGCGCGCCGTCTGCAGATGCCGCATTCCAATAGTGTTCCAGTTGCCGGAAAAGCAGCGCTGGCAACATGCCGGACGCGCTTTTGACAGCCTCTTCCCATTGCGCTTGATCGCCTTTGGTGACCGATCTGCCTGGGTTGCTGAACTCCCGCAGTGCGGCGGTCGGCCACTGTTGATGCCGGTAATGCAACAGCACCGCATCGCTCAGGCTCATGGAGTCGAGCCAGTGTCTGGTCGGCGTCGCGGCATCGGCGCCGGTGGCATCGTCCAGGGTGTAGAAACCGACACGAGTACGGTTTTGCTGCAGGCTGCCGAAATGCGACTTGAGCAATTCATCCAGAATGCTTTCCAGCAGGTGATTGAGCGTCGGCAACTGCTCCAGCTCCGCACGCATGGCCTGCGCATTCAGAACTTGCCCCTGTTGGATGGCCGCGGTGTTTTCATCGAATACATCACCTTCGATGAGGCTGAACGACACCGTTATGTTTTCGGCATCGAACAGCCGCTTGCGTTGCGGCAACGACAGGAACGCAAACAGATTGGCCTGGTCGTCAGGATTGTTCAGTCGTCGCTCCAACTGTTGTTTCAAGTCGGCGCGGTCAGGGTACTTCTTGAGGCCGTCATACACGGTGTACAGGATCTGGGCTTTATTGACGGGCGTCTCGCCGAGAACGAACGCACCCGGCAACGGCAGCGGCATTCCCTTGCCAACATTGAGCAGGATGTGCTCGGCGCGCATGGCCGGGGTCTGCTGGCTGCGCAAGGCATGGGTGGACAGCTTTGCATGGGCGAGCCATCTGAATTCGTGTTCGGACAGACCGTGGGTCTTGCCCAGCTCGGTCCAGAGACCGGGGGAGTCAAGGACTTCGGGGAACAACAAGGGTTTGATGGGGGCAGACATGATCGAGTCTCGATGAGGGGCGCATGCTGGCAGGCGCCGATGGGTCGAGACGCAAGGCTAGGGCGGGTGACGGAGGCGAGGGTGGTAGATAAATACTGCGGGGTTGACAGGCAACCGGCCGGCCATGGTTAATCCTCTGGCGGGTTGTTCGTTCGCTGTTGTTCCCTCCAATAATTACTCTGGAGCTTCAGATGTCTGCGCCACACGATCATGCGGTCTCGTCCACGGTATCTCTGGACGAGCTGACTCAATTGCTGGAAAGGATTTTCACCCGTCACGGCACCTCCGCCGAAGTCGCCAGAACGCTGGCCGCCAATTGCGCGAATGCCGAGCGGGACGGTGCGCACAGTCACGGCGTATTCCGGATCCCCGGTTATGTCTCGACGCTCAACAGCGGCTGGGTCAACGGCAAGGCCGTGCCGAAAGTCGAGAATGTGGCTTCAGGATTCGTCAGCGTCGATGCCGGCAACGGTTTTGCCCAGCCTGCGCTGGCGGCGGCACGTGCGCTGCTGGTGGAAAAGGCCCGCAGTGCCGGGATCGCGGTGTTGGCGATCCGCAATTCCCATCACTTTGCCGCGCTGTGGCCGGACGTCGAGCCTTTCGCCGATGAAGGCCTGGTAGCGTTGAGCGTCGTCAACAGCATGACCTGCGTGGTGCCCCACGGTGCCGACCGGCCATTGTTCGGCACCAACCCGATCGCCTTCGCCGCGCCCCGGGCCGACGGTGCGCCGATCGTGTTCGACCTGGCCACCAGCGCCATCGCCCATGGCGACGTGCAGATCGCCGCGCGCAAGGGCGAGAAGCTGCCGGCGGGCATGGGTGTCGACAGCCTCGGCCAGCCGACCTGCGACCCGAAAGCGATTCTGGAAGGCGGCGCATTGCTGCCGTTTGGCGGGCACAAAGGCTCGGCGCTGTCGATGATGGTCGAGCTGCTGGCCGCCGCGCTGACCGGCGGCAACTTTTCGTTCGAGTTCGACTGGAAGAACCATCCGGGGGCCAAGACCCCGTGGACCGGTCAGTTGCTGATCGTGATCGACCCAAGCAAGACTGCCGGGCAAAGCTTTGCCGAACGCAGTCAGGAACTTGTGCGGCAGATGCACGGGGTCGGGCTCAAGCGTTTGCCGGGGGATCGGCGGCATTTGCAGCGGGCCAAGTCACTGGCCAAAGGAATCGAACTGGATCAACAGACCCTGTCGCAGTTGCGTGAACTGGCCGGCGAATGAGTGTGTGCCGGGCATGAAAAAGGCGAGCCCGAGGGCTCGCCTTTTTTGTTCGCGCTCAGCGGCGACCGAGCAGCAATCCGACCACCAGACCGAACCCGGCGGAAATCGCCACGGTCTGCCACGGGTGGCCGCCGATGTAGCTCTCGGTAGCGTCGACCGCCGGTTTGGTGCGGTCACGCACACTGGATACCGAATCCAGTGCCTGCTGCAATTTCAGGGCGATTTGTCCGCGCAGGGTTTCCGCTTCCTCGCCGACCAGTGAAGCACTGCTCTTGAGCAGTTTGTCCGACTCTTCGATCAGAGCCTGAAGTTCGCTGAACGCTTGATCCTTGATTTGGTCTTCAGCGGCTTGAACGGCGCTTTTGCGGGCCATTGGGTGACTCCTTGCAGGTGAATGGACAGTGAACAATGGAGTGTGGCGCGACTTGAAAAGTTGCAGCGATTTTCCATCCGGAGCAAAAACCAGCGTCAGAGGTTTCCGTCCAGCGTGTAAGATGTCGCCATTTGATGCAGCAGGTAATTCCCGATGAGTTTCAATCTGGCCGACAAATCCCTCGCAGAGCGCGCCGCGCTGGAAGATGAAAAATCCCGACTGTTCGAACTCTGGCAGAACAATCTGGGCAAAGCCAAGGGCGAAGCTGCGCGGTTGTTCGGCGAGCGCTCCAAACGCAAGGGCAAATGGGCCGAGTTCGTTCGCGCTGAACTGGACGGCATGTCGCCTCCGGAATTCGCCAACATGGTGCGCAGTGAAGTCAATCGCCTGATGGCGGCCAACAAGTAATCACTCGGCCCTGAAACTGGAGCCAATCGCTTCGCGCACCGTCAGCACCACCGGATCGATCTGGGTGCTGGTGCGCCAGCCCAGTTCGATCGGGTAACGCGGCAGCGCCAGCGGGCAGGGCAGCAGCGCCAGCCCGCTCATTGAAGCAATGGCCTGCGCGGCGTGGGTCGGAATGGTCGCCACCGCATCGCTGCCCTTGAGCAGATGGGGCAACGCCGCAAAATGCGTGGTCGAGGCGCAGACCCGGCGACTGCGGCCCAGCGCCGCCAGCCCTTCATCGGTGATCCCGATAAAACCGCCCGACGACACCAGAAGGTGCTCGCGGGTGACGAATTCCTCCAGATCGATCTGCTGCTGGCCCGGCGCAAGGCTCGCCGGATCCACCAGACACGCGTAACCCCCTTCACCCAACACCTGACGGCTGAGCAGCCGCTCGGCGAACCCGCCGGCGGTAATTGCCAAGTCGATGCTGCGTTCCATCAGTGCCCGGGCGACGATCTGGCTGTGGGTCTGGCGGAAAATCAGCCGCAGTTTTGGCGCACGACGGGCGATTTCCTCGATCAGTCGCCGGCCGTAAGCGATCTCGAAATCGTCCGATAGGCCCACGGTGACCGAGCGTCCTTCGTAGTGATTGGCCGTCGGGTCGACCATGGCCAGGCTTTGCCGACATTTATTCAGCGCATCGCTGACCACTGGTTTCAACTGGTTGGCCTTGAGCGTCGGCGCCAGTCCCCGGCCGGTGCGCACGAACAATTGATCGCCATACACCTCGCGCAACCGCCGTAAGGCCGCGCTGACCGCTGACTGGGTTACGCCCAGACGCAACGCCGCGCGGCTGGCACTGGATTCTTCATGCAGGGCTTCAAAGACTTTCAGCAGGTTGAGGTCGACGGTTGCGATATTCATCTGGCTCATATCATTCAGCAGTGGATTGGTCTTTATTCATGATCCCGTGGCGCCGGAGAATGAGCAACACCTGAACTTCACGGAGTGACCGCCATGCCCAAATCAATCGTTGCCGCCCTGCAGATCGGCGCCTTGCCCGGTGGCAAGGCTGAGACCCTGGAACAGATCCTGAGCTGGGAAACCGCGATCATCGAATCCGGCGCCGCGTTGGTGGTGATGCCCGAAGCGTTGCTCGGCGGTTACCCGAAGGGCGAGGGCTTCGGCACGCAATTGGGTTACCGCTTGCCGGAAGGCCGCGAGGCCTACGCCCGTTACTTCGCCAACGCTATCGATGTGCCCGGTGCGGAAACCGAAGCGCTGGCCGGTCTGTCGGCACGCACCGGGGCCAATCTGGTGATAGGCGTGATCGAACGGGCCGGCAGCACCTTGCACTGCACCGCGCTGTATTTCGACCCGCAGGCAGGACTCGTGGCCAAACACCGCAAGCTGATGCCTACCGGCACCGAACGGCTCATCTGGGGCAAGGGCGACGGTTCGACACTGCCGGTGCTCGACACTCAGGTCGGCAAACTCGGCGCCGTGATCTGCTGGGAAAACATGATGCCGCTGATGCGCACGGCGATGTACGCAAAAGGCATCGAGGTCTGGTGTGCCCCGACCGTGGACGAGCGCGAGATGTGGCAGGTGAGCATGCGCCACATCGCCCACGAAGGGCGCTGCTTTGTGGTCAGCGCCTGTCAGGTGCAGGCCTCACCGAATGAACTGGGCGTAGAGATCGCCAATTGGCCGGCGGACCGGCCGCTGATTGCCGGTGGCAGCGTGATTGTCGGGCCGATGGGCGACGTGCTGGCCGGGCCGTTGCGCGGCGAGGCCGGGTTGCTCACCGCCGAAATCGACACCGAAGAACTGGTGCGCGCCCGCTACGACTACGACGTGGTCGGCCACTATGCGCGGCCGGATGTGTTCGAGTTGAGCGTCGACGAGCGGGCCAAGCCAGGCGTGCGTTTCACGGTTTGACGGATTGTCGGCGCCGCCATTCTTCGCGGGTGATTTCCCAGATTTCCCGTGGGAAGCGGCCGCCGACGAAGTCGTCCTCATCGGTGCGAATCAAGCGCATGCCAGCGCGTTCCGAGAGCTTTCGCGAACCAAGGTTCGGTGCGGCTTTCGGCACGCGCATCAACGGTTGATCGAGGGTTTCGAACCAGTACCGGGTCACGGCTTCGCTGGCTTCGGTCATGAAGCCCTGACCCTGCCAGGCCGGGGCGAGCCAGAACCCACGGTGGTTGTCCGGCTCGTCCATCAGGCTGATGTTGCCGATCAATTGCTCTGGCGCCGATTTTAGGCGAATCGTCCAGTGCCACTCTTTGCCTGCCGCAATGGCAGGCAGCGCAATGTCACGCAGGTAGGTGAGGGCGCCGTCGTCCGGATAAGGCCAGGGCACGAAGACGTTCAGATAACGCACCACTTCCCAGTGGGGGAATTGCTGCTGGATGGCCTCGGCGTCCGCCAGTTCAAGTGGACGCAAGATCAGTCGTTCGGTGTACAGCGTGGGGATGTCTTCCATAAACCTGCGGCTTCCATGTTTCTGATAGTAAACGCTGCAGGCTACCGCATCTTTACCAGGTTGCGGCACTGGCTCTCGGCAGACTCAGCTTGCCGGTGTCGACAAAACGCATCGTGCCAAACAACCCGCCCGCGAGTTTGCCGCGCAGCACATAGGGCAGGTTGTCGAGGGTTTGCGTCTGGCTCAGGCCCAAGGTCTGGCGCAGCACCGAGAACGCGGAAATGCTCACCGGGACGCTGACGATGGTTTCGGAGAACCGTGGAATCGAGCCAGTCTGATCGCTCACACCCGACGCAAGCGAGTGGCCGTTGACCTCCAGATCCAGCGCGATGCCGTTGTAGTCGATGGGCGTTTCGTTGGGGTTCTGCACCCGCAGCTTGATCGCGAAGCGCACTTCCAGATCCTGGCTCGGCAGCGGTTCGAGGCCGACCACGTTGATGTTCACCGGGTCGCGGTTGGGAAACAGCGCACAGGCGCTGAGCGAGAGCAGAAGCAGGGACAGGATGACGGCTTGGAAACGGCGCATTGATGCTCTCTCATTGAAAAAGGGCTGAACCGTCGCCGGTATCAGCCCTTTTTTCATCGAGCGGACAGGATCAACGGTTCAACTGTGCGACAGCGGCCGTTGATGCGGGTTCAGCTTTGGCCGGCAGGTCGGGGTTTTCCATGACCTGAAGGATAGAGGCTTCCGGGTCGAAGTCATCTTCTTCCAGCTCGATGAATTCTTCCGGCAGGAAGATATTCAGCACGATGGCACACAGCGCGCCGACGGTGATTGGCGACTCGAAAATATTGCGCAGCGCCTGCGGCAGTTCGCGCAGTACTTCCGGCACGGCGGCGATGCCCAGGCCCATGCCGACTGAAATCGCCACGATCAGCATGTTGCGCCGATGCAGGCCGGCCTCGGCGAGGATCTTGATCCCGGCCACGGCTACGGTGCCGAACATCACCAGCTCTGCGCCGCCGAGCACCGGTTTCGGCATCAGTTGCAGCACCGCACCGATCATCGGGAACAGTCCCAGCAACACCAGCAGGCCGGCGATGAAGAACGCGACGTAACGGCTGGCGACGCCGGTGAGCTGGATCACCCCGTTGTTCTGGGCGAAAGTCACCATCGGCATGCTGTTGAAAACCGCCGCCATGGCCGAGTTGAGGCCATCGGCGAGCAGCCCGGACTTGATTCGGCGGATGTACAGCGGGCCTTTGACCGGCTGACGGGAAATCATCGAGTTGGCGGTCAGGTCACCGGCCGCTTCCAGCGGCGACACCAGGAAAATCACCGCCACCGGCACGAACGCCACCCAGTCGAAGTTGAAACCGTATTTGAACGGCACCGGCACGCTGACCACCGGCACTTGCGGCAGATTGGCGAAATCCACGGTGCCCATCAGCCACGCCACCACGTAGCCGAGGGTCAGGCCGATGACAATCGCCCCCAGGCGCAGGAACGGCACATCAACCCGGTTCAACACCACGATGGTGCCCAGCACCAGCGCTGCCAGGAATACATGGCTGGCCGCGCCCAGGTCCGCCGCGCCGAAGCCGCCGGCAATGTCGGTCATCGCCACTTTGATCAGCGACAGGCCCATCAGGGTGATGATGGTGCCGGTAACCACCGGGGTGATCAGCATGCGCAACTTGCCGATAAACTGGCTCAGCACCACTTCGATGAAGGCGGCGAAGAAGCACACGCCGAAGATCGTCGAGAGGATTTCATCGGTGCCGCCGCCCCGGGCCTTGACCATGAAACCGGCGCTGAGAATCACGCTGATAAAGGAAAAACTGGTGCCTTGCAGGCACAGCAGCCCCGAACCGACCGGGCCGAAGCGCTTGGCCTGAACGAAGGTGCCGAGGCCCGAGACGAACAGCGCCATGCTGATCAGGTACGGGATTTCACTTTGCAGGCCGAGGGCACCGCCCATGATCAGGGTCGGGGTGATGATGCCGACGAAGCTGGCCAACACGTGTTGCAGGGCGGCAAACACCGTTGCGGTGAAGTGCGGACGGTCGTTGAGGCCGTAGATCAGATCGTTGTTGCGCGGGGCTTTTTCAGAGACGGTCATGGTGGTTTGCGTGCCGCAATGCGGGGCCGGGTCGGAAAATGGGTGCGCAGGATGCCGTAAGCGGGAGGCGAGGGCAACGCATGATCGTTCCCACGCTCTGCGTGGGAATGCAGCCGGGGACGCTCCGCGTTCCAAAAAATGCTCAGGTTCGACCAAAGGCTGACAGCAGATCTTCTTCAAAAGCCTTCTGTGCATCGCCGGGCACCTGCGCCCGATGGCGTGCCAAGTGGAACGCCACGTCAAAGCTCAACTCGCCTTCGCGCACCGGGCGCAACAGACCCTTTTCCTGCCATTGGCGGGCGTAATGGTTGGGCAGATAACCGACGTGCTTGCCGGACAGAATGAAGGCGAGGGTGCCTTCGACCTGTTCCGAGCGGGCCGAGCAGACCTTGCCCTGGAACGGCTCGTCACTGCGCAGGAACCGGTAGGGGTGATCGACCCGGTCGCAGGCCTGCAACGCGGCGTCATCGGGAGCATCGTCGGTAAACAGCGGATGACCGGGGGCGCAATACAGATGCTGGGTTTCGCTGAACAGCTCGCGATAGTCGAACGCGCTCTGCACCTGGGAGAAATAACCGATGGCCAGGTCCAGCCGCTGTTGCAGCAACAGACGCTCCATTTCGCCGGGCATGGCGCTGATCAGTTCGATGCGCACTGATTCGTCCCGCTCGCGAAACCGCCGGATCGCATCCGCCACCCGTTGCAGCACCGACTGATCGACCGCTTCCGACAGACCCAGCCGCACTTCACCGATCAATCGTCCGGCGACGCCGTTGGATTGATGGCGGAAGGTTTCGATCGAATCGAACAGCGCCCGGGCGGCAATCAACAGCTGTTCGCCCTTGGGCGTCAGGCTGAAACCGGCCTTGCCACGGTTGCACACCCGATAGCCGAGACGGGTTTCAAGCTTGGCCATTTGCTGGCTGATGCTCGACTGGCTCAGGCCCAGTTCGCCTTGAGCAGCACTGAAACCATTGGATTCGACCACGCCGAGAAACAGCCGCAGAAGCTGAAGATCGACATCGTGGAGCTGACCGAGCATCACATTACTCCGGGATAAAGTCAGGTTAACAAACTTGATATTTCTCGAATGTATCCGACGGCGCATCCTGCCACCACTTCCTTCGGTCAGGTGTTCGTCATGGCTCCCGTCTTCAAGCTGTGTTTGCCCGCTTTGTTGCTTACCGTCTCCATCGCCGCCCAGGCCGAAGAGAAAACCCTCAATCTCTACAGCTGGGCCGATTACGTGGCGCCTGAAACCTTGCAGCGCTTCGAAAAGGAAACCGGCATCCACGTGCGCTACGACACTTTTGATACCTCCGAGGTGCTGGAAACCAAGCTGCTTACGGGCGGCAGTGGCTATGACGTGGTGGTGCCATCGTCCAGCGTGTTGGCCCGTGGTTTGGCCGCCGGCGCGCTGAAGGAAATCCCTCACGAAGGGCTCAAGGGCTACGCCAATCTCGATCCGGATCTGCTGGGAAAACTGACGGCGGTCGATCCCGGCAACCGCTACGGCGTGCCTTACACCTGGGGCACCCTCGGCCTGGGCATGAACGTCGAGGCAGTCCAAAAGCGGCTGCCGGACGTGCCGCTCAACAGCCTCGATCTGCTGTTCAAGCCGGAATATGCCAGCAAACTCAAGGATTGCGGGATTGCGATTCTCGACTCGCCTCAGGAAGTGATCGGCCTGGCGCTGCACTATCTCGGTAAAGATCCCTACAGCACCGACAAGACCGATCTGGCCGCCGCCGAAGCCTTGTTGCAGAAGTTGCAGCCCTCGGTGCTGTACGTCGCCACCGGCCGGCAGATCAGCGATCTGGCCAACGGCAGCGTCTGCCTGGCGCTGACCTATAACGGTGACGCGAGCATGGCTGCCGATCAGGCGCGCAAGGCCAACAAGCCGTTTGAGGTCGCTTACCGGATTCCCAAGGAAGGCACGCTGGTGTGGCAGGACAACCTCGCCATCCCCAAAGACGCGCCGCACCCCGAAGCCGCACGCACCTTCATCGAATTCATGTTGCGCCCCGAATCCGTGGCGGCGCTGACCAATACGCTGTTCTTCGCCACCGCCAATCAGGCCGCCACGCCGCTGGTGGATGAGGCGGTGCGCAACGATCCGGACATTTTCCCGAAACCCGAAGTGCGCGAGCGGCTGTACGCCGACCACAGCATGAGCCTCAAGGACATGCGCCAGCGCACACGCCTGTGGACCACCTTCCGTAGCCGCCAATAGCCCTTCATCACAACAGGAACACACCGATGGACGTGCCCATGCAAAACGATCAGGCCCTGACCCGTGACAGCCTTTACGGCACTGCTGCCGAAAGCACCTACGCCGGGATCACCAGTTTCATGCGCCGGCGCTACAGCCGCGACCTGCGCGGAGTGGACGTGGCGGTCAGCGGTGTGCCGTTCGACACCGCCACAAGCAACCGTCCCGGCGCGCGTTTCGGGCCGCGCGGAATTCGTGCGGCGTCCACCGGGATTGCCTGGGAACGGCACTGGCCGTGGGCGTTCGACCCGTTCGATCATCTGGCGGTGATCGATTACGGCGATTGCGACTTCGATTACGGCTCGCCGCACACCATTCCGGAAAGCATCGAGGCCCACGCCGAGCACATCCTCAGCTCCGGCAGCGCCATGCTCACCTTTGGTGGCGACCACTTCATCAGTTACCCGCTGCTCAAGGCCCATGCGCGCAAGCACGGCACGCTGTCGCTGATCCACTTCGATGCACACAGCGACACCTGGCCGGACGAGGGTGGCAAGCGGGTCGATCACGGCACCATGTTCTGGCACGCCGCGCGGGAAGGGCTGGTGGATCCGGCGCGTTCGGTGCAGATCGGTTTGCGCACCACCAACGACGATCATCAGGGTTTTCAGGTGCTGGACGCGCGGCAGGTGCATCGCCGTGGTTGTGAGGCGATCGTCGAGGCCATTCGTGCGCGAGTCGGGGATAACCCGGTGTACCTGACGTTCGACATCGATTGCCTCGATCCGGCCTTTGCACCGGGCACCGGTACGCCGGTTTGCGGCGGCCTGAGCACGGTGCAGGCGCTGGAGATCCTTGGCGGCCTGCGCGGGATCAATCTGGTCGGCATGGACGTGGTGGAAGTGGCCCCGGCCTATGACCACGCGGACGTGACGTCGCTGGCGGCGGCAACCCTGGCCATGGAGATGCTTTGCCTGTATGCGGCCCGGCACAAAGTCGACGCGTGATCCCCTCCGAGTCTGGTGAAAGCTCCTGACAATTTCTGACACCAGGCTCTGCTAAGCTCCGGCAAACTTTTGTCCGGAGCCTCTTACCGTGTCGCGAACCACTCGCCTGTTGACCCTGCTGCAAGTGCTGCGTGGCAAGAAACGCCCGGTGACCGCGGCAACGCTGGCCTGCGAGCTGGAAATCTCCGAGCGCACGCTCTATCGCGACATCGCCGAATTGACCGCACTCGGCGCGCCGATCCATGGCGAGGCGGGCATCGGTTATGTGTTGCGCAGCGGCCTGTTTCTACCCCCGCTGATGCTCAACGCCGACGAGACCGAAGCCATCGTGCTGGGCCTGCGTTATGTCGATCAGCGTGGCGACGAGGTGCTGAGCAAGGCTGCGGCGGATGCGCTGGCGAAAATCGCTGCGGTGCTGGACCCGCAGGCCCAGGAAGCGCTGCGCAACCCGACCGTCATGCCCGGGCCGCCGGGTTACGGTTTTCCGCAAAACGCGGTGCCGTTGAACGTTTTCCGTCACGCGATCCGCGATCAGTCCAAGCTGCACATCGATTACGCCGATGCGCAGCAGGTGCAGAGCCAGCGCTTGATCTGGCCACTGGCGCTGGGTTTTCTCAATGAGGTGCGGATCATCGTGGCGTGGTGTGAATTGCGCGGCGCCTATCGCACCTTTCGCACCGACCGGATTGCCGCGGCGAGCCTGCAGGGCGAGCGCTATCCGGGGCGGCGCAGCGACCTGTTGCGCACCTGGCAGCGGCAGATGCAACTGGACGAAAATGGCCGTTTCACTCCTGACAGGAATTGACGCAGGGCTGTTCTAGGATGGCGACAGAACCCGAAAAAAGGAGCTGTAATCATGTTCCACCCCACCTCGATCCTCGCCCCGGCCATCGTTGAATACATCAACGCCGCCAATGCTCGCGATACGTCCCGGGTCGGCAGTTTTTTTGCCGAGGATGCCCATGTGTTCGATGAAGGCCATCATCAGGTCGGCCCGCAGGCCATCGCCAACTGGATGCAAGACACCGCTAAGCGCTATCAGCCGCGGGTCGAAGTGCTGGGCGTTCAGCAGCGCACCGGAAAGGTGCTGGTGCAAGGGCTGATCTCCGGAACGTTCCCCGGCAGCCCGTTGGAGCTGCGCTACACGTTCCGGCTCAACGAACAGGGCAAAATCGCTCGGCTGGATATTTCCCTGTAGCCATCGTGGCATACTGCCGCGCATGACTTTCGACTCCCCCCTGAGCGCCTGGCAATACGCCGTCGACCACAAGGGCTTCATCCAGGATGAAGCCCAGGAACACGCGGTCTGGGCCTTGCAAAAATGCCATGAAGCCCTGCACGCCGGTGCCCGTTCGGTCACCGGCGTTTACCTGTGGGGCCCGGTCGGACGCGGCAAGACCTGGCTGATGGACCAGTTTCATCAGAGCTTGCGGGTGCCGGCGCGGCGGCAGCACTTTCATCACTTCATGGGCTGGGTGCACCAGCGTTCCTTTCAACTGACCGGGATCGCCGATCCATTGAGGGCCCTGGCTCGTGAGTTGGCGGTCGAGGTGCGGGTGCTGTGTTTCGATGAACTGTTCGTCAATGACATCGGTGACGCGATCATTCTCGGACGACTGTTTCAGGTGATGTTCGATGAAGGTGTGGTGGTGGTCTGCACCTCTAACCTGCCGCCGGATCAGCTGTATGCCGACGGCTTCAACCGCGATCGCTTCCTGCCGGCAATCACCGCGATCAAGCAGCACATGCAAGTGGTCGCGGTGAATGGCGCCGACGATCACCGCTTGCATCCCGGCGCTGTCGAACAACGCTATTGGGTCGCCTCTGCAGGGCAGGGTAGCGAGCTAAGTCAGGTGTTCGACGCATTGGCCGCCGGGCAGACCGTCAGTGCCGAACCGGTGCCGGTCGGTTACCGTGCTTTGAACGTGGTACAGGCCGGCGATTCGGTGCTGTGGTGTCGTTACAGCGACCTGTGCGAGCAACCGTTCGCCGCCATGGACTTCATCGCGCTGTGCGACACCTACCGGGCTATCCTGTTGAGCGAGGTGCCGAACCTCAGCGCGAAAAAGCGCGAAGGGCGGATTGCCCGTGGCACCGAGGACGGCGCGGAACGGGTAGTGGCCGGCGATCGCGAATTGCCGCAGTTGTCGGTGCACGACGACGGCGTGCGCCGGTTCATCGCGCTGGTCGACGAGTGCTACGACCGCAAGGTGCCGCTGTACATTGAGGCCGAAGTGCCGATGGACGCGCTGTACACCGAGGGCTACCTGGAATTCCCGTTCCGCCGGACCCTCAGCCGCTTGCAGGAGATGCAGCTGCAACGCTTCGCCGAAACCTGAAACACGGAGGGCGCGACATGACTCAGCCACTGTCCCACCATTTGCTGACCATGGCTTATCAGAACGCCTGGGCCAACCATCGACTGGCCAAGGCCTGGAGCCAGCTCGACGACACGGAGCTGGCGGCGCCACGGGTCAGTTTCTTCCCGAGCATCCGCCTGACCCTCAATCACATCCTGACCTGCGACTGGTTCTACGTCGATGCGCTGGAGCGCGAGTTGCGCGGTGACGAACCGCATCCCGATTGCTACGTGTTCTTCAACGCTGACGAACCCTTCACCGATGCGCAGGCCTTGCGGCATGAGCAGGCGCATGTCGACCGCCGACTGATCGCCTACTGCGAGCAACTGCGCGATGCCGATCTCGGGCGTATCGTCACCATCGCCCGCGACACGCCGCAGCACGACAGTCGGCTGCGGATGATTTCCCACCTTTTCGAGCATCAGATCCATCATCGCGGCCAGGTTCACGCGATGCTCAGCGGCACCTCGGTGAAACCGCCGCAGCTGGACGAGTTTTTCTGTGCCGGCGAGTCCGGTCTGCGAGCCGAGGATTTCGCCGAGCTGGGCTGGACTGAAGAACTCATCTGGGGCCACTGAATACGTCGGGTTGTGGCCGGGGCCTGCCTCGCGCTAAGGTCGCCGAGCCTATCAGTGCGTATCAAACGCGCCGGGGCCCCGTGCGATCGAGGAAGGAAATGGATTCCGCAGAAATTCTTGTGCTTCAAGCCAGTTACACCAACCCGGTGCATGCCGAGGCCATCGGTGTGGTGCTCAATCATTACGCCGAAGACCCGATGGGCGGCGGCCATCCCATTGCCCCCGAACTGTTGCAGCAACTGCCCGCCGAACTGGCCAAGCGGCCCCACGCGTTCAGCGTCCTGGCCTTTGTCGGTGGCGAGCCGGCGGGGCTGGTGAACTGCTTTGAAGGGTTTTCCACGTTTGCCTGCAAGCCGCTGGTCAACGTGCATGACGTGTCGGTGGTGACCAAGTTTCGCGGTCTGGGGTTGAGCCAGAAAATGCTGCGCAAGGTCGAGGAAATAGCCCGTCAGCGCGGTTGCTGCAAGATCACTCTGGAAGTACTTGAAGGCAATGCCGTGGCGCAAAACTCCTACGCCAAGTTCGGCTTCGCGCCGGGCATGTTCGACCCCAGTCACGGGCGCATGCTGTTCTGGATCAAGGATCTGCAGGCATAAAAAAAGGCGCCCGGAGAGGGCGCCCAACTGTCATCTGCGGGGCCAGAGCGGAGCCATCGCAGGTCCATCGGTAAAGCGTTCGCTCAAGGGCGATAGGACTCGGTGACCTGGGCGGTCTGGTCGTCCGGAACCTTGAGTTCGTTGGTCTTCGCCTCAGCCTGCTGGCTCTGTGCGGAATGAACCGGGAAATTGGCCCAGTAATGTCTCATGCGCTCGGCGCCGCCTTCGGCGAATGCGCTGGCGGATGCGAGGGTAAGCAGGCCTGCAAGAATTGCAGTCGTGGTTTTCATGGTGCCTCCTACGAAAAATGTCGGAGCTGTTCGTCCATGAATCAGGGCCTCGGGGCGCAGTGTCCGTCGAGGGCATTAACAAGAGGTTAACGCTCGTTCAGTGTAGGTTTTACAGGGTGTTTCCACGGCGTATCGGACGAACGCTGCACGCGTGAATGACGCGTGCTGGTCGTAAGGAAGGAGGGGGCAGTGCGGCTGTAAATGTCAAAAAGGGCCGTTTCCGGCCCTTTTCGTTACTGTTGCAGAACCACTTCCGTGGTCGCAGTGGCGGGTTTCTTCGGCTTCATCAGGCTGAAGTCGATCAGAGCCCGCTGTTCGCGTTCGTAAGGGTTGCCGATCAACAGCGGACGCGGCTTGAAGCTGTCGCTGACCACGCTCTTGGTGCGATCCAGTTCATCGAAACTCAAACCGGCCAGGTCCGCCCAGGTGTGGATCAGGTGCGAGCTGCTGTAAGGGCGGCTCAGATCCCCGGCGAAACTCCAGTCGTGGTTTTCACGCCACTTCGGCGACGCCCAGGCCATGAACGGAATGGTGTACATCGGTGCGGTCGGCTTGTTTTCGTTGCGACCCAAGGTGCTGTGGCCGACCGAGTCGAACACGTCTTCACCATGGTCGGAGAGGTACAGCAAAAAGCCGTTAGGATCGGATTTGGCGTAGTCCTTGATCAGGCTCGAGACCACGAAATCGTTGTACAGCACGGCATTGTCGTAGCTGTTGTAGGTCGGCACCTGATCGTCACGCACACCGGCCGGAACGCCGTTGCGATCCTGGAACTTGTCGAAGCTCGGCGGATAACGGTACTGGTAGCTCATGTGCGTACCGAGCAGGTGCACGACGATCAACTTGCGCGGCGCCGCGTCGGCCAGGGCCTTGTTGAACGGCTCGATCACGTCGCCGTCGTACTGGGCGGCGTTCTGGTTGCGGTTGTTGTTCAGGTACACCTGCTCGTCGGCCTGTTCGGAGAAGGTCGTGAGCATGGTGTTGCGTTTGGTCATGGTCTGCTGGTTGGTGATCCAGAACGTCTTGTAGCCGGCCTGTTTCATCATGCTGACCAGCGACGGCGTGGACAGGTACAGGTCCGGGTTTTCTTCGTCGGCGAAGGTCAGCACCTGTTGCAGCGCTTCAATCGTGTAAGGGCGCGGGGTGATGACGTTGTCGAAGATCGACAGCTGATCCTTGAGCTTGTCCAGCTCCGGCGTGGTTTTACGCGGGTAGCCGTAGAGGCTCATGCGCTGGCGGTTGGTGGATTCGCCGATCACCAGCACCAGGGTTGCCGGCTGGTTGGCGCCCGAGTCCTTGAGGTTTTTCAGCGGCGGGATCTTGCTCGCGCTGTGCAGCATGCCCTGCATGTCGGCCAGGGTGTCCTGATAGCGGTGGTACGCCACGGCCATCTGCCACGGCACGGCCGGCTCGATGCGGGTCTCGAATTTCTCGAAACCGCCAGCAAGGCTGCCCGTGCGCATTGTCTGCTTGACCAGCGGGTAGCCGATCACGGCCACCAGAATCGCCATGGCGGCGACGAGTGCCCGGCCACGGGGCAAGTACACCGGACGCAGGCGGGTCCACAGAAAGTACGCGAACGCAGTGTGTGCGAGGAACGCCGGAACCATCCACCAGGCAAAGTACTGGGTCATGTACTCGCCGGCTTCGGACACGTTCGATTCGAACATGATGAAGATGACGCTCTGGGAGAATTCCTGCTGATAGATGAAGAAATACCCCAGGCTGGCCATCGAGCAGGCCCACAGCACCACGCCGATCAGCGCGGCGAGCAAACGGGTGCGTTTGGGGAACAACAACATCGGCGCGAGCCACACGGCGCTCATCACGAAGGCCTGGCGAAAGCCCGTGAACCCTGAAGTGCCCGTCAACTGGATCAGCAGTTGGGTGATACCGGAGAAGTACCAGAAAAACACGAACAGCCAGATAAAACCGGCCCAGTCGAAACCTGTCGCAGTCGTATTGCTGCGTTTGAACACCGCCATTCAGCACTCCAGCTCAGTCGTCACATCCACCGCCGGGCGCTTCATGTAACCGCGTATGAACCCGACGAACGGAGGCCATGCGCAGACACGCACGGCCAGAATGCGCCGGAGTATCAACAAGCCAATGTGAAAACTTTGTTAGTTGCCGAAACAGGCAGGAGGTGCAGCATGTCGGGAACGGCAATGGCCGCTCCCGAAGCGGGCGGGGAGATCAGGCGTGGGGCGAGCGCTGTACGCGCGGCAAGGGCTGTGGCTCGGCGCCTTGGGTCAGCAGGCGCAATTGCGCGAGTTCCTGCTTGAGCTGATCGCGTTCATCTTTCAACTGTCGCAATTCATCGCGACGGATGGTGACGTACAGGGTTTGTGGCGGCATTGCTGTGTGTACTGTGCCCATTGCTCACCTCGCAAATGGCGTGTCTCAACTGCAGATCAGCCCCGGTTTCGGGCCTTGACCTGCTATCGGCGCCGATTTTGATTTCTTTTGCTCGTGAATGGAACTTTTTTATTTTTCATGGTCGTTGTGTCTTCCGCACGTTTCCCGACGTTATCAGTCTGGATCGGGCACAATGCACGGAAACTTCAACCCGACGCTCTGGACTAACCTCCATTAGTCGCGTTGGGCTATACCTTTGACACACTTTTATTTGTAGTAAGGAGCATCAGCACATGCAACTCGGGATTATTGGACTGGGCCGCATGGGCGGCAATATTGCGCGACGTCTGATGCTCAACGGTCACACCACCGTTGTTTACGACCGCAATACCGCCTTTGTCGACACCCTGGCCGCCGAGGGCTCTACCGGCGTCGCCGATCTGCCTGCACTGGTCGCAGGCCTGGCCAAGCCGCGTGCGGTGTGGGTCATGCTGCCGGCCGGCGCACCGACTGAAGACACCATCGAAGCCCTGAGCAATCTGCTCGAGGCGGGCGACACCATCATCGATGGCGGCAACACCAACTACAAGGATGACATCCGCCGCGCCAAGACCCTGGCCGAGAAAGGCCTGCACTACATCGACGTCGGCACCTCCGGCGGCGTCTGGGGCCTGGAGCGCGGCTACTGCATGATGATCGGTGGCGATGCCGAGACCGTTAAGCGTCTTGACCCGCTGTTCGCCGCGCTGGCGCCGGGCATGGGTGACATCCCGCGCACCAAGGACCGCAAGTCCGATGACCACCGTGCCGAGCACGGCTACATCCACGCAGGTCCCGCCGGTGCCGGTCACTTCGTCAAGATGATCCACAACGGGATCGAGTACGGGATGATGGCGGCGTTCGCCGAAGGCTTCGACATCCTCAAGACCAAGTCCAGCGAGCTTCTGCCGCAAGACCAGCGTTTCGACCTGAACGTGGCTGACATTGCCGAAGTCTGGCGTCGTGGCAGCGTGGTGTCGTCCTGGCTGCTCGACCTGACCGCCGACGCCCTGGCGGTCGACCCGAAACTCGACGGTTTCTCCGGCTCCGTAGCCGACAGCGGCGAAGGTCAATGGACCATCGAAGCGGCCATGGAACAAAAGGTGCCGGTACCGGTGCTGTCCAACTCGCTGTTCTCGCGCTACCGCTCGCGCGGCCAGGGCACTTTCGGCGACAAGATTCTTTCGGCCCAGCGCTTCGGCTTCGGCGGCCATGTGGAGACACCGAAGAAATGACCCATACGATCCGCAGGAAATCCAAGGCAGAACCCGCGCCACCGACCACGCTGTTTTTGTTCGGCGCCCACGGTGATCTGGTCAAGCGCCTGCTGATGCCGGCGCTGTACAACCTGAGTCGCGACGGCCTGCTGGATGAGGGTCTGCGGATCGTCGGCGTTGATCACAACGCCATCACCGATGAAGCCTTCGCGCAAAAGCTCGAAGACTTCATCCGCACCGAAGTGGCAGCGAAGGTCGGCAAGGGCGATCAGATGCTTGATCCGGCCTTGTGGGCCAAGCTCGCCAAAGGCATCAGCTACGTCCAGGGCGATTTCCTGGACGACAGCACCTATTCAGCCCTGGCGGCGAAAATCGCCGACAGCGGTACTGGCAATGCGGTGTTCTACCTGGCCACCGCGCCACGTTTCTTCAGCGAAGTGGTGCGCCGTCTCGGCAGCGCCGGATTGCTCGAAGAAACCCCGGAAGCCTTCAGAAGGGTGGTGATCGAAAAACCGTTCGGCTCCGACCTGCAAACCGCCGAGGCGTTGAACGCCTGCCTGCTCAAGGTCATGTCGGAAAAGCAGATCTACCGGATCGATCACTATCTGGGCAAGGAAACCGTGCAGAACATTCTGGTCAGCCGGTTCTCCAACAGCCTGTTCGAAGCGTTCTGGAACAACCATTACATCGACCACGTGCAGATCACCGCCGCCGAAACCGTCGGCGTCGAAACCCGTGGCAGTTTTTACGAACACACCGGCGCCCTGCGGGACATGGTGCCCAATCACCTGTTCCAGTTGCTGGCCATGGTCGCCATGGAACCGCCGGCGGCGTTCGGCGCCGATGCGGTGCGCGGCGAGAAGGCCAAGGTCGTCGGTGCGATCCGCCCTTGGACCACCGAGGAAGCACGGGAAAACTCGGTGCGCGGTCAATACAGCGCCGGTGAAGTCGCTGGCAAACCGGTATCCGGTTACCGCGACGAGAACAACGTCTCGCCCGACAGCACCACGGAAACCTACGTGGCGCTCAAAGTGATGATCGACAACTGGCGCTGGGTCGGCGTGCCGTTCTACCTGCGCACCGGCAAACGCATGAGCGTGCGCGACACCGAGATCGTCATCTGCTTCAAACCGGCGCCGTATGCGCAGTTCCGCGATACCGAGGTCGACGAATTGCAGCCGACCTACCTGCGTATCCAGATCCAGCCCAACGAAGGCATGTGGTTCGACCTGCTGGCCAAGCGGCCGGGGCCGGCGCTGAACATGGCCAATATCGAGCTGGGTTTCGCCTACAAGGACTTCTTCGAAATGCAGCCGTCCACCGGCTACGAAACCCTGATCTACGACTGCCTGACCGGTGACCAGACGCTGTTCCAGCGCGCTGACAACATCGAGAACGGCTGGCGCGCGGTGCAGCCGTTCCTCGACGCCTGGCAGCAAGACGCGAGCGTACAGAGTTATGCCGCCGGTGAAGACGGGCCGAAAGCCGCCGATGACCTGCTGACTCGCGATGGTCGCGTCTGGCATGGTCTCGGATGAGCGAGCCGATCCGTTTTCTGTTGAGTGACATGGACGGCACGCTGTTGCTGCCCGATCACAGTCTGAGCCAGCGCACCATCGATGCCGTTCGTGCGCTGCGCGAGGCGGGCGTGCTGTTCAGCCTGGCCACCGGGCGTCCGCCCAAAGCCATGCTGCAGCAGATCGAAGCGCTGGGCGTCGACCTGCCGACCGCGGCGTTCAATGGCGGCACGATCGTCAATCCGGATGGCAGCATTCTGGTTGCGCATTACCTGCCGGCCACAGCAGCGTTGACTGCACTGGCGTTGTTCGCCGATCAGCCGGATGTCGAAATCTGGGTGTTCAGCGGTGGCGACTGGCTGCTCAAGGATCCGCACGGGCCGATGGTGCCGCGCGAGCAGCACGGGCTCGGTTATCCGCCGGTGGTGGTGGAGAGCTTCGAGCCGTATCTGGAACGTATCGACAAGATTGTGGCGACCAGCAACAACACTGAACTGCTGATCGAACTGGAGGCGCAGTTGCTGCCGAAGGTCGAAGGGTTGGCACAGGTGTCGCGCTCGCAACCGGTGTACCTTGACGTGACGGCGCTGGACGCCAACAAGGGCGCTGCGCTGGCAACCTTGGCCGCGCATTTGGGCGTGCCGCTGGCGCAGACCGCTGCAATTGGCGATGGCGGCAATGATCCGGCGATGTTCCATGTTGCCGGGTTGTCGATTGCCATGGGGCAGGCCGAGGACGCGGTGAAGCGTCAGGCCGACGTGGTGACGGGGTCGAACACAGAGGATGGCGTAGCGCAGGCCATCGAAAAGTACCTCTTGCCGCGCTGATCGAAGCATAAAAAAACGGGAGCCCCAGGGCTCCCGTTGTTGTTTCTACAGCCAGTAACTCACGGCGTACCAGCCGAGCAATCCCATCACCACGGTGTAGGGCAACGCCATCCACACCATCCGCCCGTAGGACAAGCGCACCAGCGGTGCAATCGCCGACGTCAGCAGAAACAGAAATGCTGCCTGACCATTGGGCGTCGCCACGCTCGGCAGGTTGGTGCCGGTGTTGATCGCAATCGCCAGCGTCTCGAAGTGTTCGCGGCTCATGTGGCCGGACAGGAACGCCTGTTTCACTTCAGTGATGTAGATTGTTGCAACGAACACGTTGTCACTGATCGCCGACAGCAGACCGTTGGCGATGAACAGCATCCCCGGCTGCTGATCGGCCGGAAGTGCCAGCACCCACTGGATCAGCGGCGCAAACAGTTGCTGGTCGTGAATCACCGCCACCACGGCGAAGAACACCACCAAGAGCGCGGTGAACGGCATGGCGTCCTTGAAGGCGCTGCCCAGTCGGTGCTCGTCGGTGATGCCGGTGAAAGCCGTGATCAGCACGATCACCATCAGGCCGATCAAGCCGACTTCAGCGATATGGAACGCCAGCCCGGCAATCAGGATCAGCGCAGCGCAGCCTTGCACCAGCAGGGCGGCGCGTTGGCGCGGGGTGCGCTCTGCGTTGTCTTCAGCGGCGTAGTTAGCCAGCACGACGCGTACGTTGTCCGGCAGCAGCGTGCCGTAGCCGAACCAGCGCAGTTTCTCCAGCAGCAGGCAGGTCACCAGTCCCGCGACCAGCACTGGTAGCGACACCGGCGCGACTTTTTGGAAGAATTCGGCGAAGTGCCAACCCATCTCATGGCCGATCAGCAGGTTCTGCGGTTCGCCAACCAGGGTGCAGACCCCGCCCAATGCAGTACCGACGGCGCCGTGCATCAACAGGCTGCGCAGGAAGGCGCGAAACTGTTCCAGATCCTCATGATGCAGCTGGGGCAGATGCTGGTCATCGCTGAATTCGCTGTCCTGGCGCGGATCGTTGCCGGAGGCCACCCGGTGATAAACCGAATAGAAGCCCACGGCGGCGCTGATGATCACTGCGGTCACGGTCAGCGCATCGAGAAATGCCGACAGAAACGCCGACAAAAAGCAGAACATCAGGGCCAGCAGCGCCTTCGAACGCACGCCCAGCAACAGACGCGAGAACAGGAACAGCAGCAGGTCTTTCATGAAGTAGATGCCGGCGACCATGAACATCAGCAGCAGAATCACCGGGAAATTGTGCTGCAGCTCTTCGTACAGCGCCTGCGGCGTGGTCATTTTCAGCAGCAGTGCTTCGATCAGCAGCAAGCCGCCAGGCATCAGCGGGTAGCACTTGAGCGCCATGGCCAGGGTGAAAATGAACTCGATCACCAGCAACCATCCGGCGGCGACGGGACCTGCGGCCCACAGCACAAGCGCATTGAGTAGCAGAAACCCGACGATGCACGCCTTGTACCAGCGGGGTGAATGCCCGAGAAAGTTGTGCGCGAACGCTTGGGCCATCGAACCGGACATTGGTTGCTCCTTGTATTAAGAAGCGCGCAAGTTGCCGTAAGCGATGGGCAAGATCAAGTGTGGGAAGGTTCGCATCAGTGATTCAGATAACGTGCGACCACTGCACGGTGGTTGCCATCCAGCGTATAACCGCCCACCAGAATTTCGCCATTCGTTTGAATCGCCACTGAAGTGGCGGTATCGAGGCTGCGCCCCAGCCGCGTACGCAACCAGCCATTACCGGAACCGAAGCTTCGATCAAGGCTGCCGTTGGCCAGATAGCGGGCGACGATAAAGTCAGCTTCAACCCCGCCGATCGTCGCGCCGACCGCGATGATGCGCTCGTCCGGCATCACTTGTGCCGCGCTCCACTGACATCCGCTTGGGCCGACTTCCAGCAGGTGTGGCTGACCACCGTTGCAGTGCAGGTCGGGGCGACCGTTGCCGTGAACAGACTGCGCCATGCATCGGATCGGATCGCGACTGCTGCCAAAACAATGCAGATGCTCTGCCGATTCGATGACCTGATTGACCAGCGCACTGCGCCCGTGGACTTTGAAGGCCAGAAAACCGTCTACTGCGAAGCGTTCGTCGAGTTGCCCGTCCGGCAGATAGCGGGCGAGCAGGCCTTCCTGTGGGAAATCGATGGAGCCGGCCACCACGATTCTTCCGTCTTCTTGCAACAGCAGGCCGCCGAGCCAGGTATTGAGCAGCAAGTGGCGAACCATGACGAATCCGCGACCGTTGAAGGAGGGATCCAGGCGGCCGTCGGGTTTGAGGCGAATCAGTATGCCGACGTGATCGGCCAGTTCGAAGTGATGGTTGGCGATCAGCAGGATATGCCCGTTGGGCTGCACCGCGAAATCACAGGCTTCGGCGCCCGGAACGCCCGGCGGGAGCCAGGCATCTCGGGTGCCCATGGACAGGTCGCCGGGTAGGCGGACAATTTTCCGGCCGTTGTCACCAAAATCCGGGTCAGGGCGGCCCTGGGCATCGAACAGAGCCAAGGCGGGCAGGGAGCGATGTTCCGATTCGTAGTGCAGACCCGCCAGCAGAATCCGCCCGTCTGGCAAGACCTGCACCTTGCTGCCGGTGGCTTCGAAACCGGCAGCGAACCGGCCGATCACGCTGCCTTGAAAACCGAACTCCAGATCCGCCGAGCCGTCTTCGAGCAGGCGGGCCAGACCGAAACGGCTGCCTTGAGCGGTGCCCACCTTGGCGGCGACCAGAATCCGACCTTGCCCATCGAGCGCCACGCTCTGAGTCAGGCTGGACGTACTGCCGGAGAAGTAGACCTGCGCCACACCGTTGCTGGAAAAGGCCTTGTCGAGTTGTCCGGCGTTATTCGCAAGCGTCGGCAGCGCTATGGCGATCTGGGATGACATGCATGCTTCTCCTTGCGAGTCGACCGATTTCCGGGAGGCGGAACGGGTAACTGCATGAGCGGAACATTCAATCCCTGAATACGCGCAAGTACAACTGACAGAACTAACAGGTGGAGGGTCGCACTGTGCCAGAACAGTGTCTTTTTGAACCAGTCGCAAGCCTGCCAAGCATTCAGGCGCGAAAGTATTGAGGAAAGTTGTACAAAGAGACTGAAGTTGGAAAAAGATTCGCAACTTACAGAAGAGGGCGGATGACTTGATCGTCATCCGCATTGCCCGCAAATATCAGTGTGGCATCGACCACGATTGCAGCGCGTAACCTTCTTCGCTCAGTTCGGCGCGGGCTTGTTGCAGCAGGTGTTCAAGTTGCGCCGGATCGGAGTAGGCGCTGCTTGGAATCTGAGTACGACCGATGTGAGAGTTGGTGCGGTCGATGACGGTCAGGCTCAGTTCGCCATTGCCGTCTTGTGGTGCCCAGGCGACGCATTGAAAAGGTTTAAATGCGCGGTTGGCAATCAAAAGAGCTTCGTTGATACGGAGCGGGGCGGTCATGGGGTCTTCTCTCTATTAGTGCCCAATCAAGTGATGTGCCGTCGGTTGGGCTTACCGTTCGGCGAGTTACTTGTACTGATGCACGCAACCCGCTGGCGGGTCACACAGAATCTGAAGAAATTTCGACTTTCTTTCATACACTCAATATTCAGACAGGTTTTGAAAGCCTGGCGAAAGAATCAAGTCGATAGCTAACTAATAAACCGGCTTCTTATAACTGCTTCACTTGTACATCTATAAGCAATCGATACAAGACGCCGTCAAATTCTTGCTAATGTAACAGTCAGGTTTGCCAAATGACTGTTTTTACGATTATTTCCTAAAATTTGGCGCCAAGGAACAGTCATGAGCGAAGCGCCTGCATTAAGACGTTTATTGGTCGTCGACCCGTGCGACGACTGTCACCGATTGCTCCCTGGTTTACGTGCCGTGGGTTGGGACGTCGACAGTTGTAGCCTGGAAAATGCCGCCGATCGAAGCTGCGATGTCGGCCTGTTGCGGTTACAGCCTTTTCACCTGGAACGCCCCGAAGCCGTCAAAGAGCTGATCAGCCGCAGCGGCACCGAATGGATCGCCGTGCTGAATCAGGAAGTGCTGCGCTTGCAGAACGTCGGCGATTTCGTCTGCGAATGGTTTTTCGATTTCCATACCTTGCCGTTCGACGTGTCACGGGTGCAGGTCACCCTTGGCCGCGCGTTCGGCATGGCGCGCCTGCGCGGTCAGGGCACGATTCACGTGGATCAGCCGGAACATGAGCTGCTCGGCGACAGCAAACCGATCCGTGAGCTACGCAAGTTGCTGAGCAAACTGGCGCCCACCGAGTCACCAGTGCTTATTCGTGGCGAAAGCGGGACGGGTAAAGAATTGGTCGCCCGCACCCTGCACCGACAGTCGCAACGCCACAGCAAACCGTTTGTGGCGATCAACTGCGGAGCGATTCCCGAACACTTGATCCAGTCCGAGCTGTTCGGCCACGAGAAAGGCGCGTTCACCGGTGCGCATCAACGCAAGGTCGGGCGTATTGAAGCAGCCAATGGCGGCACCTTGTTTCTCGATGAAATCGGCGATCTGCCGCTGGAACTGCAAGCCAATCTGTTGCGCTTTCTGCAGGAAAAACACATTGAACGGGTGGGCGGCAGTCAGCCGATACCGGTGGATGTGCGGGTGCTGGCGGCGACTCACGTCGATCTCGAAGCTGCCATCGAGAAGAAACGCTTTCGTGAAGACTTGTACTACCGGCTCAATGTGCTGCAAGTAGTCACCGCGCCGTTACGCGAACGCCACGGCGACCTGTCGATGCTGGCCAACCATTTTTCCCATTTCTACAGTCACGAAACCGGCCGTCGTCCGCGCAGCTTCAGTGAAGATGCGCTGATTGCCATGGGCAAGCACGACTGGCCGGGCAATGTCCGCGAGCTGGCCAACCGCGTACGCCGCGGTCTGGTACTGGCCGAAGGACGGCAGATCGAGGCCCGAGACCTGGGGCTGATCAGCCAACAGTCGATCGCTGCACCGATGGGCACGCTTGAAGACTACAAGACCCGCGCCGAACGCCAGGCGTTGTGCGACGTATTGAACCGGCACAGTGACAATCTCAGTGTGGCGGCCAAAGTGCTGGGGGTTTCCCGGCCGACCTTCTACCGTTTGCTGCACAAGCACCAGATCCGCTAGGGCGCGGTGCTTCCTGAAGACAGGAAGCTGAAAAGGCCCGCTGCGATGCAAGTCGCAGCGGGCCTTTTCATGATGTTGCTGTTTAAAAGTAGTACGGGAATTTCAGGCTGAAGGAGAAGTCCGGGGCATCGTCCGTCATGCCGATGGACAGGTTGGGCACGATGGTCAGGTTGTCGGTGGCCGCAATGGTCATGCCGACGTTGAAGTAACCGGCGTTGGCGTCGCTGGACACCACCGATTCCCAATCCCCGCCATCCTGTTTCAGCTTGCTCTTGCGTTGCACCAGGTCAGAGACGGAGAACGACATACTCATCTTCTCGTTCAGAGCGAAGGCAACACCCGCGCCAATCTGGAAGCTGTCGCCGATGCGTACCTTGCCCGGGTTTTTCTGGTTGACGGTCGAGCTGATGTCGTCGAACGATTCCTCGAAGTTATGGGTGTAGGACAGGCTGCCAAACAGCACGGCCGGGTCAAACGTCTTGACCAGCGAGATGCCCGGGGTGATCGACCAGACGCCGTTGCCGGTGGGCAGGGTGTCAGGCACGAACAGGTTCGAGTTGGCATCGGTCTGGCGCAGCTTGATCCCGAACGGGTCCTTGCCCGTAGGCGCCTTGACCCGCAAGGAAACCACGGCGTCCGGGGTATTGACCGACTCGTCCAGGAACTTGTACGCAATGCCGAAGTTGACGTCGCCGATAGTCGGATCGCGGCTTACGTCCTGTTCGGTGGTGACGTTTGAGGCCCCTCCGTTGCCGCCGCCGGACTGATAGGTCGATTCACGGTAGACCACCGGCACGTTCAGGTCGAACTGCCAGCGGTTGTCAAAGTTGTAGCGTCCCGTCAGGTCGAGGGTCCAGGTGTCGGCCTTGATCCGGTCGAGGTTGATGTTGCCGAGGAAAATCGAGTCCAGGGCGAGGAAACCGTTGAGAATCAGCTGGCGGGTGTCGTAGCGTGAATAGGTCACGCCGGTTTCAAAGCTGAACTTGCCGCCGCCAAAAAAGCCGCTGGCTTCGTCGTACAGGTTGGACACACTCTGTGCCGGTTGCGAATCGTCGGCCAGCGACTGGCCATAGGACGCGCCACTGCCCCCGGCGGCGCCCCCCGACGCTGCTGCAGCCCCGGTCCCTGCGGCCACCCGGTTGCCTTTCATGTCCGAAGGCGATTTGGCCAGGCGTTTAGGAGGTGGGGAGGCGGGTTGTTCTTCGACCTGGCGGACCCGTTGTTCGAGTACCGCCAGGGCTTTTTGTTGTACTTCGTATCGTTGTTTCAGCTCCAGAAGTTCCTGTTTCAGGGCTTCTACATCTGCGTCGGGTGCCGCTTGCAACATCGCCGCGGGTAGAAGAGTACTCAAACATACAGCGGCACGCAGTGATACTGATCGATACATGAATAAGCCGTCCCTTTAAGCCCAATGATCGAGACTCAGCGTAGTTCAATATCCGATGTTGCGTAGTGCCCTGAGTTGAGTCAGGTTGCAGTCCAGTGCGCCGGCACTCATGCCGTTATTGTTAAGGACAACGTTGAGTTGTGTCAGGTTGTTGACTACGTTCGCGTTACCCAGCAAACGGGTGTTTTGCAGCAGTCCGCCCTGGGCGACCTGTTGCAAGGCTGTACCCTGATTGCCGGAGGCCTGAATGGCCATTTGCACTCCGCCATTTGTGGCTGAAACCGCGACGCTGCCAGCGCCGTTGCTGCCGGAAATGGTCTGGCCGGCCATCAAGGCCTGGCCCTGGGCAGGCATCAGTGCAGGTGCCTGACTGGCTTCTTTGACGTTGATCGCAACGTTGTTGTAGGCGGCGTTGCCGTCGCCAGCGGCGCGCACACTCTGCGTCACGCCCTGGCTGGAGTTGAGTCCCGCGCCACCCACGACCGAGCCAGTCCCCAGTTCCGGGGTACTGCCATTGCCGTGTTCCTTGATGGTCGAGACGTAGAATTCGGGTTTTACCGAAGCTGCCTGCAATTGCATCGTGGCCGAGGCCCCGATCAGATCTCCACTGGCGTTGCGCCAGGTACTGCTCATGACGACACCGAAGCTGATGATCCGGCCCGGCATGACATAGCGACCGCGTAGCTCAGCGAGCTCCTGGTCCTTGATTTCGATGGGTTTGAATCCTGCATTGGCATAGCCTGACGCGCTCGCTGCCAGGCAGGCGGCGGCCAGCCAGTATGAGGTTTTCATCTGCTGCTCCCGGGACATCCAGCCCCACTCTTGTAATCGGCGATTAAAAGAAGTCGCTCTGTATGAACCCGAAGTCCATCAATTCAGCATCTTTGACCGGGTTGAAGGCATCCAGCTTGTTTTTGGCCGTCACCGGTACCGGAGGGCTGCGCAAGGCATTGGCCTTGTCATATCCGGGGCCGACGATGGCAAAGACAATGCCGTTCCAACCTTTGACAAAGTCATCATGGGAGTAGCGTTTGTGTCCTAAAACCGGGTCTCCGATGTAAACCCAATCCTTGTCCGCCCGCTGCATCACCACGAAATGCTTGTAGCCGCGAATTTCCATCAGTACCACCACCGGGATCGTGACTGCGTCGAGTTTTTCCGGCGGAATCTTGTAGCCCCTGGCGCGCATGCCGATGCTTTCTATGTAGCGTTTCATGTCCAGCATGGAAAAACCCTGAGTACGAACAAGGTCCTGGTCAGCGTTGACCAGCATGCCTTTGATGATGTGCTCCTCATCGACGTCGAGCCAATAAGCCTGGCGCAATACCGTGGCCAGTGCGGCGGCGCCGCAGCTGAAGTCGGTTTTCTGTTCGACGATGTCGGCAAACTTGCGCTCACGAATGCTTTGCACGTTCTTGTAGACGAGTGTGCCGCCAGGCAGGGCGGCAACGGGCATCTGGGCAGCCTGGGTCAGGCCGCAGAAGCAAAGCAGAGCGAGGAGGGCAGTCTTACGCATGATCGATACGCCTTTGGGACTGAGGAAAAGCCCCGTTTCCGGGGCTTTCGTTTCGATCGCGATTACATGCAGGCTTTGCAACCTGCGGCGATGGACAGCGAGTTGCTTTGTTGGTTGCCAACACCAGCGGCGTTGTTGTAACCAGCGTTACCCGAGAAGTTGTTACCAACATTGGAGATGGAAGCGTTGTTGGTCACAGGGTTTTTCCAGCCATCAGGGGTCATCACTTGTTGAGTGGTCACACCTGCCAGGCCAAAGACGCCCACTGCTTCGAATTTGGCTTTTTGATCTTTGTCGCCACCATGGCCTCTGTCGTTATTGCCATATCCGCCATGACCGTGATCGTCGTCTTCGATTTTTGCAGTGCCCTTCGCGTAGAACGCGCCAGCCCCGGCGAAAGTACCGGTGAGGGTATCTTTTTTGTAGGTTTGAGTGCCGTTGTTGGCTACGGTCAGGCCAGTGGAGGTTTGGTTCGCAGCAGCAGCGGCGTTAGCTACACGACCACCCGATACAGCAATTGCCAGGTTGTTTTTCTGTTGGTTGAAGTTGCCGGCACTGTTGTTCACGCCAATGTTGCCGGAACCGCCGTTACCCACGTTGTTGAGGTTGGCGTTGTTTGTGGTGGAGTAGTTCGCAACGGCGTTGTTGGTGTTGACTTGAGTTGCGCTGGAGACCGACACCGCAGAGCCGAAGATGAAACTTTCATCGGCAGTGGCCAGAGCGGCGGCATTGTCTTGCTGGTTGCCATCGCCGGCGGTGTTGTTCATGCCAACGTTGCCGTTGGTGCCATTGGCCGAGTCGCGGACGGAGGCATCATTTTTGGTGCCTTGGTTGCCGACCAGGTTGCCAGAGCTGCTTTGCGTGTCGAGCACTGCCGCCCCGGCGCCAGCGCCGATTTGCAGCAGTTGTTCCAGGGTTGGGCCTTTTGGTTCATGGTTGCCATGCCCGTTACCATGACCGTGATTATCATCACGACCGCCTGCCTGTGCTGCGATTGCCATCACTGCTGCGAGTGCGAAAACCAGTGGTTTGAGGGCCATTGTAGGTTTCATGGTGTTTCTCCGTCGTGCTTATTAGTTGGTTAAGTGTTGGTACTTTCTAATTGCACTGCTTTTGTTGTTTGGGTCAGTCAGCGACCCGGATGCTCAGGGTGTTAGCCATTCGGTTCCCCACCCCGGCACTCTGGTTCACCTGGATTACCCCTCGGCTGCCGGTGAAGGCCTGATCACTTGTCGTGACCTGGCGACTGCCGGGTGAGGTGCCAGTTGCTCCTGAGCTCGGTAACAACGCCACGTTCTGTTGGGAAAGGGCGCTATCGTCAACGCTCTGCGGGGCAGCACTGATGCTGACGCGCGTAACGTTGGCCATCTGGTTGTTGGCCCCGGCGCCCTGATTCACGCCCAGGATTCCGTTGCCATTGCTGAAAGAGTTGCCGCCAATGGTGGCGCTGGCATTGCCAGTGCGCTCGGCGGGTGTGTTGATGTGCTGGATGACACTGGTGGTCGCACTGGCATTGGTGCCAATGGCGATTGCTTTGGTATTGGTCTGTTGCATCTGGTCGCCTGCCGCCTGGTTGACGTTGTAGTTGCCGCGATACTGGATGCCGGTGTCTTGAATGTTCGCGTTGTTCACAGAGCTTGGGTCGGCCATGACGCTGGTGCAGCCGAGGAGGGCGAACAGGAGCAGAGAGCGATTCATTTATTGGCCTCCAGCCATACGGGTCAGCGGAGCAAGACCGGAGCTCATGGCACGGTTGACGGTATTGGAGATCGAGCCGCCGGCGCCGCCGCCGTGACCACCTCCCATGCCTGGCAAACCATTGGGGTTGGTTACAGTGTTCATGCCGGGGATGTTCGAAGTCGGGGTGGTGATGCTGCCGCGAATCGAGGAGCCGCTGGCTACACTGGCAAATTCACCGTCGTTGAGTTCGGTGCTGGTCATTGCTTGACCGATGCGGCCCGAAGGATTGGCATTGACGGTGGTGGGGTACGGGTCTTTGCCGCCGCTGCGGCCGATCGGGATCGGCTGGACGTCACGATTGAGCACGATCACGCCATTGCCTTCTGCCTGAACGTTGAAACTGAGAAACGGGCTGGCGGCTGATCCGATCAGCAGAAGGCAGGTAAAGGCTTTTTTGATATTTCCCACGGTGGCAATTCCTTCTTCAGTGGGCTGGCCTGGTCAGCGTTGTGAAGGTGAGAGCGAAAGCTGTGCCGCTTTTGAAATATCTTTGAATTTCAGTGCCTTGGGTTGGATTAGCGCAGGGCTGATACAAAAACTGTTTCAACGCTGAAACAGGCCAGGACCTTCCCCGCCCCCCATAGCCATTGCAAAGCTCTGGAACAAGGGTTTGCAGGGCAGTGTTTCAACCGCGTAACAAGTCGGATGACAAAGGCATGAAGGGCGCTGAGACGGGCACTTTGCACCCGAAAGAGTGTTTCAGGAACGGACACTTTGGCCCCAAAACAGGGGGCTGCGGCGGGGCAAACGCCCCGAAAACCGGGTCAGTCCGCGAGCAGGGCGCGGACCGCGTCGAAGGCTTGCTGCTGGCGTTCGAGCCAGTTGCCCTGAATGATCTGCAAGGGTTGGTGATGGATTTCCAGCCAGGTCCGGGTGGCCTGATAGAACGCGAGCCGTTCACTGAAATCGGGCTGGCAGCGCTGACCATCGTCCGTCCACTCGATCTGCTCGGGGGAGAGCAGCAGGTGCAAGTCGTAATGACGGGCCAGCAATTCGGTTTCCAGCCAGGGCGGGCAGTCGCCGAACAGGGTCTGGCTCCACAGAATGTTGCTCAACAGATGGGTATCGAGAATCAGCAATTGCGGCTGCTGCGTGCGTGCCGCGTCTTCCCATTGCAACTGGCCGCGCGCGATCTCGGGGATATCGGCCAGGCAAGTATCCCGCTGGTTCTGCTCGATGAACCAGCGCACATACTCGTCCACCCGCAAACCGCCGAACTGCTGTTGGATTCCAGCCGCCAGCCAGCTCTTGCCCGTGGATTCGGGGCCGGTCAGAACGATTACTTTCATCGTTGCAACGCCGGATCGGCACGCCATTCGCGCCAGCCTTGCACCGCGATCAGGGTGAACAGGGCATACAGCGCCGCCGTGAGGTACAGCCCTTTATAGAGGAACAGCCCGACGAAGATCACATCCAGCACGAACCACAGCGCCCAGCATTGCAGGCGCTTGTGGGCCATCCAGAATTGCGCGACCAGGCTGAAACCGGTCAGCGCCGCGTCGAGCCACGGTTGCGCAGCGTCAGTCCAGTGGGCCATGGCCGCGCCCAGCAACAGACTGCCCACTGCCCCGATCACCAGCCCCTGCACAATCGAGCGATTGTCGAGCCGGCTGACTTCGCGCCCGTCATGCATCGTTCCGGCCCGCGTCCACTGCCACCAGCCATAGATTTGCAGCCCGGCATAAACCACCTGAAGCAGCATGTCCGAATACAGCTTCACCTCGAAGAACACCCAAGTGTAGAGCGACACCATGACCAGCCCGATCGGCCAGCACCACGGGTTCTGTTTGACCGTGAGCCACACGGCGATCACGCCGAGGGCGGCCGCAAACAGTTCAAGCCCGGACATGCAGGATCCTTGGGGGGAAATAAAAGAGGGAGCGGATTGTACCGAAAAACAGGTGGGAAACGAGTTCCCACCTGTTGCACGGATCAGACGCGGAACTGGCGCAGCAGCCCGTTCAGTTGTTCGCTGAGCTGGCCGAGTTTCACACTCGCCACGCTCGACTGCTCGGCCGCCAGCGCGGTGCTGTGGGACAAGCCCGCTGCCTGGGTAACGTTCTGATTGATGTCTTCGACCACGTGCGCCTGTTGCAGCGTTGCGCTGGCAATCGAGGCGTTCAGGCCATTGAGGTTGCGCAGGGCCTGGCCGATGGCATTCAGGCTCGCACTGGCCAGGCCGGCCTGTTCTATAGTCAGTTGCGAAGCCTTGCTGCTGTCGCCGATCACCTTCACGGCGGCTTCGGAGTGGTTTTGCAGGCGTTCGATCATCGTCTGGATTTCCGCCGTGGACTTCTGCGTGCGTTGCGCCAGCAAACGCACTTCGTCGGCCACCACCGCAAAACCGCGACCCTGTTCGCCGGCGCGAGCCGCTTCAATCGCGGCGTTGAGGGCCAGCAGGTTGGTCTGCTCGGCGATCGAGCGGATCACCTCCAGCACGCTGCCGATCTGCGTGCTTTCGGTCGCCAGCGTACGAATGACTTCGACGGCCTGATCGATGGTGCCGGAGAGCTTGTCGATCTGTTGCAGGCTGCCGTCGATGTTGATCTGGCCCTGCTGGGCCTGGGCTTCGGCGTCACGCATTTCGCTGGCGGCGTGTTCGGCGTTCTTCGCTACGTCCTGCACGCCGTAGGTCACTTCGTTGACGGCGGTGGCCACCAGCTCCATTTGCTGCGACTGCTGATGGCTGCGTTGCTGGGCCTGCGCCGCGTCGTTGCCCAGATCGCTGGATGACTGGCCCAGTGCGCTGGCGGACACCTGCAAGTCACCGATCACCCGGCGCAGCTTGGCGGTGAAGGCATTGAAGTGATGGGCCAGTTGAGTGACTTCGTCCTGGCCGTGGGTGTCGAGGCTGCGAGTCAGATCGCTTTCGCCGCTGGCAATGTTGGCCATGGCGTTCACGGTTTCCTGCAACGGGCGGACGATGCTGCGCGCGATCAGGATCACCAGCAGCGCCATGATCACCGCGATGACCAGCCCGACCACCGACGCCTTGATCACCTGCCCCTGAAACTCGGCCTGCACGTCGTCGACGTACACGCCCGAACCGATGACCCAGCCCCACGGCTCGAACAGTTTCACGTAGGAGGTCTTGGCCACCGGTTCACTGGCGCCGGGTTTGGGCCAGCGATAATCGACCATGCCGGCGCCCTTGGCCTTGGCGATGGCGACCATTTCGTTGAACACCGCAAAACCGTCCGGATCCCGTATCGCCGAGAGGTTCTGGCCTTCAAGCTTTGGGTTGGTCGGGTGCATGACCATCACGGGCGTGAGGTCGTTGATCCAGAAGTAGTCGTTCTGGTCATAACGCAGGCCGCGGATCGCGGTCAGCGCCTGTTTCTGCGCCACGTCGCGGGTCAGGGTGCCTGCCGCTTCGAGGCCTTGGTAGTAGGTCAGCAAACCGCTGGCGGTCTGCACCACATGCTGGGTTTTCTGGGCCTTGGCGTGATACAGGTCATCGTGGATCTGCTTGAGCATCAACACGCCCAACGTCAGGAGCATGACCACCGCCACAATCAAGATGAGCCACAAGCGTCGGCTGATCGACACACTGCGCAAGCTGTTCATAACGCTGTCACTCCGGATTCTTTTTCTTGTAATAAACCACCGCCAGCATCCAACCACGTTTCGGTGACCGGGCATACGCGACCCAAGTCGTAGAACGCGGCAGCGCGATTACGACTTGTCTGTTAGGATTTCGGCCCCGCGCGTGAAAACCTGAATCCAAATTGATTTTTCACGGAATTTTGACTGTTTCGTGTGGATCCTGCGCGTGCGGAATCGGTACAGCTACAACCAGCTACGCTGAACGAAGTGAACGTAAAAAATACTATCGGAGCATGCCGCTGCGCATCGCTCTCTGGGGGATTGATGGATCTTTGGACGGCCTTGCAGGCACTAATTCTTGGAGTTGTAGAGGGGCTGACGGAGTTTTTGCCCATTTCCAGTACCGGACACCAGATCATTGTTGCCGACTTGCTCGATTTCGGAGGCGAGCGGGCCATGGCGTTCAACATCATCATTCAGCTCGGCGCGATTCTCGCGGTGGTCTGGGAGTTTCGACGCAAGATTCTCGACGTGGTCATCGGCTTGCCGACCCAGCCGAGTGCGCGGCGCTTCACGGTCAACCTGCTGATCGCTTTCATGCCCGCCGTGGTGTTGGGGGTGATCTTCGCCGACTTGATTCATCACTACCTGTTCAACCCGATCACCGTTGCCGCCGCGCTGGTGGTGGGCGGGATCGTGATGCTGTGGGCCGAACAGCGTCAGCATGAAGTCCATGCCGAAACGGTCGACGAGATTCGCTGGACGGATGCACTGAAGATTGGCTTCGCCCAGTGCCTGGCAATGATCCCCGGCACCTCGCGCTCTGGCTCGACCATCATCGGCGGCCTGCTGTTCGGCCTGTCGCGCAAAACCGCCACCGAGTTTTCGTTCTTCCTGGCGATGCCCACCATGGTCGGTGCGGCGGTGTACTCGGGCTACAAGTATCGCGACCTGTTCGTACCGGCAGATTTTCCGGTGTTCGCCATCGGTTTTGTCACGGCCTTCATCTTCGCCATGATCGCCGTGCGCGGTTTGCTCAAGTTTATTGGCAGCCACAGCTACGCGGCGTTCGCCTGGTATCGGATCGTCTTCGGTCTGGTGATTCTGGCGACCTGGCAGTTCGGCTGGGTCGACTGGACGGCCGCCCAGCCATGAGTGATTCCCGCGCACGTCGCCCGGAACGCGGACCTTCCGGTGGCAATGTTCAGCATCTGAAATTGAAGCTGGTGGTGCTGCTGATCGTCTGCGCCTTGCCGTTGTCCGGCTCGCTGTCGATGTGGCTGCGCGGGATTTCCCTGGTACCGCTGACGGCTTACGGGCTGGTCAGCGTGCTGGCGTTTTTCCTGTACTGGGCGGACAAGCGCAAGGCCCGCGCCGACGCCTGGCGTACGCCGGAGAACATCCTGCACGCCGTGGAACTGGCCGGCGGCTGGCCTGGCGCGTTGATCGCCCAGCAGGTCTTCCGGCACAAGACGCGCAAGGTGTCGTTTCAGGTGCTGTTCTGGATGATCGTGGCGTTGCACCAGATGTTCTGGATCGATCAGTTGTTCCTCGGTTCCAACCTGCTGGCGCTGTTCTAGAGCAACAGCCCGACCTGCACGCGCTTGGGCAGCTTGCTCACCACCAGTTGATGAGAACGCTGCAGCAACCCTTGCAGTTCCTCGGCGCCCAGCGGGTAGGGCGGGTGCATGATGATCCATTGCGCCCGGGCCAGATACGGCGCCGGGTGAATGCCCGGCCGGTCGCAATGACCGAGAAACAGGTCCTTGTCGACCTTGAATGCCAGCGAATCACCGCGCAATCCCTGCAAGGCGAACATCTTGTTGCCGGCAATCGAAAACACCCGCACGCCACCCCATTTGTAGTCTTCCCGGGCGCCGGGCAGGGCCAGGCAGAACTCTGCGACGTCCTTCTCGCTCATCTTTCCTTGTTTCATAACAGCCGTTCTCCACAGGCATTGAACGATTCGACCAGATGATCGATCCACGCGCGCACCGCCGGCATCACCCCGCGCCGATGCGGATACACCGCTTGCAGCCAGCCGCCAGGCAGTGACCAGTCCGGCAACAATTGCACCAGCGTGCCGTTATTCAACTCGGCTTCGCAATACATCATCGGCAACAGGGTGAAACCCTGGCCGGCCAGCACACACGCCTTGCGCACGATGAAATCGTCGATCCCCAGTCGTGCCTCCAGCGCCAGATCGCAACTCTTGCCATGCTGATCGAGCAGGCGCACATGCACCATGCGGTCGGCCTCCAAAGCGCCTAACACCGGCAAGTTCTTCAAGTCTTGCGGATGATTGATTTCCACGCCTTGTATAAAGGAAGGGCTAGCCACCACCACCATTTGCGCTTGCCGCAGGCGGCGGGTCACCAGCATCGGTTCTTCATCGCCGTGTTCGCGCACGCGCAGGGCCACGTCGATGCCTTCGGTAATCAGGTCGACCCGGCGATTGATCAGGGTGACTTCCAGCTGCACCTGAGGGTATTTGCCAAGGAAATTGCTGATCACCACTGGCAGCATTTCATGGGCCAGCCCGGTAGGGCTTGAAACGCGCAGGCGTCCGCGAGGCTCGCTGGACATGCTGGCGACCGTCTCGTCGGCCATTTCCGCTTCCAGCAGCATTGCCTGACAGTGACGCAGATAGCGTTCGCCGACCGCCGTCAGCTTCAATTGGCGAGTGGTGCGTTGCAGCAAGCGTGCGCCGAGGCGTTCTTCCAGCTCGGCGATGCGCCGTGAAAGGCGTGACTTGGGAATGCCCAGCAAGCGGCCGGCGGCGGCGAATCCGCCAGCCTCGACCACTTTGGCGAAATAGTAGAGATCGTTGAGGTCTTGCATGGGGAAATCCGACTGTTCTATCAGTGGGACAAACTATCGCATTGTTGCCGTCTAATCAGCTATTGGTTTCGTCGGTAGGATTGTCTCCATTCCGTCGCCACCGGCGATTCATTCCAGGAGATTCCACATGAAACTGCTGCACATCGATTCGAGCATTCTGGGCGACAACTCCGCTTCCCGTCAGCTGAGCAGTCAAGTGACTCAAGCCTGGCAAGCCGCCGAGCCAAGCGCTGTCGTGACCTACCGCGACCTGGCCGCCGACGCCATCAGCCACTTCTCGTCGACCACTCTGGTTGCCGCCGGCACCACCGCTGAACTGCGCAACGCCGCACAACAGCACGAAGCCGAACTGAGCGCCACCACCCTGGCCGAATTCATCGCCGCCGATGCCATCGTCGTCGCTGCACCGATGTACAACTTCACCGTGCCGACCCAGCTCAAAGCCTGGATCGACCGCATTGCCGTTGCCGGCCAGACCTTCCGCTACACTGAAGCCGGCCCTGAAGGCCTGTGCGGTGGCAAGAAAGTGGTGATCGTGTCCACCGCTGGCGGCATCCACGCTGGTCAAGCTTCGGGCGTGGCGCACGAAGACTACCTGAAACTGGTCTTTGGCTTCCTCGGCATCACCGACATCGAAGTCGTGCGTGCCGAAGGCCTGGCCTACGGCGAAGAAGTGCGCAACAACGCCATGAGCGCCGCGCAAGCGAAGATCAGCGAGCAGCTGTTCGCCGCCGCGTAAGGCTTGCGTAAAGAACAGCTCCTGTTCAGGCAAATTCCAAAAAACTCTGTATTCTGGTTCCGCAAGGGCCAGATACGGAGTTTTTTGTTTCTGACTGTTACATAATCTGGCCCGGGTTATGCAGTCTGATGATCAACGTCTGAGTGCACGCCGCGCCGGATTACCGAATTTCGGGCGTCGAACACAACGGATCTTTCGATTGAGTAACAACAGGGTGGGGCATCCCATGATGCGTCTTTGTGCAGCGTTACTGATTTGCCTGCTCGGCAGCCTGAATTCAGTGCACGCTGCGCCCGGGCAGCACCCACGCTGGAGCGTCGGCTATCACGAGATGACGTTCCTCGACCCGCTCGACCTGCAACCGATGCGTGCCATCGCGTTCTATCCCTCCAGCGATCGCGAACACATGAGCCTGCTCGAAGGCTATTCGGTCGAGGCCGGCGAAGACACCAAAGTCGCCATCGGCCGCTTCCCGATGCTGATGCTGTCCCACGGCAACACCGGCACGCCCTTGGCGCTGCACGACCTGGCCACGTCACTGGCACGCAAGGGCTTTGTGGTGGTGGCGGTGATTCACCCCGGCGACAACTCCAAGGATCACAGCCGCCTCGGTACGCTGAGCAACCTTTACGGCCGGCCGATCCAGATTTCCGAAGCCATTACCGCCACGTTGGGCGACCGCATGCTCGCGCCGTACGTGAATGCTGATCAGGTTGGCGTCATTGGTTATTCGGCAGGCGGCGAGACCGCGTTGATTCTGTCCGGCGCACAGCCTGATCTGGATCGTCTGCGCCGTTACTGCCAGGAACGCCCGGACGACCGCGACGCCTGCAACACCCAGGGTGAGTTGATTGTCGATCGCGACGATCTGCAACCGGTGGCCGATCCGCGCGTGCATGCGCTGCTGTTGATGGCACCGCTGAGCCTCAAGTTTGGTCGTCACACCCTCGCCGATGTTCACGTGCCGGTGCTGCTCTACAGCGGTGACGGCGACAAACTGGTGGCCTTCGACAAAAACGCCGCCGCCCTGGCGCGCAAGCTGCCGACCGCGCCCGACTTCAAATTGCTGGCCGGGGCAGGGCACTTTGTGTTCATGGCGCCGTGCACCGAAGAGCAGATCCTCGCCATGCCGGCGCTGTGCACCGATGCCGATGGCGTGGATCGCGAAGACATCCATCGCAACCTGATTTCCGAGGCCGGGCGGTTCTTCTCCCACGCTCTGGGCAGGCCGACCCGCGCGGGGATGCAGACGGCGGATCAGTAAAGGCTCAGGCCATTGCCCGACGCTTGAGCCATAACGTCAGCGCCAGTCCGGTGACGGACAGCAGTGCAGCGATCAGGAAAATCCACGAATACCCCAGATTCAACGCCACCGCGCCCATCAACGGGCCGGCAATCGCCAGTGCGAGATCGAAAAACACCGCATAGGCACTCAGCCCGGCACCACGGCTGGAGTTGGGAACCTGCTTGATCGCTTCAACGCCCAGCGCTGGATACACCAGCGACAGACCGAATCCGGCCAGGCCTGCGCCGATCAAGGCGTACGCGGTCGAGGGTGCGAGCCACAGCAGCAACAGTCCGACGGTCTCGATGGCCATGCAGGCGATGGCGGACGCAAAACCGCCAAAACGTGCGATGGCTGAAATGAACAGCAGTCGCGACAGGATGAAGCACACACCGAATACCGTCAGGCAGTACGCCGCGCCGGTCCAGCCGCGATTGAGGTAATACAGGGTGATGAAGGTGGTCAGGGTGCCGTAACCGATGGAAGCCAGGCTCAGACTGGCGCCGAACGGTGCAATGCGTCCGAATACATTCCAGAACGGCAGGCGTTCGCCGCGCACCACCGGCACCGAAGGCTTGTTGCGGATCAGCAACAGGGCGCCAGCGGCCAATACCGAGAGCGCGATCCCGAGGCTGGTAAAGCCGTAGTCGGCCACCATCAGCACACCCAACGGCGCGCCGATGGCGATGGCGCCATAAGAGGCGATGCCGTTCCAGCCGATGGAACGGGCGGTATGTTCCGCCCCTACCTGACCCATGCACCAACTGATGGTGCCGACGCCGATCAATCCTTGCGCGATACCGAGCAGCAAGCGCCCGGCGATCAGGATGATCAGGCTCGTCAGCGGGAAGTCCTGCAGCAACGTAGAGACAAGCGTCAACAAGCCGCTGAGTACGATCCCCGACAAGCCGTAAACAATCGCCCGTTTGGTCCCGACGGTATCCGACATGCGCCCGGCCATGGGCCGACTGAGCAGAGTGGCCAGGTATTGCGAACCGATCACCAGCCCCGCGATCACGGCACTGAAACCCAGTTGTTCGTGCACGTAACCGGGCAGCACCGCAATCGGCAGGCCGATGCAGAGGAAGGCAATAAAGGTATAGAAAACGATGGAGACGATCTGCAGGGTGATCGCCATGGAGCTTTGCGGTGGCTGTTGCTGCGCAGACATGAGAACTCGTTCGCGGGCGGCGGTGGGAGAGTCCGCATCATGGCGTGGCGCTGAAATAAAAGAAAGCAGGCTAACGATCGATTCCACGCACCACGCACCCACGGCCTCATGTTGATCGTTCCCACGCTCCGCGTGGGAATGCAGCCCGGGACGCTCTGCGTCCCATTCGAGAGCTGGAACACGGAGCCTCCCTTGAGGCATTCCCACGCAGAGCGTGGGAACGATCAGCAATGAGCAAAAAAAAGCCCTGTCACAAGGACAGGGCTTTCTGTTTACCGCTCGATTCGACTCAGAACACTACGCCTTGGCTGCGCAGGTAATCGTCGTAGGTGCCGCTGAAGTCGGTCACGCCGTTCGGGCTCAGCTCGATGATGCGGGTGGCCAGGGACGATACGAACTCACGGTCGTGGCTGACGAAGATCAGCGTGCCCGGGTAGTTTTCCAGCGCCAGGTTCAGCGCCTCGATCGATTCCATGTCCAGGTGGTTGGTCGGTTCGTCCATTACCAGTACGTTCGGCTTTTGCAGGATCAGCTTGCCGAACAGCATGCGACCTTGCTCACCACCGGAAATCACCTTCACCGACTTGAGGATCTCGTCGTTGGAGAACAGCATGCGACCGAGGGTGCCACGGATCACTTGCTCGCCCTGAGTCCACTGACCCATCCAGTCGAACAGGCTGACGTCGTCTTCGAAGTCGTGGGCGTGGTCCTGAGCGTAGTAGCCCAGCTCCGCGCTTTCAGTCCACTTCACCGTGCCTGCGTCCGGGGTCAGTTCGCCCATCAGCGTGCGCAGCAGGGTGGTCTTGCCGATGCCGTTCGGGCCGATGATCGCCACGCGCTCGCCGGCTTCAACGGTGAAGCTGAAGTTCTTGAACAGGGTCTTGCCGTCGAAGCCCTTGGACATCTGCTCGATGGTCACGGCCTGGCGGTGCAGCTTCTTGGTCTGTTCGAAACGGATGAACGGGCTCACGCGGCTCGATGGCTTGACTTCGGCCAGCTGGATCTTGTCGATCTGCTTGGCACGGGAAGTGGCCTGCTTGGCTTTCGAGGCGTTGGCCGAGAAGCGGCTGACGAACGTTTGCAGTTCGGCGATCTGGGCTTTCTTCTTGGCGTTGTCCGACAGCAGTTGCTCGCGGGACTGGGTCGCCGCGGTCATGTACTCGTCGTAGTTGCCCGGGAACAGACGCAGCTCGCCGTAGTCCAGGTCGGCCATGTGGGTGCAGACGCTGTTCAGGAAGTGACGGTCGTGGGAAATGATGATCATGGTGCTGTTACGCGCCGTCAAAATCGTTTCCAGCCAGCGGATGGTGTTGATGTCCAGGTGGTTGGTCGGTTCGTCGAGCAGCAGCACTTCCGGATCGGAGAACAGTGCCTGGGCCAACAGAACACGCAGCTTCCAGCCCGGAGCCACTTCGGTCATCGGGCCGAAATGCTGTTCCAGCGGAATACCCAGACCCAGCAGCAGTTCACCGGCGCGGGATTCGGCGGTGTAGCCGTCCATCTCGGCGAACTCGGTTTCCAGCTCGGCCACGGCCATGCCGTCTTCTTCGCTCATTTCCGGCAGCGAGTAGATGCGGTCACGCTCGGCCTTGACCTTCCACAGCTCCTCGTGACCCATGATCACGGTGTCGATCACGGTGAATTCTTCGTAGGCGAACTGATCCTGGCGCAATTTACCCAGGCGAATGTTCGGCTCCAGCATGACCTGGCCACCGGACGGCTCGAGGTCGCCGCCGAGGATTTTCATGAAGGTCGACTTGCCGCAACCGTTGGCGCCGATCAGGCCGTAGCGGTTGCCGCCGTTGAATTTGACCGAAACGTTTTCAAACAGCGGCTTGGCGCCGAACTGCATGGTGATGTTAGCTGTAGAAATCAAAGGTTTTTCCTGCGAAGCGTGCTGAGTAGCGAGGGTGCAGCCGGAGCGCTTGGCCCGAGTCGAAGTGCGCTGAGGCGGGACAATCCCGTCATCAACCAAGGGGGGCGCGTAAAGTTTGGCGGCGATTGTACTGGTCTGGCTCTTTAAACGATAGGGCGGTGACATCCCGATTGCCGTTTGGCGCGATCGCGGGACAGTTTTTCACAGACGAGTGTTCACTATTGGTTACAAACTGTGGCTAAAATGCCATCCATTCACCCAATGCCTTGTCCGGCATGGGCTCAAGGATGCGCCACCGGGACGTTTTTTTTGATTTCAGACCACTGCCACAGACCTTGGGCCACAGCCCTGAAGGCGCGCAGTTTGCTCACTTCTGACGTGTGACGATTTCCGTGAAACTCATCATTGCCGCTGTATATGTCATTTCCATTGCATACGTTCATCTGCGTGGTCGCGTGCGCCACAAGCTCGGTCGACAACTTAGCGATCACTCTTCGTTTCTGGCACCGATCAACTGCTTCCTTTATCTGTTCTCGAAAAAGCCCAACACGCCGTATCTCGATCCGAAGGATTTTCCCGACCTGACTCCGTTACAGACCCACTGGGAAGAAATCCGCGAGGAAGGCCGCAATCTGCTGCGCGCCGGCGAGATCAAGCGCTCGAATCAGTACGACGACGTCGGTTTCAACTCGTTCTTCAAGACCGGCTGGAAGCGTTTCTACCTGAAGTGGTACGGCGACAGCCACCCGTCGGCACTGCAACTGTGCCCACGTACTACCGAACTGGTGCAGAGCATCGGCTCGATCAAGGCTGCGATGTTTGCAGAATTGCCGCCGGGCTCGAAACTGGTGCGTCACCGCGATCCTTACGCCGGTTCCTACCGTTATCACCTGGGTCTGGAAACGCCGAACGACGCCGGTTGCTACATCAATGTCGATGGCGAGAACTATCACTGGCGTGATGGCGAAGCGGTGATGTTCGATGAGACCTTCATTCATTACGCAGAAAACACCACCGACCAGAATCGCATCATTCTGTTTTGTGACGTCGAACGTCCGATGAAGTATCGCTGGGCAGCGGCGTTCAACGGCTGGTTCAGCCGTACCGTGATGTCGGCGGCCGGTGCACCGAACGACGCGGGTGACCGCACCGGTGGCATCAACCGATTGTTTACCAAAATCTACAAGATTCGACTGCGCGGCAAAGAGCTGAAGAAGCGCAATCGCAAGCTCTATTACATGGAAAAGTGGGCGATCTTCGGCGGACTGCTGGCGATCTTTATTCTGATCTGACGCATCGGGCGACTGTTGAAAGGCAGTCGCCCGATTTCATTTTCACGACGCTCTTTTGGTCTTCTTCGCTAGTGTTGCCTTGCTGGCGGTCTTCTTCGCCGGTTTGGCCGGGGCTTTCCCGCCGAGGCTGCGCTTGAGCAGTTCGGTCAGGTCGATAACATCGGCCGATTTGCGCTCTTCCTCACCGGAAACGGTTTCAACGTCTTCGATCTTGCCTTCATGGGCCTTTTTGTCCACCAGCGCCATGATCTTGTTTTCGAACTCGTCGTTGTAGTCCTCGGGCGTCCAGTCTGCCGTCATGTCTTCCACCAGCCGCTTGGCCATGTCCAGTTCACCCTTGGCCAACTGCGGTTTGGTCACTTCGCTGCCCAGTGCCAGTTCATCAAGGCTGCGCACTTCCTGAGGCCAGCGCAGTTTCACCAGCACCAATGCCGACTCCAGGGGCATCAACGCGGCCAGATACTGACGCGTGTGTAAAACCACACGGGCGAGGGCGACCTTTTGGGTTTTGCTCAGGGTTTCACGCAGAAGGGCGTAGACCTTGCCACCGCGCTTGTCCGGGGCCAGGTAATAGGGCGTGTCGATGTTCTGCAACGGAATTTGCTCGCTGTCGACGAAAGCGAAGATGTCGATGGTCTGGGTCGAAACCGGGTGTGCCGAACGGATCTCTTCCTCGCTGAGCACCACATAGCGGCCTTTTTCGAACTGCACGCCTTTGACGATGTGCTCCTTGGTGACTTCCTTGCCGGTGACCTTGTTGACCCGTTTATAGCCGACCGGGTCCATGCTGCGGCTGTCGAGCCAGTCGAAATCGACGCCTTGGGACGAGGTCGCCGAAACCAGCGCAACGGGGATGTGCACCAGACCGAAACTGATTGCGCCTTTCCAGATTGCCCGAGCCATGGTGCTGTTCTCCGAGTGATGTTCGGGTGACCCGTGGCCCTGCGTAAAAGTTTCCGTTGTTTGCAGGGTGCGGCGGTAAACGGCAGGTCAAGCCGTGTTACATCTTGTTTAGCGGTGACGGGTTAACAAATCCGAACCCTGGGCGTAGCGTGGACTCGAAGGCTCTAATCCACGTGCATCGAAAGAGGCCGTTCATGAACCGTTTCCTGCTTGGCATCGCATTGCTCGCCCTCACTGGTGGTCTGGTTCACGCAGAGGGCGCAATCACGCATTCACCGTTGTTGCTGGCGCAAAGTCCGACCGGCAACAGCAACAACCCCTACAACAGCCCGATCCGCCGGGCCAACCCCAACAGCATGCAGGGCACCCAGCCCAGCGCTCCGCCTGTTCGCGGGCCGAACACGGTGCCCGTACCACGCCCGCCGACCCTGGAAAACCGCGGCATCGGCAATGGCCAGCCGCTGCGCTCCGTCCCGAGCACGCCACCCACCTTCATCCCCAATCCTCCAGCCCGTGACAGCGGGAGCAACCGTTGAATGGCAGAACCGCTTCTGTCAGCCCTTCACACGAACAAAAGGAATCGTGCATGTTGCGTAAAACCCTTCTGGCCGGCCTGTGTGCCAGTGCACTGATCACTAGCCCGGCGTTCGCTGCCGCTCCCAAAGAGCTGCAAAGCGAGCAGGGCACCCTCGAGGTCACAACGATTACCCAAGGGCTCAAGCACCCATGGGCCTTGGCGTTCCTGCCGGATCGCCAGGGCATGCTGGTGACTGAGCGCCCCGGTAACCTGCGTGTGGTAGGCGCTGACGGCAAACTGTCCGCGCCGATCACCGGTGTGCCGGACGTCTGGGCCAAAGGGCAGGGCGGATTGCTCGATGTGGTGCTGTCACCGGACTTTAAACAGGATCGCCTCGTGTACCTGTCCTATGCCGAGGGCGGCGGAGCGGGTGACAAAGCCGGAACGGCGGTCGGGCGCGGGCGTCTGTCGGACGACCTGAAAACCCTGAAGGACTTCAACGTGATTTTCCGTCAGGAACCGAAACTGTCGGTCGGCAACCACTTCGGCTCGCGACTGGTGTTCGACCGCGACGGTTACCTGTTCATTACCCTGGGCGAAAACAACGACCGTCCGACCGCGCAGGACCTGGACAAGCTGCAAGGCAAGGTTGTGCGGATCTACCCCGACGGCAAGGTGCCGGATGACAACCCCTTTGTCGGCCAGTCCGGCGTGCGCCCGGAGATCTGGTCTTACGGCCACCGCAATCCCCAGGGCGCCGCGCTCAATCCGTGGACCGGAACCCTGTGGGAAAACGAGCACGGCCCGCGCGGCGGCGACGAGGTGAACATCATCGAGCGCGGCAAGAATTACGGCTGGCCGCTGGCGACCCACGGCATCAACTATTCCATGCAACCGATCCCGGAAGCCAAGGGCAAAACCGCAGAAGGCACGGTAGGGCCGCACCATGTCTGGGAAAAATCCCCGGGCGTCACCGGCATGGCCTTCTACGATGCCGATCGCTTCAAACCCTGGCAGCACAACGTGTTCATCGGTGCGCTGGTGACGCAGGAGCTGATCCGTTTGCAGTTCGACGGCGACAAGGTGGTGCATGAGGAACGCTTGCTGGGCGAACTGAAGCAGCGGATCCGTGATGTGCGCCAAGGGCCGGACGGTTACCTGTATGTGCTGACCGATGAGTCCGATGGTTCGCTGTACAAAATCGGACTCAAATGAACCTTTTACGCGGGTGAGCGAGCGTAAAGCACCACCGCCGCCCGCAACTTGCCACGACCGAAGCGGCACATCTTCTCGAACTCCCCATGGCTGACCGGCACGTGCTGGCAGTCCATGGGCTGACGATGCTGGCTGTGATCGACATCCGGGTCGTGCAGGTAGACGAAGTCTTCATCGCAGTCTGTGACGATCACCCAGTGCGGCGATTTGGACCGGGTCAGGCGATAGCTGCTGATCAGCACCAGGGGCTGACCGCCGTTGGTCAGCAATGCGGGCAAGTCCAGCGTTACGCCAATGACCTGATCGACGTCTGTGTCGTTCAGTTGCGCCATGAACTCGTCATGGACCAGGCGCATGACGTCTTTTTTATGCGCATCGCGCACGCCATCGAGAAACAGCGGCCCGCTCATGCTCAGTTGCAAACGCACTTTGAAACCCCGGCGCCAGGCTGCCAGTGCCAGACCTTGCGGGCTGCAACCGCCATGGCCAGCCGTCATGAACACCGTGGTTGCCTCGCGCCACAACTGCAATTCCTCGCGCCGCTCCAGCAAACGATCGGCCTGCAACGCACCCATGGCCATCAGCAGGCAGGCCGGGCCGCAGGTGAAGTCGGTAGTTTGTCGGTAATAGGGGACCTTGATGTTGCGTGAGTCGCGGTGCTGGAGAATGCGTTTCTCCAGACGCAGTGCGTCGGCGTGATCCTCGTAGTAGTCATGGATCAAGGCAAAGCGTCGGTAACCGTTGCGCTCGTACAGGGCGATGGCGGTGGGGTTGTCGGTGCGCACTTCCAGCCGCAGGTAGGCGCAGTCGTGATCGAGCGCACAGGTCTCGATCCGTTGCAGCAATTGCTTGCCCAGACCGCCGCCGCGCGCCTCGGGGGCAATCGCAATGGAATACAGTCGGGCCAGCGAGGTGCCGCGATGAAACAGCACCAACGCATAACCGGCGAGTTGGCCCTCACGTTCGGCCACCCACAATTGCCCGTTGGCCCGGGTGATCATCCATTGGAAACTGCGGCGGGTGAGCCGATCCGTGGTGAAACAGTGCATCTCCAGCGTGAGCAACGCTGGCAAATCTTCAACCACCGCCAGGCGAAAAACAGCATTCATATGACCACCGTAAAAGTTGCGTAACGAAACGGGACTTTCGAAAAACTTCGTGCTTAATAGAAAAGGTCTTGTTCTCCAACGGATCAATTTCTATGTCAGCGGTACAGGGTCATTGGCGCGAAGTATCCAGTCAAAATTTGCCACCGGCAACTTATTTAAAACCGCAGATCAGGACTTCCAGTCAAGTGTTGATCATCGTCGAACGCGAGGAAGACTGGGCCTCGTATTTCCCCAGCGAAGACATCCTGACGGCCCAGGAATACCTTGAACAACCACCCGACAGCGAGCCGGGAAAACGGGTGCAGGTGATCAACCTGTGCCGCAGCTACAAGTATCTGGGGCACGGTTATTACTGCTCGCTGCTGGCTGAAGCGCGCGGGCACAAGGTGATTCCTTCGGTGCGCACCATCAGCGAACTGACGCGAAAATCCCTTTACGGTCTGGCGCTGGATGACCTGGATAAAACCCTGGAAAAAGCCCTCAGTCATCATCTTTACAGCGATACCGAAGGTTTTACGCTGACACTTTATTTCGGCAAAACCCATATCGAGCCGTTGCAGGATCTGGCCCGGCAATTGTTTGAAGTATTTCCGTGCCCGATTCTGTTAGTTGAGTTTCGCAGAACTAACGGATGGCATATCGAAGGCATAAAGTCCGGTGCCTTGCACAAGTTGCGTGACGATCAGGAAGATCAGTTCGCCAATGCGCTGGACGGTTTCAGCCGCAAGATCTGGCGCGTACCGCGTTCGCCGCAAGTGGCGCGTTATGATCTGGCGATCCTGCACGATCCGCAGGAGGCGTTGCCGCCGTCCAACGCCCGCGCACTGGAAAACTTTGTGCGGGTCGGCAAGGGCATGGGCATCGATGTCGAGCTGATCGAACGCAAGGACTACGCAAGGCTGGCCGAGTACGACGGCCTGCTGATCCGCGAGACCACCAGCGTCGACAACCACACTTATCGCTTCGCCAAGAAGGCCGAAAGCGAAGGTCTGGTGGTGATGGACGACCCGACGTCGATCCTGCGCTGCACCAACAAGGTCTACCTGACCGACCTGCTCAACAGCCATCAACTGGGCATGCCGGCTACGGAAATTCTTTACAAGGAGCGACCCGAAGACTTCGAGCGGGTCGGCGAGCGCCTCGGTTTTCCGCTGGTACTGAAGATCCCCGACGGATGTTTCTCCCGTGGCGTGATCAAGGTTGAGAGCCAAGAGGCTTTGCTGGAGGCCACCGCCGAGCTGTTCGAACATTCGGTGCTGTTGCTGGCCCAGGAGTTTTTCTACACCGAGTACGACTGGCGCATTGGCGTGCTCAACCGCAAACCGATCTTCGCCTGCCAGTACTTCATGTCCAAGGGCCATTGGCAGATCTACAACCACAAGGCCAAGGGCCAGGACGTCAACGGCGAATGCCGCACGCTGGCGATTCACGAAGCGCCGCGCGCGGTGGTGGAACTGGCGGTGAAGACCGCCAACCTGATCGGCGACGGCTTGTACGGGGTTGACCTCAAGCAGGCCGGCGACAAGGTGGTGGTAATCGAGGTCAACGATAACCCGAACCTCGACGCAGGCATCGAAGACGCCTACCTGCAGGACGATTTGTATTCGCTGGTACTGGAAGAGTTCGTGCGGCGTCTCGAACTCAAACGCCGCGGGCAGGCCTGGTGACCGGCCGATGATCAACAGCTTTGCACTGAATCACGGCGGTTTGCAGCGGGTCGAGCGACTGGACGCCGAGGTGATGCTGTTCAGCGACCCCGACGCCGCCGAGCGCGACTTGCTCCACAGCCACTTCAAACTCGATGAACACGCGCTGGCCTCGGCGCTCGACCCGGACGAAGTGTCGCGGATCGAGTTTCACCCCGATCACTTGTTTCTGATCTGGAAACGCCCGGAAAACTATTCCGGCGGCGGCAGCCTGGCGTTCGAGGTGTCGTCCTGCGGTTTGCTGTTCTCACCGGGCCAGTTGCTGGTGATCGCCACGGACGACACGCCGCTGCACGGTGTCGGCACACGTCAGCCACTGAACACGCCGCTGGACGTGTTGCTGGATCTGCTGTTCAACAACATCCATCACTACCTCGGGCATCTGAAGGTGATCAAACTGGTCGCCCGGGAGTTGCAGCAGAAATTCAACGCCTCGATGCAAAACCAGCATCTGGTGCAGATGTTCAACCTCAGCGAAAGCCTGATCTATTACATCAACGCCCTGCACAGCAACGGCGCGGTACTGACGCGGTTGCGCAATCACGCGGAAAAACAGCATTTCGGCAGCGAAGCGATCGGCCTGATCGACGACCTGATCATCGAAAACAACCAGTGCTACAAGCAGGCGGAAATCTATTCGACGGTGTTCTCCGGGCTGATCGACGCCCGGGGCAACCTGATGAACAACAGCATGAACAACCTGCTACGCAAACTGACACTGATCAACGTGGTGTTCCTGCCGCTCAACCTGATTGCGAGCATCGGCGGCATGTCGGAATTCAGCATGATGACCGCCGGCACGCCGTGGTGGGTGTCGTACCCGTTGTTCCTGGCGGCGATGCTGCTGGGGGCGGGCGGGATGCTGTTCGGGCTCAGGCGTCTGGCGAAATGAAAGCAAAATTCGCCATTGACTTGCCTGCAGCGCCCGGGCTAATTTCGGGGCCATGACTTCCACCGTACTGCGCTGCCAGCCAAGCATTATTACCGCCATTCCTCATTTGGCGGGCTAGCTCACGACTGCAGCACCCAACCCGCCCTAGAGGCGGGTTTTCATTTTCTGTCTCCGGGGTTCCGAATCAAACGTCAGGAGACGACCATGCGCTACAGCCCCGCCCAGCAAGCCCTGCTTGAGCAGTACGTGAAAAAGATCCTCGCCGCGCCGGTGTATGAACTGGCGGTGCGCACGCCGCTGCAACCGGCGCCGGCGCTGTCCGAAGCGCTGGGCAACCGGATCCTGCTCAAACGCGAAGACCTGCAACCGACGTTCTCCTTCAAGATCCGTGGTGCCTACAACAAGCTGGTGCAGTTGAGCGACGAGCAGAAGGCGCGCGGCGTGATCACGGCGTCGGCGGGCAATCATGCGCAAGGCGTAGCGCTGGCGGCGCGGGAACTGGGCATTGCCGCGACCATTGTGATGCCGGCAACCACGCCTGAGTTGAAAGTGCTGGGGGTCAGCAGTCGCGGGGCTGAGGCGCTATTGCATGGTGAAAGCTTTCCCTTTGCCCTGGCCCACGCGCTGCAACTGGCTGAGCAGACTGGGCGAACGTTCGTTTCGCCTTTCGACGATCCAGATGTGATCGCTGGCCAGGGCACGGTTGCGATGGAAATCCTGCGCGAGCATCAGGGCGCACTGGATGCGATCTTCGTCCCAGTGGGCGGTGGCGGGTTGATCGCCGGCATCGCGGCGTATGTGAAATACCTACGACCGGAGGTGCGGATCATCGGTGTCGAGTCGGAGCACTCGGCCTGCCTGAAAGCTGCCCTGCAAGCGGATGAGCGAGTGGTGTTGCCCAACGTGGGCACTTTCGCCGATGGCGTGGCGGTGGCGCAGATCGGCGCTTACGGGTTCGAGGTTTGCCGCTTCTGCGTGGATGAGGTCATTACCGTCAGCAACGATGAGCTCTGTGCGGCGATCAAGAATATCTACGACGATACCCGCTCGATCACCGAGCCTTCAGGTGCATTAGCGGTCGCGGGCATCAAACAGTACGTGGCGCAAACCGGCGCACGGAATCAGACGTTCATCGCCATCGATTCTGGCGCCAATATCAATTTCGACAGCTTGCGCCATGTCGCCGAGCGAGCGGCGGCGTGCGGCGTTGTGGCTTGAAGTTACTCGGGAATGGCCACGCCAACCTTGTCCGAGGCCGACCAGATGCGGAAGCGCACTTCGACGTCCTGCGGTGCGTAGATCACGATCGGCAGCTTGCTGTTGTAGCGCACGGTGAAACCGTCACCGATCACCGGCACGAATGCGCGTTTTTTCTGGGTGCCGGGCGGGCAGGCCATCAGCGTGCTCATCGGGCCGCTGACTCTTTCCAGGCGGTAGAACGGATAACCCCAGCCTTCGAGGTTTTTCTCTTCGAGGGTGCCGCCCAGGCGTTGGCGGTTGCAGTCGACTTCGAGGGTCTTGCCAGCGAGGATTTCGACTTTGAAGTTTTCTTCCTGGGCCTGCTGCGGCAGGTGGATGACCTGGCGAGTGAAGCCCGCTTCGGCCTTCGGATAAGGCGCGGTGTCTTCAAGTTTGGCGGCGTGGGTGAGGGTGGACAGGCTGGCGAGCATCAGGCCGGCGGTCGCGTAAACAGTGAAATTTCCCATTGAAGCCTCCTGGCGGGTGTACGTTGGTTGACGGGCATTCTCACTGCCAAGGGCGATGAATGCAAACCGCCAGCCGCATGCAAATTGCAGTGCCTGCACGATCGAATCTTGCATTTTGCAACTGGCCAGTGGCCTGCCTTTTGCACAAGTCATTGATTTACAAGGGGGTGGAAAAGACCCGATGAGAGGCACGTTTTATGCGTTGATTTGGTGCGGCGCACCGAGTTCGGGCGCCTACACTCCAATGGGCATTTCGCAGTACAGCCGCTTGTCACACCCAGGGATTCAGCGGGGATACACCCGTGGGAAGCCGTGGCAACGGTCGACGTGAATACTTGATTGGCAGTCTCACAGTAAGGAGAGGTTTCGCCATGTTTCTGTCTGCCTTGGAACTCCGCAACATCATAGAAAGCAGTTTTCTACCGAAACGCTGCCAATGCACGCTGTCCCCGGATCTGTCGATGACCGTCAAAGTGTATGGCGATCACCAGACCGATCAGGTTGAGCTGCAGGTGAGTGGCATCGATGCCAGTCATTTGAACAGCTGTCGCGAAATCAACGGCCTGATCGCCGGGTTGCGCTCGGATCTTGCGCAACAAACGGCAATCCATCATTCAGTGCCGCGATCCCGAGTCGTCTAACCGACTGTTTCACCCAGTTCGACCGTCACGCGCCGGGCCTGCAAGAAGCCAAGGCCCAGCGCGAACTCGACCAGCACCGCGAGCAGAATCCCGGGGCCGGCGTGGCCGTTGAGCCATTCAGCAAACCCCAGCACCGCCAGGCCAAAACAGCCGACGATAAAGCCGTTGCTCAGCGCATTGCGCGCGATCGACACCGGCGCGTTGCGCACCAGATAAAACATCACCCCCAAGGCTGCAAACAGCACCGCACTGCGCCGTGCGACGAATCCAGCTGCCTCCGAATACTCGATGCTCCAGATCGCCAGCAACATCTGTGGCGCCAGACCCCACGCCAAGGAAAGCAGAAAACACAGGCAGAAGGTGAGGGTCGAGAGCGTGCGAAACGACAACTGCATGGCGAATCCTTGCGGCAGTGAGGAGGGCCCCGAGCATACTCTTCGAGACCCGTGCTCGCCTACCGCAAAGCCGCAAATCAGAGCTTTCTGTCAGTTCTGGAAGCTGCACGCGTCAGATAATTTCCGGTAACTGATTTCTTCCGGTTTCCCGGTGCTGTCGAGGTACTTCATGTCGGCGGTGATGACCTTGCACTCCTGCGTCTGCGGCTCGGTCAGGGAAACCACTTTGGCGACATGCAGCGGCATGCCGTATTCATAGGGAACAGCCTTGGAGGTGTCATTGGCCTGGGCCAGCCCGGCAAACGCGGTGCAGGCGAGGGCGGTGGTGAGCAGGAACGGACGAATGTTCATGATGGACTCCGGTGCGACGGTAATTGAGTTCGGCATGTTGCAAGCCAAACCTGCCGCACTGGGCGTCAGCCAGGGGCTGAGGGCGTGCGGTTCAGTAGAGTTTTTGACCGCGGCGTTAAGCGATGGTTAACCGGGCTGAACGCCGGCTGTCTGGGCGGGGATCGATTCGTGGGGGAGTCTCGGCGGATTCCTACAAGGGTGGATGCCTTGTCTGCTTTCGAGGGCTGGAGTGGGGCGGTTATGGTTTGGCGTCGCTGCAAAATCAGCGGCTTAGGTTTGGTCACCTGAAAAACTCGACACATCTGTGCCATGATTCGCGCCGCGGACACTCACGTCTTCGGAGTACATTGCTGTGGCGGCTGTGTGCAGGGGCGCCTTCGGGCGAGCTGATCGGGTTTCTCAGTTGACCAAGCCTTGCATACAGTCCGCCTCCCATCGTTTGGTCACGGTGTCGGCGGGTCATTGAAGCCTATCGAGTAATGACAATGCCAATCCTGAAACCAAGCTCCGCCCGCTATCTCCCACTCAACAGCGGCGTCACCGACAGCGCACCGCTGGTCATCGACACCCAAGCCAACCCGAAAGACCTCTTCGAAGCCGCCGTGCAACGCATCCGCGCCGCCAGCGACCTGCTCGAAACCTTGCACTGCCTGTGCTTCAAACACGCCGACGTCCAGGACATCCCCCACATCACCCATGCGCTGTACCTGCTGACGCAGGATGGCAGTGATTTGCTTCAGGTTGCGCAGCAGAAAATGTTGAACTGGCGGGCGCCGGTTTGATTTTTAGAGCGACGGCCTAGCATTCACGGGCAGAAAACTTGAATTATCTGCCCGTGCCTATGCCGGTTCAAAGTAGCTAGCAGAGTAATTTGGACTCTCACGGGGAGTGACCTTCTGGTCGACAGAACGCGAAGCCCAACGCAGAGTCATTATTTGAGATCGATGACTTTGAAACCTTTTTTATCGGGTACCGTATTCACTCCCTTGGGTTCTTCCGGCTGGCCTTTTGGGGTGATGTAGTCGTAAACGACAAATTTTTCGGGGATTTCATAGCCATCGTCGGGAATGACCAGGCGCATCTCCCGAGCACTCAGGTACAAAGAAACCGGCAGGGCCTTTTCGGCAAAATCGATGCGTTCCAGCGTTCCGCTGTCTGGATTCTTGCGTAAAACGGCGCCCTTCAAATAGGGAGAGCCATAGTTCATGGCGTAGATCAAAACGGAGCCCGTGCATTTTGCCAATGCAATTTCACCGACGGAGTCCGAGTCGGACATGTCAGTGAAGGCAGTTTCTGTCTGGTTGTTAAGTTTTACGAAGAGTCGCTGCCCGTCCTCATTTGAAGCGGACAGCAGTGAGGCAGTGGTTCCATCTGAAAGCGGGCAGTCCAGTAGCGTTTTCTTCGTTTCGGCGAAAGCAGGAAGGCACACAAGCGAAAGAATGAGAAGAAACCGCAACTTGTTTATTTCGCGATTACCAAGAGCCATACGGCACGCCAAACTTTTCAACATAGACTTTCGACACTGCGGAAAGTGGGCGATGCTTTCCTCCGGACGTTCCTTCGTAAGGGCCACGTGGATCAATTTCAGCTTGAACACAAGTAATCTCAATGGGGGGCAGGCATGGACCGAGAGCCCAGAGTTTTGCAACGCCACTGGGAGCAAGTCCGATGACCAAAGCTTCTCGATAACCTGTAATCCATTTTCCATCGGCAGCGCAGTAGGCGTTCTCCTCTTTTCGCATGATTTCTCTAGCCGACTCTGGTATGTCTACGCCCATTTGATAGGTTTGAGGTTCAACCAAAGACTGCCACCGAACGTAGATTTTTTTGGGGAGATCTGCGCCGGTGACATATTTTCCCTTGCCCCAACCGGGCTTTTCCGGCCAGCCCTTTGGTTTTCCTGAATTGCCAGGTGGATTTTGGATAGCCGCATTGCCGCTCATCGCGCGTCTATAAACCTGGCCTTTGATATCTACAACGTCGGCCGTCTCGATCCAGACCTCCATATAGTTGGGTGCAGAGAAACCCAGTCGCCAAGCCTCATAGGGCATAGAAGCACCATGAGTAGTCGAGCACGCCACAAGAAAGGAAACAAAGATGTGCAGGCGCAGGCACTTCAAAGAAAATTCACCACGGTTTTCGTTGGTCAGTGCATACGCCTATTTCACTGAATTGCTTTTATAACAGGATCTTTATAGTTCTCATCGATTTCTATTCCTGCAGCACGAGCATTGTTTTCAGCAGCAATACGCGCATCATGGTCTCGCTTCAGTTGAGCAGGCAACAGCTCTTTCCATCTTGCCTTTTCTTCATCTTTGGTAAAACCTGAAGACCAGAAGTCGCGCTCGCTCAGGAACTCCATTGATAGTAAATATGTGCCCATCTTGTCCGGGGTGTCTTTGGAATCACGGCGCCAGGCTTTAAAAGTCAGATAGACGCCATCATTGTAAAAATACCAATTGTAAAATGATTCAATTTTCAGCCAGCGATCAATGTCAAGCTCGTAATCCGGGTCCAGCCAGGGATGGCTGGAAACCAAGTGCCCCAATACGTCGTCTGGCGAGGTAATTTTTCCTATCTCAGACCCGGGAATCCTAGGGTCCCCTGGATAGAAATAGTGTTTCCAGCCAGCTGATTTTATTTTTTTTAGCAAGTCATAAATGAAGTCTTTTTGTGTTTCATGCGGGCTGTTGTCAGGTAGTCCTCTCACTGTGATGTCAACGTTTTCAATGGTGTCGCCGATTTTTTTGTCTATCACCATGGTGAAGCTTGTAGCTTTTTCAATTGTAAGTGAGGTGCTTGAATTTTTTACTGTTACGGTAGGCAGGTCTTTTTCATTTGCTGATCTTTTAAACTTGTACCAGCAGAGATCTAACTCACTCAGGCATTCTTGGGAGATTTCTAATGGCGTACTTTGTACAATATTTTCTATTTTGTTGTGTAGCTCTATTTCGATGTGGCTTTGTGTATTTGTCATGTTGGAATCACCATTGTTGCAAGCAGCAAGTAGCAGGCCTGAAAAAAACACCCATAAAAATTTCATTTGGCATTTGACCAGGTGGCAATCGTTTTGATTTGGCCTTCCATGTAGCTTTCTCGTTCTCCCATGAGCTTGTGGTATTGCTTGGCGATGGAGCCAATAAACTCCATTCGATCTGTTTCGTCGTAGAGATCGCCTTCCGACATCTGGACTCTGAGCTCTGGATTCTCAACATCGCAAGCAGTACTTAGCGCAGCGACTCGTACCGGTACAAATGGTGCCCACTCGAAACCAGCTTGCATTTTTAATGTTGCTCTAAATGGAGTGCTTTCATAAATCAACGGTTGCAGGATACGACGTTGTTCATGGTCGGCGATGGCCAGCAAGGAGGTCAGCTGGGCATTTCTTCTTGCGGGTCCCTGAGAAAGCTCCTCGGTTGCTTTTATTGCTTTAAAACCTTTAACAACGTCACTGGTTACAGCCAGGTTGTTTAGTATAGGCAGCGCATCATCTGCCCAGGGCAAGCTGTCGATGTTGGTTTTTATCTGGCCTTCACAGCTCCGCGCGTTGCGCTCTGGAGCACACTCATCAAACTGATCTTTATATTTTGCGTAAAACCAATGCCAAACAAAAATATCTTGAAATAACCAGAAATTTCCCTTCCCTAGGGAGTTTTTACCAATTCGCAAGGGAGGCTGTACGATTGGTGGGGTAAGCGCGAGATAAGGATCATTGGGAATAAAGTCCAGCCCACACTTAACTTGCTTGCTTGCAAAAGCGGCCAAACCCATCCAGTAGAATCGGCCTTTTAGTTCTGGTTTTCCATCTTCGCCAGATTCGAGGTAGAAGCCGGCATAAGCAGCCGCAATTCTAGCGGCCCGTGCACTGAAGTCAGAGATCAGCTCGTACTTTCCTGAGCTTGAGGATCGTTGTTTGCTCAGGCGTCGTATCGCTTCTTCTTGCCCCATGGCCCACAATTTTTCGCAACCAAGGACAACTTCATGTACAGAACATTTTTTGTCGTTGGTGGTAAATGTAGTAATCGGTGGCGTGCTCATTTGTTCCGGCTCGCTTCATAATCATCGGCACCAGACGGAACAGACAGCTCGTCCCATACAAGGTGAGCCTTCACAGGCTCCTTGGTATCTGTTTGCACTCTTGGGTGAAGCCCGTCAGCATCGCTCTTTGATATTTGCGGTGCTGTTTCTGAAGGGATAATCAGTGCTGTCTTGACGGACTTGACGGGTTTACCAAGTTTCGTCACGAATTTTAGTTGTTCGTCAAAACGCTCTTCTATCACTTTCGCTTTAAGCACGCTTCCAGCTCTGGCCTGATCTGCAATGAGTGGTATCAACGGCGGCAGAATTGCGATCCCGGTGCCGGCGCCGGGCGCACCGCCGGTATTGGCCTTCACCTCGGCACCACTGATGGTCACGCCACCCGCATCGACCTTGACGAAACTGCCGCCAGCCTTGGCCGTCAGTTCCATGCCACCCTCGATCACGACCTTGTCGCCGGCGTGGTAATGAATCTCCGTACCAGCCTCAACGAACTGCCCGGTGCCGACCTTCACATGTTGGGTCACGCCGACAGTCAGGTGATCGTTGGCGCGCATTTCGCTCTTGCGGTCCAGGTGAGTGATGCGGTGTTCCTCGACCTTGAATTCACTTAAAACATTGGCTTCGACGGTGTCATGCCGTTCGCTGCCGACGCGGATCTTCTGGTCGTGCTCGATGTTTTCGTCCCAATCGCGCTGGGCGTGGATGTAGATCTGCTCGACGCCTTTCTTGTCTTCGATGCGGAACTCGTTGTAGCCCTTGCCGCCCGGTGAACTCAGGGTCTTGAAGGTGCTGCGGGTCTTGTTCGCCGGCAGGTCGTAAGGGACGACGTTTTCCTTGTGGTACAGGCAGCCGGTCACCAATGGCTGGTCGGGGTCGCCTTCGAGGAAGGTCACCAGCACTTCCATGCCGATCCGTGGAATGGCGATGCCACCGTAGGCTGCGCCGGCCCAGCCGCTGGCGACGCGCAGCCAGCAGGTGGTCTTGTCGTCGGCCTGGCCTTCTCGGTCCCAGTGGAATTGCACTTTCACGCGGCCGTACTGGTCGCAGTGGATTTCTTCGCCGGCGGGGCCGGTGACGATCGCGGTCTGGCTGCCGAGGACTTTCGGTTTCGGGTGCTCGAGGGCAGGGCGGTAGTGGGCGTCCCACGGGGTGGCCACGAAGCTGTTGCGGTAGCCCTGGTGGAAATCGCTCTTGTTGTCGGTGACGTCGCTGGTGACGTTTTCGCCCAGCACTTGTGGCTGCTTGCCTTCGTGGAAGATTTCCAGCAGCAGCCACAGGTCGTTCCATTCGGCGCGCGGGTGTTCGGCCAGGGTCATGAAGTGGCCGCTGGTCAGGGTCGGTTCGTCCCCTTTGCCTTCGGCGAGTTTGTAGTCGCTGCGATGGCGCTCCAGCGCACGGGTCGAGAGGAACTTGCCGCGCTCGCGCGTGGTGAAACGGCCGGGGTAGTCGTAGTCTTCCAGGTCCGGCATGAACGCGGATTTGGCCGCGCCTTCAGGCAGAATCTTCGGTTTCTCGAAATCATAATCGCGGCGGCTGACGCGGCTGGTGCGGGTTTCCAGGCGCAGGTTGAAACGCTTGATCACCGGTTTGTCGGCGGCCATGCCGGAGTCTTGCTGGTAGTTGACCGGTTTCAGCTTGCGGAACACGGTCTGGTCGTCGCCGAACACCAGTTTGTGGCCGCTGCTGCTGTGCTGGAAGTGGAAGTGGATGCCTTCCTCCTCGCACAAGCGCTGGATGAAATGCAGGTCGGACTCGTCGTACTGCACGCAATAGTCACGTTCCGGGTACTCGGCGCTGAGCTGGAAGCTGTAGGCGTCGGCCAGAATGCCGCGATCTTCCAGCACCTGGGCGATGATCTTCGGCACCGTCAGTTGCTGGAAAATCTGCTGGTCATGGTTGTGCCGCAGGTAGGCCAGTTGCGGCACCAGGCTCAAGCTGTAACGGGTCAGGGTCTTGCCGGAATCGCCTTGCTCGATGCGATACACCAGACCGTGAATCTTGCCCTCGCCGGTGGCGCCAAAGGTCAGGCAGCCGGGCTTGTGCAGGAGTTCTTCAAGTTTGAGGTCGGGGCGGGCGCTGACCAGTTCGATGTCGAAACGGAACGGCTCGTTGAGGGCTTCGCGACCGGTGAAGCTGAGGACTTGCAGGTCGGCGGAAGCGCCTTCGAGCGTGAGGGTAATGTGGGTAGCGTTGGCGTCCAGCATGCCTTGATTTCCGTCCTTTGGATTAGCGTGGGCGGATGGTGCAGGATTAAATCGCCTCGTTCAAGGCGCAAATGCCGTAGAGGCAGTGGTCAGAACCCATAGGGAAAACCCTTAGGCCCACGGTTTGGCCCAGTAAAACAGGCACTTGCGGACGAACCAGTCTGTCGCGAACGCCGAATACCGCGTCCGGGAACAACCAGTCAGTTTCAGACTAAAGTCGCCTGTAGCACGTCAAAGCCATCTGCCATCATTGCCGTTCACCCCCGCGTGTTCACTGCCTCCCGGTTCTTCACTGGTCCGGGACGGGAGCTATTTCTGGTTGTTTGCGCCTCTGCGCAATCGTTGTTCTGTTGGAGTTTTCAATGCGTCCCCCATTTCCCCTCATCACCCCGCGCCAGTCGCTTGGCTTCGGAGCCTTTGTGCTGTGCGCCGGTTTTACCGCACAGGTCCAGGCCAGCGGTTTTTTCGAAGACGCCACGGCGAAGATCGAATCGCGCACGGTGTACTTCAACCGCGATTTCCGTGACGGGCACACCTCCAGTGATCAGGGCGCGTCCAAGCGCGAAGAGTCGGCGCAGGGCTTTATTCTCAATCTGCAATCGGGCTACACCGAAGGCACCGTGGGTTTCGGGATCGATGCGCTGGGCATGGCGGGTTTCCAGCTCGATTCCAGCCCGGATCGCAGCAACAGCGGCCTGCTGCCGTCCAGCGGCGACAACCCGCGCGGTTCGAAAGGTCAGTACGCAAAAATGGGCCTGACCGCCAAGGTCAAAGTCTCGGATACGGTGCTGAAGTACGGCGCGCTGCTGCCGGATCTGCCGCTGCTCAAGTACAACGACGGCCGCCTGCTGCCGACCATGTTCAACGGTGCGATGCTGACCTCCAAAGAGGTGAAGAACCTGACCTTCATGGCCGCGCGTCTGGACAACTACACCGCCCGGGACTCGACCGATTCGCAAGAAATACGCGTGCACTGCAAGAACAAGCGTTATGCGTGCAACACCACCGCCGATCATTTCGACATGTACGGCTTCGACTACAAGATCAACGATCGCCTGACCGCGCAGTATCACTACGCCGAACTGGAAGACATCTATCGCCAGCACTTCGTGGGTCTGTTGGCCAATCAGCCGCTGGGTGACGGTGTGTTGAAAGCCGATCTGCGTTTGCTGAAAAGCGCCGACAGCGGCGATGCGAAAGCGGGCTCAATCGACAACCGCGCGTTGAGCGGCATGCTGTCTTACGGCATCAGCGGTCACACCTTCAGCGCTGGCTGGCAGCGTATGAACGGTGACAACTCGATGCCGTATCTGGATGGCAGCAACCCGTATCTGGTGAACTACGTGCAGGTCAACGACTTCGCCGCCGCCCAGGAGCGTTCGTGGCAGCTGCGTTACGACTATGACTTCAAGGCGATCGGCATCAACGGCCTGAGCTTCCTGACCCGTTACGTGAACGGCGATCACATCAAGGTCCCGGGCAGCGATCAGGAAGGCAAAGAGTGGGAACGCGACAGCGAGTTGAAGTACGTGATCCAGACCGGGACGTTCAAGGATGTCAGCCTGCGGTTGCGTAATGCGACTTACCGCACCAACTACGAGAAGTTTGCCCGGGATGTGGATGAGACCCGTTTGATTGTGAGTTACAACTTTTCGGTGTTGTAACCCATAGGCCGGCGGTGTCTGAACTGACGCCTTCGCGGGCAAGCCCGCTCCCACAGGTTTCCTTGGTGACCACAATTTCGTGAGCACCGAGGAAACCTGTGGGAGCGACGGTGCGACGATTCGACTTGCTCGCGATGGCGTCCTTAAGAGCGCTGAGGATCAGAGCCAATGCCAGAACCGGCTCCAGAACCCGCGATTCAGATCATCCTTGCACGCCGCGTATTGCTGACCGTACATGTCCGAGCGGTTCTGCACCTTGCGCGCCACCGGCATCAGCCACGCCTTGCTGGCATAAGTCTTCTGGCGGAAACCGCCCCAGCCTTCGTGGTAATTGAGGTATTGGTTGTAGGCGTCGTACTTGTACACGCCGTTGATCGAGGTGGTCTTGTCCATGTACCAGCCGACGAAGTCGATGGCGTCGTCGAAGTCCTCGCGGTCGGCGCCATATCGGCCGGTGCTTTTCTGGTAGTGGGACCAGACTTCATCCTTGGCTTGCGCATAACCCGAGGCCGTCGAAACCCGGCCCCACGGGATCACCCACAACAGGTATTTGCGCGGCGTCTTGGCGTCGTAGCGATAGCCGGACTCCTGATACATGATCGCGAACGGCACCTGGATCGGTACGCCCCAGCGCTTTTGCGTGACTTGCGCCGCGTCGTACCAATCACTCTTTTCGCGGAAAATCTCGCAAAGGTTTTCCGGCGAACGCGGCGGTGATGTTCCGCAACCGGTCAACAGTGCCGCCAATACCAACAGTCCAACCGTGCGCCGCGAATTCAAAAGCCGTCATCCCGTCGTGCAAAAAAGGGCGCCAGTCTACGCGGTCAGGTCAACTGGTGGCGATAAGGCAAATCCGGACCTGTTTTACTGCATGTAAGGGCGGCGGCCTGTACGGCAAACCTGAGCATGCCGTCGATCTGCTCGCGGCTGAGGTGCTGAACGCCTTCCACCGAATCCAGCTCATGCTCGGTCAGCCAGGTGATCAGCGCGGCCTGGAAGGTATCGCCGGCGCCGACGGTATCGGCAATCTTCACCGAGGTTGCCGGTACCGACCATGAACCGTGAGCGCGACTGAACACGGTCGCGCCTTCACCGCCACGGGTCAGGAAAACGACCTGGCAGCGATGCTGCAACCAGCCTTCGATGACGCGCGCCGGATCTTGTTCGGGGTACAGCAGGCTCAAGTCTTCGTCGCTGACTTTGATCAAGTCCGCCAACGGCACCAGCGTAGCGATTCGTTCGCGCCACAGGTCGATGTTCGGCTCGGGGTTGAGGCGCACGTTCGGGTCGAGGCTGATCAGGCGTTTGCCGCTTTCACGCTGCACCAGCGCAAGCAAGGTATCGGCAATCGGCTGCACCACCAGTGAGAAGGAACCGAGGTGCAAGCCGCGCACTTCAGGGTCCAGCGTCGGCAGGTGCGCCAGGTTCAACTGGCGGTCGGCGCAACCCTCGCCACGGAAGCTGTAATGCGGCGAGCCATTGGCGCCCACCGCGACCATTGCCAGGGTGGTCGGCGCGGCGAAATCCACCAGGTAATCCGGGCGTACGCCTTCATCCTGCAGCACTTGCTGCAAGCGCCGGCCGAGGTAGTCGGTGGACAACCCGCCAAACAGCGCCGAATCCACGCCCAGTCGGCGCAAACCCACCGCCACGTTGAACGGTGAACCACCGGCAATCGCCTTGAAATTGACTTTCGATGCCTGTCCGCCGGCATCGTCTTCGCTGAAGAAATCGAACAGCGCTTCGCCACACACCAGGTACATAGTTGTTTGCTCTTTATAAGGTTGCGACATGCAGTCGATAGCGTTCATAGGCCTGCTGGAACGCCGCGACATTCGCGGCAACCGGCAGGGTTTCACTGTTCAGGTCGAGCTTCACGCAGCGTTCGCACAGATCGGCCAGGGTGTCTTCGTGGCCGTTCGACCACGACTTGCACCACGCCGCCTGAATCGCCGCGCCCAGGGCTGCGGCTTCGCTTTGCTCGGTGCAGATCACCGGGGTGTTCATGATGTCGGCGACGATCTGCCGCCACACCGCACTTTTCGAACCGCCGCCGATCAGGCAAATGCTGCGGCTTTGTAAACCATTCTGGCGTAGCAGATCCAGTCCATAACGCAGGCCGAAGGTGGTGCCCTCGACGGCGGCGCGGCACAGATTGGCTTGCGTCAGGTTATCGATGGTCAGGCCGTGCAGGCTGCCGGTGGCGTGGGGCAGGGGCGGCACGCGTTCGCCGTTGAGGAATGGCAACATGCTCACGCCGTCAGCGCCAATCGGGGCCTGGTCCACCAAGGCATTGAAGGCGTCGAGATCGAGGTTGAACAGTTCGCGGATCGCGCCGGTGGCGTTGGTCAGGTTCATGGTGCAGATCAACGGCAGCCAGCCGCCGCTCGAGGAGCAGAAGGTCGCGACCGACGCATCCGGGCTGACCTTCGGTGCCTCGGCGTAGGCGTACACCGTGCCGGAAGAACCGAGGCTCATGGTGATCGCCCCCGGCTGAATATTGCCGGTGCCGATGGCGCCCATCATGTTGTCGCCGCCACCGCTGGATACCAGTGCGTTGGGGTTGATCCCCAGCTGTTCGGCAACCGCCGGCAGGATCGTGCCCACCGCTTGATGGGCGTCGATCAGCTCTGGCAGCGCGGATTGCAGACGACCGCTGGCGTCGATGTCGCGCAGCAGCTGCAGATCCCATTGACGGGTGCGCACGTTGAAATAGCCGGTGCCGGAAGCATCGCCGTATTCGCTGCATGCACGACCGGTGAGCCAGAAATTCAGGTAGTCGTGGGGCAGCAGAACTCGCGCGATGCGGGAGAACACATTCGGATGCTGCTCCTTGGTCCACAACAGTTTGGAGACGGTGTAGCCCGGCGCGATGACCACGCCGAGGCGTTCCAGCGAGCCTTGTTCACCCCCCAGGTGAGTCAGCAGGCGATCGTTTTCAGGCGTGGTTTCGGTGTCGCACCAAAGCTTGGCCGGGCGCAGGACCTGGCCTTGATCGTCGAGCAGCACCAGGCCGTGTTGCTGGCCGGAAACGCCAATGCCCTGGATCGACTGGCCGTCGACATTTGCCGCCAATAAAGCGCGGCGGGTGGCGAGGGCGAAGGCTTCCAGCCATTGCGCGGTGTCTTGCTCGCGACGGCCGTTGGCGCCGCTGATCATCGTGTGGGCGGCGGCGCCCTGGCCGAGAACCTGACCGCTGACAGCGTCGAGGATGATGGCTTTGGTGCCTTGGGTGCCGCAGTCGATGCCGAGGAATAGTTGTTGTTTGTGCATGGTGTGAACCTGTTGGTTTTTTGGCGACTTCTAAAGCCACCCCTCACCCCAACCCTCTCCCCAGAGGGGAGAGGGGGAAAGGGAGCAGATTTGTATCGGCTGCAACTCCTGAGTTCTACTCCGGACTTTCAGGTCGGCGTAGCTCGAATAAGCACCTCGATCGGCTCCCTCTCCCTAAGGGGAAAGGGAGGATCTCGGTGCTTTTCAATTCCTGAGTTCGACTCCGGACTTTCAGGTCGATGTACCTCGGATAAACACCTCGATCGGCTCCCTCTCCCTCTGGGAGAGGGCTGGGGTGAGGGGCTTTTCAGGCCAGAATACGCTCGAGAGTCCGAGTGACGCCTTCTTCACGCAAGCTATTCAGGCACCACTCGAACGCCGCAACAAACTCTGGCGAACGCGGTATCGCCGTACCGAAGATTTCTTCAACCCCCAACAACCGCTCAGTGATCAAGGCATCCTCTGCCACCAACCCCTGACAGAACGCCGCCCGAGGATCCGGAATCGAATAAGTGTCACCATTCTCATCCACACCCTTCAAGTAAAGCGCCCAGGCCGCCACCACCAACGCTGCCCGTTTGGTCTCCTGCCCATCGGCAATCAACCGATTGATCGTCGGAATAGTGAACTTGGGAAACTTCGACGACCCATCCGAACACACCCGCTCAAGCTGATCGGCAATCGCCTGATTGGAAAACCGCGCCACCAGCGTGTCCTTGTACTCGGTCAGGTCGATCCCCGGCACCGGCGCCAGTTGCGGAGTCACGTCCAGGTCCATATAGGCGCGCATGTAGCGCACGAACAGCGGGTCGTTCATGGTCTCGTGAACGAAGCGGTAACCCTTCAAAAAGCCCAGATAGGTCAGCGCCAGATGACTGCCATTGAGCAGTTTGATCTTCATCTCTTCGTAGGGCGAAACATCGTCGGTAAACTGCACGCCGACCTTTTCCCAAGCTGGGCGGCCGTTGACGAACTTGTCTTCCAGCACCCATTGCACGAACGGTTCGCACACAACAGGCCAGGCGTCGTCGACGGCGTGTTTGTCCGCCAGTTGCAGGCGATGCGCGGTGCTGGTCATCGGGGTGATGCGGTCGACCATGGCGTTGGGGAAGCTGACGTTGGTGTCGATCCAGTCGTGGAGGTCCGGATCCAGCAAAGCAGTAAAGGCCAACAGTGCCTTGCGGGTGACGGCGCCGTTGTGTGGCAGGTTATCGCAGGACATCACGGTGAATGCCGGAATGCCCGCCGCACGCCGTCGGGCCAGTGCGGCACAGAGGAAACCGAACACGGTTTTCGGCTGTTGCGAGTTCGTCAGGTCGTGCTGAATCTGCGGCAGGTGCGCCATGAACTCGCCGTTGCTGTCGTCGATGCAGTAACCGCCCTCAGTGATGGTCAGCGAGACGATGCGGATCTGCGGATCCGCGAGCTTGTCGATCAGCACCTGGGCGCTGTCCTCGGCCAGCAGCATGTCGCGGATCGCGCCGATGACGCGGACTTCGGTGTCGTCGCTGTCGCCCAGTTCGAACAGGGTGAACAGGTAATCCTGCTCCTTGAGGTCGTCCCGGGCGCGGCGGTCTTCGGCGCGCAGGCCGACGCCGCAGATGGCCCAGTCCAGCGCTTCGCCGGCGTTCATCAGCGCATCGGTGTAATACGCCTGATGCGCGCGATGGAAACCACCGACGCCAATGTGTGCAATGCCCTGGCGGGTGTCGCTGAGGCTGTAGGCCGGAAGCTTCACTTCGGCGGCCAGGCGGTTGAGGTTTTGTTTGTTCAGTTTCATCGGGTCAGTCTCGAAATCAGGCGGCCGCGCGCAGCGGGCGGGTCAGCGCCACGCCGTCGGCATCGAACAGATGACAGTGGGAGGCGTCCAAGTGCAGGTTCAGTTGTTCGCCGTAACGGCTCGCCAGATCACCGCGCACGCGCATGGTCAGGGCTTCGCCGGCGTTGGTCTTGACGTGGCAGAAGGTGTCGCTGCCCAGCCGCTCGCTGACGTCGGCGGTGACTTGCAGGGTGCAGTCGCCTGCTTGTGCCAGCTCCAGATGTTCCGGGCGAATGCCCAGGGTCACGGCGCTGCCGACGCTCAGGTTCGACGCGTTGAACGGCAGGGTGATGCGGGTACCGGCCTCCAGCGAGACTTCGCAGCTCGCGCCATCGATTCGCACGATCTGGCCTTTGAGGAAGCCCATTTTCGGCGTGCCGAGGAAACCGGCGACGAACAGGTTGGCGGGGTGGTGGTACAACTCCAGCGGCGAGCCGACCTGCTCGATCTTGCCGCCATTGAGCACCACGACCTTGTCGGCCATGGTCATGGCTTCGACCTGATCGTGGGTCACGTAGATCATCGTCGCTTTCAAATCTTTGTGCAGGCGCAGCAGTTCCAGGCGCATCTGTACCCGCAGGGCGGCGTCGAGGTTGGACAGCGGCTCGTCGAACAGGAAGATTTTCGGGTTGCGCACGATTGCCCGGCCGATGGCAACGCGCTGACGCTGGCCGCCGGACAGTTGTTTCGGCTTGCGTTCGAGCATCGGGCCCAGTTCGAGTATGCGCGCAGCTTCGCCGACTTTCTTCTCGACTTCAGCCTTCGGTACGCCGGCCAGATCGAGGGCGAACGACATGTTTTTCTTCACGGTCATGTGCGGGTACAGCGCATAGGTCTGGAACACCATCGCCAGATCACGCTTGGCCGGGCTGACTTCGGTGATGTCTCGTCCGTCCAGTTCGATGGTGCCGCCGCTGACTTCTTCAAGACCGGCGATCAGTCGCAGCAGGGTGGATTTGCCGCAGCCCGACGGGCCGACGAACACCACGAATTCCTTGTCGTTCACCTCAAGGTCGATGCCCTTGATGATGGAAAAACCTTCGAAGCCTTTTTGCAGATTCTTGATTTTCAGGTTGGCCATGATGGCGCTCCTTTTGCGAATTCTTATTTGACGGCGCCGAACGACAGGCCGCGCACCAGTTGTTTCTGGCTGATCCAGCCGAAGATCAGGATCGGCGCGCAGGCCAGCGTCGAGACAGCCGACAACTTGGCCCAGAACAATCCTTCAGGGCTTGAGTAGGAGGCGATCAACGCGGTCAGTGGCGCGGCTTTGGACGAGGTCAGGTTCAGCGACCAGAACGCCTCGTTCCAGCACAGGATCAGCGACAGCAGCACGGTCGAGGCGAGGCCACCCTTGGCGATCGGCAGCAGCACGCGGAGCATTTCCTGGGCGAGGGTGGCGCCGTCGAGGCGGGCGGCTTCGAGGATGTCTTTGGGGATGTCCTTGAAGTAGGTGTAAACCATCCAGACCACGATCGGCAGGTTGATCAGCGTGTAGATCACGATCAGCGCAATGCGCGTGTCGAGCAGGCCGAAACTCTTGGCCAGCAGGTAGATCGGCATCAGCACGCCCACCGGCGGCAGCATCTTGGTGGAGAGCATCCACAGCAGCGTGCCCTTGGTGCGCTGGGTTTCGTAGAACGCCATCGAGTAGGCCGCCGGCACCGCAATCAGCAGGCACAGAGCCGTGGCGCTGAAGGAAATCACCACCGAGTTCCAGGCGAAACTGAAGTAATCGCTGCGCTCGTTGATGTGCAGGTAGTTCTCCAGCGTCGGCGTGAAGATGAACTGCGGCGGCGTGGCGAAGGCGTCGATTTCGGTCTTGAAACTGGTCAGCACCATCCAGAAGATCGGGAAGAAAATGATGATCGCGATGGCCCAGGCCAGCGTGCCGAGCAGCAGGCTTTGCAGCCGGCGGGATTGTTGAAGAGTCATGGCAGGCCTCAGGCTTTGTCAGTCAGGTTTTTGCCGATCATCCGCACCAGAATGATCGCGGCGATGTTGGCGATGACCACGGCGATCAGGCCGCCGGCCGAGGCCATGCCGACGTCGAACTGCACCAGCGCCTGGTTGTAGATCAGGTAGGCGAGGTTGGTCGACGCGTAGCCGGGGCCGCCGTTGGTGGTGGTGAAGATTTCGGCGAACACCGACAGCAGGAAGATGGTTTCAATCATCACGACCACGGCAATCGGCCGTGCCAGGTGTGGCAAAGTCAGGTGCCAGAAAATCGCGATCGGGCCGGCGCCGTCGAGGCGGGCGGCTTCCTTCTGTTCCTGGTCGAGGGACTGCATGGCGGTCATCAGGATCAGGATCGCGAAGGGCAGCCATTGCCACGAGACAATGATGATGATCGACAGCAGCGGGTAGTGAGCGAGCCAGTCCACCGGCTGTGCGCCGAACAGTTTCCAGATGTAGGCGAGGATCCCGGACACCGGATGGAAAATCAGGTTCTTCCAGATCAGCGCACCGACCGTGGGCATGATGAAGAACGGCGAAATCAGCATCACCCGCACGATGCCGCGACCGAAGAACTCGCTGGCCTCCAGCAGCGCACTGATCAATACGCCGAACACCACGCTGATCAGCAGCACGCTGCCTACCAGCAGCAAGGTATTGGTAGCGCCGGGCATGAAGCCGGAGTCGGTCAGGAAGTAGGTGAAGTTTTCCAGCCCGACAAATTCGTTGGTGCCCGGGTCGAGCAGGTTGTAGCGGATCATCGAGAAATAGACGGTCATGCCCAGCGGCACGATCATCCACAGCAGCAACAGGGCCACCGAAGGGCTGACCAGAAACCAGCCGGGATTGGCCACACGGCTTTTGCGCCGGGGCTGCGACAGGTCGATGTGGGCTTTGGCAGTTGAAGTATTCATGGTGATCACAACCGAGTCATACAGACCTATGGAGATCCCGTGCGGGAGCGAGCAATCTCGCTCCCGCAGGAGGCAGAAGAGGCTTTCGCAGGATTACTTCGGATAACCCGCGCGCTTCATCTCGCGTTCGGTGGTTTGCTGGGCGGCGGTCAGCGCCTGGTCGACCGTGGTCTGGCCGATCAGTGCGGCGGAGAACAGCTTGCCGACCTGAGTGCCGATCCCCTGAAACTCGGGAATGGTCACCAGCTGGATGCCGATGTAAGGCACAGGCTTGAGGGAGGGTTTGCTCGGGTCAGCCGCTTTCAGCGATTCCAGCGTGACCTTGGCAAACGGCGCGGCGCTCATGTACTCGTCGCTGTAGGTCGAGGCGCGGGTGCCCGGCGGAACGTTGGCGATGCCGTCGGTCTTGGCGACCAGCTCGCCGTACTCCCTGGAAGTGGCCCAGGCGCTGAACTCTTTGGCAGCATCCTTGGCCTTGGAGCTGGTCGGAATCGCCAGCGCCCACGAGTACAGCCACGCCGAGCCTTTGTCGGTGACCTGATGCGGCGCGTAGGTGAAGCCGACATGATCGGCGACCTTGCTTTGAGTCTTGTCGGTGACGAACGAGCCGGCGACGCTGGCGTCGACCCACATTGCACATTTGCCGCTGTTGAACAGGGCGAGGTTTTCGTTGAAACCGTTGCTGGAGGCACCCGGCGGGCCGGATTTCTTCATGGTGTCGACGTAGAAGTTCAACGCGTTCTTCCACTCCGGACCGCTGAATTCGGGTTTCCACTGCTCATCGAACCAGCGTGCGCCATAGGCGTTGGCCACAGTGGTGATCAGCGCCATGTTCTCGCCCCAGCCGGCCTTGCCGCGCAGGCAGATACCGTATTGTTCCTTGTCCTTGTGGGTGAGTTTTTCGGCGAAGCCGGCAATCTGTTCCCAGGTTGGACGCTCCGGCATGGTCAGGCCGGCGTCCTTGAACAGGTCGGTGCGGTAGTAGGTGATCGAGCTTTCAGCGTAAAACGGCAGGGCGTACAGCGAACCCTTGACTGACAGGCCTTCGCGTACGGACGGGAACACGTCATCGAGGGCGTAGCTGGCCGGCAGATCCTTCATCGGCTCCAGCCAACCCTTGGCACCCCAGAGTGCGGCTTCGTACATGCCGATGGTCAACACGTCGAACTGACCGCCCTGAGTGGCGATGTCGGTGGTCAGGCGCTGACGCAGAACATTTTCTTCCAGCACCACCCAATTGAGCTTGATGTCCGGATGCTCGGTCTCGAAGGTTTTCGAGAGCTTTTGCATGCGGATCATGTCGCTGTTGTTGACGGTGGCGATGGTCAGGGTCTGGGCGCCAAGGCTGACGCTGCTGAGGGTCATGCAGGTGAGGGCCAGCAGAGCTTTTGCAGTGGGTTGCATCGTGCACTCCTTTTCTGCACCCGGCGGGGGCAGAAGGACAGTTATTGTTTTTGTGTTCTTCCGGCGGGGGAAGAATGTGCACTGATTACAGCCTTCTGGCGCAGGGCTGACAAATCATCCCTAGCACTCGAATCGATACTTTTTTGCACTCTGGATTGGCGCGATAAACGCAGGGAAGGGCGTTTCAGCAGGGCGAGAGGCGCGAAACCGTACAGATTTTCCTGTTCAGCCGTGGTTTTGCTCGGTCAGGCGCTGCACCACCAGCCGCCGGTAATGCGAAGGCGTCATGCCTTTGAGCTGCTGAAAGCGCCGATTGAAATTGGAAATATTATTGAAGCCCGACTCAAAGCACACTTCGGTCACCGGCTTGTCGCCATCAGCCAGCAACTCGCAGGATTTACTGATGCGCAGGCGATTGACGAATTCGATGAAGTTGCGCCCGGTCGCCTGCTTGAACACGCGGCTGAAATAGGTGGGTTTCATGCCCAGGTGCTCGGCGACCTCCTCAAGGGGTAGTTCGCGGGCGTAGTGGGCGAAGATGTAATCCACCGCGCGGTTGGTGCGGTCGATGTTGTGCTCGTCGGCCAGTTGCGGGGTGGTTGCGCCGGACAGCAGTTGGTAGTCGTCGCAGGCCGCCAGCAATTCCATCAGGATGAAAAAATGCCCGAGACGGGTGATGCCGGTTGAATCGGCGATGCGTTGCATCAGGGTCATGGCCTGACGGATTGTCTGCGGGGAGCGGAATTCGATGCCGTACTGCGCACGCTCAAGCAGTGGCGCCAGGGTCTTGAGTTCGGCGAACACCTGATGACCGCTTTCGAACAACTCATCGGTGAAGTTGACCAGCATGTCGCGTTTCTCGACCACCTCGTCTTCGGCCACCTGGCTGATCCAGTTGTGCGGCAGATTGGGCCCGGTCAGGAACAGCGTCTGCGGGTAGAAGTTGCCGATGTAATCGCCGATGAACACCTTGCCCGAACTGGCGACGATCAGGTGCAGCTCGTATTCCTTGTGAAAGTGCCAGCGCACCAGCGGGCAGGGGAAACCATGCTGGCGATAGATGATGGATAACCCGTTGTGGTCATCCATCAGTTCATAGGAAGGGTCGGTGACGCGGGCTGTTCGGGTCATGGTCGGACGCTTTTTTTGTTATCGCCCGGCGATCATGCCTCTTTGCGCGGCCGTTACGCCAGTAGGCGATCAGCAGGGCGCAGGTGCGCCTTCGTCTGATTCACTGCCCGGCAGAACGACACGATGTTGGTCTCTTCGATGAAGTCGACGTTGATCACGTTGCACTTCATTGCCCAGTCACTGTTGTTCGGGTCGAACCACTCGTTCAACTCCTTATGAATATCGACCGGCCCGCCCAGCGCCGTGTAACTGGTGGCGGACAACGACCAGGGTTTCCAGGAGCCCGGTGGGGACTTCAGGACATTGCCGATGAATTGCTTCAGTTCCGCCGTTCCGGTCAGGTCGTTACCCGACCATTGATGGTTGATGTAATCGATGAACACGCTGCGATCCAGTTGCCAGTGCGAACGGGCGGCAACGAATATACGTTGCTCATTGTTGATTTGTTTAAGCTGGCCGAGGCTGGCACTCAGATTTCGACTCGGAATCAAACGGTGGCCGAGAAAGTGAATCATCATGTTATTGAAATAGACATAATCGAAGTCGTTGCCATCCAGACTATGGAAGTCAAGAACAATGAACTCATCCGGGTTTTGTTTCAGGAAACTTTCCAGGTCGGTGATCAGGTTACCCAGGGTTCGGGAGTTGCGGTGCCCGCCATGGTGAGCACGAAACTTGCCGACGCCTTCTGCCTTGGAGTCGTAGATCAGGCGAATGTCCAGCACCCTTGCGCCATGGTGTAGCTGAGCGTGGAACGAATCATGCTGGCAGGCGAGCCAGTGGCGGGGTGGGCCGAAAACTGGATAATCGGCGCGCCAGTCGCTGCCGGCGTTGTGGGTTCCTGGCAGCGTCAACTCAGAAATGGAAAGAGAATCGATGGAAGGTGTCGCCGCCATCCAGTCATGGGTGGCGAAGTTGTTGTTGTCGGTCATGTATGCATCCTGCACTAGTTGATTGATTGCACCACTTTCAAATGATGAGAGTGGTGAAGGCAGGATGTTTATAGTGTTTAATTTGTTTATTTGCCAACGATGGATTGATGCAATTTATTGGCTCTTGTGTTTATACATTTCGAGAGTGAATTACTTGTTCAGGTTTTTGGCTTCAATCCACTGCGCCATGTATTGCGTACTTTTATGTGAATGATGTCGCAGCATGCTGCCGGTGAAATTGCTCCTTCTTAGTTGGGCAAGATTTTTACGGCAGTCCAACAGTTTATTGATTAATGCCGGACCATGTATCTCTTGCTGATACACGTCCTCGAGTAGCGTTTGCCCATGGGACCGGGCCGCTTGCCAGGCAATGTCATCGCTATAAAGCTTCACTGCGGCATTGGCCAGATCCTGCGCGGTGCGGCAGATCGCCCCCGGCCATGGCTGATCGGTATGCATGCCTTCAGCCCCGATCGGCGTGGTGACACTCGGTGTGCCGCAGAGCATCGCATCAATCAATTTGCCCTTGATTCCGGCGCCAAAACGCAAGGGCGCCAGGCAGATGCGCGCATCGGACATGACCTGCAACGCATCCTCGGCCCAGTTCATGATGTGAAAACCCTGCGCGGCATTGTGCAGTGCTGCTGCCTTGGGCGGCGTGTAGGCGCCGTACAGATGCAATTGGGCTTTTGGCAGTTGCTCGCGGATCAGCGGCCAGACGGTGGATTTCATCCACAACACGGCGTCCCAGTTCGGCGCGTGACGGAAGTTGCCGATACTGAGGAAATGCGCGCGCTCCTCGAAGGGTTTCGCTGGCGTACTCGGTGGCTCGACCATCAAGGGACACCAGTGCAACAGCTCGGGCGGCAGCTTGAACTGCTGCACCAGCAACTCGATTTCCACCTGCGAGATCATCAGGTTCAGGTCGCAGCGATACAGGGCGGCGATCTCGCGTTTGGCCAGATCGGTGTCCGCCATCAGCTCGAACTCTTCAGCCAGCGCCGGGGCAAATAGCTCAGCGAAGTCGTTGGCGTCATCGCTGAGCTTCAGCCGGTCCTTCAACCGCTGATGCCGTGCATGCCGCAAGCTTTGCAGGTCCGAGGTTTCCAGTACCCGCAGGGCATCGGGGCAATGTTTCTCCACGCGCCAGCCGAATTGTTCTTCGATCATGAACTGGTCGAACAACACGATATCCGGCATCAGTTCGCTGATGAATGTGTCGAAACTGCTGTTGTTCAGTTCGATCGGGACTTCGCGGATGCCCAGCGCGGTCAGGTCGGCGCGGTGTTCGCCAGTGCCGGCCGGGCTGGCAAAAGTGATTTGCCAGCCCTGTTGCAGGAACGTCTCGAGAATCTGCATCACATGCCCGCTCGCAGCGGAGGAGCGGGGTTCCGGCCAGACGTAACCAATGACGAGGACTTTGGTTGCGGGCTGACTCATGAGAAACGGTTCCTGAAACGAAGAGACGGAAAAAAGGCGCGCGGATTAGACCATAATCCACGTGTCGGGTGATCCGTGTTTATTGGGTGTGCATCGGGCAAGACCGAGCAAGAAGACCACCGGCAGGGCGCGTGACAGCGTCATTCAGGTATTGAAGTCTCGCGTTCAGGATTGCCCGAGTACGGATTTGACCTTGTCACGCAGTTGATCAATGGAAAAAGGCTTGCCGATTACGTGCATGTCCTTCGGTACTTCAATCGTTTCTGCATAACCGCTGGCAAACAGAATCGGCAGGGCGGGGCGAATGTTGCGGGCTTCGGTGGCCAGTTGACGGCCATCCATGATCGGCAGGCCGACGTCGGTCATCATCAGGTCGATGTGCTGGTTCACGTCCTTGAGGATTTCCAGCGCCTGTTCGCTGCCGTCCGCTTCCAGGACCTTGAACTCCAATTCCTCCAGCACGTCGACGATCAGCATGCGCACGATGGCATCGTCTTCTACTACAAGGATGGTGGACACAGGGCTGGACATAATGGCGGCTCTCAAGAATGGGGGACGGGGCACCGGTCGATCAAAAATGCCGGGCTCTTGCATGAGTAAGTGGCGCATAGCCACAAGTTCCCGAATGGATACAAAAAAGAATAGGCGCAAACGGGGGGGGCAAGGATAACCGTTGACCTTGGATTAGGCGCAGGCAATTGTGGGAAAACAGTACTAAAGCTGTGAGAAAAATGGATCCATGGTGCCGTTTTGGGGCAAACTCCCTGGTTTTCACCAGTTCGACAAGGCTGCCACATGTCCTCTCCGTCTTCGGTTGATGAGCAACGGTTTCGCAAACTCTTGAGCCGCAACGTCAGTTTGCCGTTGGGCGTCGGCGTGATCAGTGCGGTGTTTTTCATCTCATTGATCACCTATTTGTTGTCCGTGATTCAGTGGGTGGAGCACACCGACCGGGTGATCAATAACGCCAACGAAGCGGTGAAACTCACCGTGGATCTGGAAACCGGCATGCGCGGGTATCTGCTCAGCGGCGACGAGCACTTCCTCGACCCGTACGAGACGGCCAAGCCCCGCATCGCCGTGGCACTGAATACCTTGCTTGAACTGACTGCCGACAATCCGGCTCAAACCGACCGCCTGCGTCGTCTTCAGGCGCTGCAAACCGAGTGGGCGACGTATGCGCAGTCGATGATCGATCTGCAACGCGCGAGCGGTGATTACAAGTCCGCGGTCAAAGCGGGGAAGGGCAAGCGCCTGACCGACGAAATACGTAAACAGTTCGAAGATGTAATTGAAACCGAACAGTTGCTGCGTGCTTCACGCAACGAAGACGTGCGCCGCACCACGATCTGGAGCATCAGCCTTTATCTGCTGTTCGTGGCCGGCATCAGCGGTCTGCTGGCCTATGTCGGTCGGCGCGATCTGGTCAACCTGTCGCAAAGCTATGGCGCGACCCTGGCGGCGCAAGAGGCCAGTGCAAAACGTCTGGAACAGCAAGCCTGGTTGCGCAACGGCCAGACCCAGCTCGCCGAGCAAGTGCTGGGGCAACTGACGGTCAATCTGCTGGGGCGCAATATTCTGCAATTCTGCGCCCAGTACCTCGGCACCGCCGTGGCCGCGTTGTATGTGCGCGAGGAACATGGCGGCCTCAAACGCGTGGCGACTTACGGATTCTCCCGCGAACAGGAACAACAGAATCAAGTGATCTACAGCGATGAAGGCCTTGTCGGGCAGGTCGCCCAGCAGGCTCGGCTGATTCGTCTCGATTCGGTGCCTTCCGACTACTTCAAGGTCAGTTCCGGCTTGGGTGAAGGCCTGCCGCACAGTGTGCTGGTGGTGCCTACCAGTGATGACGAACGAGTCAACGGTGTGATCGAGCTCGGTTTCCTGCGTCCGCTCACCGATCGCGACGTGGCGCTGCTGGAACTGATCGCCGGCAACATTGGTACGTCCATCGAAGCGGCGCGCTATCGCCAGCGTCTGCAGGAAGTGCTGGCCGAAACCCAGCAACTCAATGAAGAGTTGCAGGTGCAGCAGGAAGAGTTGAAAACCGCCAATGAAGAGTTGGAGGAGCAGTCGCGCATTCTCAAGGAATCCCAGGCCCATCTGGAAACCCAGCAAGTCGAGCTGGAACAGACCAACGAGCAACTGGCCGAACAGGCCCAGACCCTGGCCGAGCAGCGCGACGCCATGGATCAGAAGAACACCGAGCTCAATCAGGCCCAGGCACAACTCGAAGAACGCGCCGAAGAGCTGCAGCGTTCGAGCAAGTACAAATCCGAATTCCTCGCCAACATGTCCCACGAGCTGCGCACGCCGCTCAACAGTTCGCTGATCCTGGCCAAGCTGCTGGCAGAAAACCCGCAGGACAACCTCAGTGCCGAGCAGGTCAAATTTGCCGAATCGATCTATTCCGCCGGCAACGATCTGCTCAACCTGATCAACGACATTCTCGATATTTCCAAGGTGGAAGCCGGCAAACTCGAAGTGATGCCGGAAAACACCAGTGTCGCGCGCCTGGCCGATGGCCTGCGCAGCGTGTTCGAACCGTTGGCGGCGGACAAGAAACTGACGTTCACCGTCGAATTGCAGCCCGATGCGCCCATCACTCTGTTCACCGATCGCCAGCGTCTGGAACAGATAATCAAGAACCTGTTGTCCAACGCCGTAAAATTCACCGAGCAGGGCACGGTCAGCCTGACCATCGCCGGCCAGCCGGACGATCGCATCGCTTTCATTGTGCGCGACTCGGGGATCGGGATTGCGCAAGATCAGCAGGAAAGCATTTTCGAAGCCTTCCGCCAGGCCGACGGCACCACCAACCGCAAATACGGTGGCACTGGCCTGGGCCTGTCGATTTCCCGGGATCTGGCGACCTTGCTGGGTGGCTCGATCAGCGTCAGCAGCGCGCCGGGGCAGGGCAGCACCTTTACGCTGGTATTGCCGCAGCAATACAACGAACCAGGTGATACGCCGGTTGCACCGCTGACCTTCAGCCCGCCGGCCTCTGCGCCGGTCATCGCGCCTGTCGCAGCGGTTTCGCCTTTGGCGCCCGTAGACATCCCGCGCTTCAACGACGACCGCAACAAGGCACCGTTCACTACCCGCTGCATTCTGGTGGTGGAAGACGAGCCGAATTTCGCTCACATCCTCTACGACCTGGCCCATGAACTGGGCTATCAGTGCCTGGTCGCCCACGGCGCCGATGAAGGTTACGACCTGGCGAAAGAATTCGTGCCGGACGCGATCCTGCTGGACATGCGCCTGCCGGATCATTCGGGCCTGACCGTTCTGCAACGCCTGAAAGAACACGCCGAAACCCGCCACATCCCGGTGCACGTGATTTCCGTGGAAGACCGCGTCGAAGCGGCGATGCACATGGGCGCCATCGGTTATGCGGTCAAGCCGACTACCCGCGAAGAGCTCAAGGACGTGTTCGCCCGTCTCGAGGCCAAGCTGACCCAAAAGGTCAAACGCGTGCTGCTGGTGGAGGACGACGATCTGCAACGCGAAAGCATCGCCCGTCTGATCGGTGATGACGACATCGAAATCACTGCTGTCGGCCTGGCGCAAGACGCACTGGAACTGCTGCGCACGACGATCTTCGATTGCATGGTCATCGACCTGAAGCTGCCGGACATGCTCGGCAACGACCTGCTCAAGCGCATGTCGACCGAGGATATTTGCTCGTTCCCGCCGGTCATTGTCTACACAGGACGCAACCTGACCCGCGACGAAGAAGCCGAACTGCGCAAGTATTCGCGCTCGATCATCATCAAAGGCGCCCGCTCGCCGGAACGCCTGCTGGACGAGGTCACACTCTTTCTGCACAAAGTCGAATCGCAGTTGTCCCATGAACGGCAGAAGATGCTCAAGACCGCCCGCAGCCGCGACAAGGTCTTCGAGGGTCGCAAAGTGCTGCTGGTGGACGACGATGTGCGCAACATCTTCGCCCTGACCAGTGCGCTGGAAACCAAGGGTGCAGTCGTGGTGATCGGCCGTAACGGTCGTGAAGCGATTGAAAAACTGAATGAAGTCGAGGACATCGACCTGGTGCTGATGGACGTGATGATGCCGGAAATGGATGGTTTCGAAGCCACCATGGAAATCCGCAAGGATCCGCGCTGGCGCAAGCTGCCGATCATCGCGGTGACGGCCAAGGCCATGAAGGACGATCAGGAGCGCTGCCTGCAGGCGGGCGCCAATGATTACCTGGCCAAGCCCATTGACCTGGATCGCCTGTTCTCGCTGATTCGCGTGTGGTTGCCGAAGATGGAACGCATTTAGTGGAACGTAGTAATCCCGTTGAACGAAACAGTGAAATCGAACTGCGGCTGTTGATTGAGGCGATTTATCTCAAGTACAGCTATGACTTTCGCGATTACTCCGGCGCCTCGATCAAGCGCCGGGTGCAACACGCGCTGAGCCAGTTCGAGTGCGCGACCATCTCGGCCTTGCAGGAGAAAGTCCTGCACGACCCGACGGCGTTCATGCAGTTGCTGCAATTGCTGACGATCCCGGTCAGCGAGATGTTCCGCGATCCGTCGCACTTCCTGGCGATCCGTCAGGAAGTAGTGCCGCTGCTCAAGACCTATCCGTCGATCAAGATCTGGATCGCCGGCTGCAGCACCGGCGAGGAGGTCTACTCGATGGCGATCCTGCTGCGCGAAGAAGGCCTGCTCGACCGCACGATCATCTACGCCACCGACATCAACCCGCGCTCGCTGGACAAGGCCAAGCAGGGGATCTTTTCGATGGAAAACGTGCGCGCCTACACCGCCAACTATCAGCAGGCCGGCGGTCAGCGCTCGTTTGCCGACTACTACACTGCAGCCTATGGCTACGCGATTTTCGACAAGAGCCTGTGCGAGAACGTGACCTTCGCCGATCACAGCCTGGCGACCGATAGTGTATTCTCCGAAACTCAATTAATTTCGTGTCGTAACGTGTTGATTTACTTCAACAAAAAACTTCAGGATCGAGCGTTCGGGTTGTTCCATGAATCATTGTGCCACCGTGGATTCCTGGTCTTGGGCAGCAAGGAAACTTTGGATTTTTCCGGCTACTCCAACCAGTTCGAACCGCTGGTGAAACAAGAACGGATCTACCGTAAATCATGAACAGTGCAGCGGATTTGCCTCGTGTCGGGGCGATTGTGGTCGGAGCTTCCGCCGGTGGCGTTGAGGCTTTGCTGACCTTGCTTGGTTCACTGCGTGCCGGGTTCGGTCTGCCGATCATCATCGTCCTGCATTTGCCGGAAGAGCGCCGCAGCCAGCTCGCCGAGGTGTTTGCCCGGCGAGTGGCGCTGCCGGTCGCAGAGGCCATCGACAAGCAGGACATCACCCCCGGCACCGTGTATTTCGCGACGCCGGGTTATCACTTGTCGGTAGAACAGGATTTCAGCCTGTCGCTGAGCCTTGAAGACCGCCTGCATCATTCGCGGCCTTCGATCGACTTTCTGTTCGAATCCGCCGCCGATGCCTATGGGCCGGCGCTAGCCGCCGTGTTGCTGACCGGCGCCAACCACGATGGCGCACGGGGCCTGGCGCAAGTCAAACGCCTGGGCGGCCTGACCATCGTGCAGGACCCCGACGAGGCGCAGGTCGCCACCATGCCTCGCGCGGCACTGAAAACGCATCAACCGGATTACATCCTTCCCATAAACGGCATCGGCCGTCTGCTTGTCGAGCTGGAACGAATCGCATGCTGAGTAATATCCAGGCAAAACTGCTGATCGTCGACGATCTGCCCGAGAACCTGCTGGCCCTCGAAGCGCTGATCAAACGTGAGGATCGCACCGTCTACAAAGCATTGTCGGCGGACGAAGCACTGTCGCTGCTGCTGCAACACGAATTCGCCATGGCCATCCTCGACGTGCAGATGCCCGGCATGAACGGCTTCGAGCTGGCCGAGCTGATGCGTGGTACCGAGAAAACCAAAAACATCCCGATCATCTTCGTCAGCGCTGCCGGCCGTGAACTCAATTACGCGTTCAAAGGCTATGAAAGCGGTGCTGTGGACTTCCTGCACAAGCCGCTGGATATCCATGCGGTGAAGAGCAAGGTCAACGTCTTCGTCGACCTGTACCGCCAGAGCAAGGCGATGAAGCAACAGGTCGAAGCCCTGGAGCAGAGTCGTCGCGAACAGGAAGCGCTGCTGCAGCAACTGCAAAGCACCCAGGGCGAACTGGAGCAGGCGGTGCGCATGCGTGACGATTTCATGTCGATCGTCGCCCATGAAGTGCGCACGCCGCTCAACGGCCTGATCCTCGAGACCCAACTGCGCAAGATGCACCTGGCCCGGGACAACGCCGCCGCGTTCACCCTCGACAAGATGCACGCCATGGTCGACCGCGACGAGCGCCAGATCAAAAGCCTGATCCGGCTGATCGAGGACATGCTCGACGTGTCGCGGATCCGCACCGGCAAGCTGTCGATCCGACCGAGTCGCTTCGATCTCGCGCAACTGGTGGGCACTCTGCTGGAGAATTTCGCCCAGCAGATCGAAGCTGCCGAGACCGAAGTCAGCTTCACCGCGACCGAGCCGGTGGAAGGGCAGTGGGATGAATTCCGTATCGAGCAGGTGGTGTCGAACCTGCTGACCAACGCGTTGCGTTATGGCGGCAAAAGTCCGATCCAGGTTCGGGTTTATCGCGAAGGCAATGAGGCTCGGGTCGAAGTTCAGGATCAGGGCATCGGCATCAGCGAGGAGAACCAGAAACGCATTTTTCAACAGTTCGAACGGGTCTCCGCCAAGACGGTGGTGGCCGGCCTCGGGCTGGGTCTGTTCATTTCCGAGCAGATCGTCGCCGCCCATGGCGGCTCCATCGTCGTCGAAAGCAAGATCAACGAGGGCGCCCTGTTTCGCGTTTGTCTGCCGCTCCAGGAAAACGGCAAAACAAACGCAACCTCTGAGTGACCACACGGTCGTATCAGCAGCTATTGACCGAACAAAGGCTTCCCATGAGCGTAGATGCACAAGATGTAGTACTCGTCGTCGAGGACGAACCGGTGATCCTGATGGTCCTGACCGATTACTTGTCAGGCCAGGGCTATCGCGTATTGCAGGCCGAAAACGGCGAGCAGGCGTTCGAGATTCTGGCGAGCAAGCCGCATCTGGACATGTTGATTACTGATTTCCGCCTGCCTGGCGGGATCTCCGGCGTGCAGATCGCCGAGCCTGCCGTCAAATTGCGCCCGGATCTGAAGGTGATCTTCATCAGCGGCTATCCGCAGGAAATCCGCGAGACCGGCAGCCCGATCACTCGTCGGGCACCGATCCTGGAAAAACCGTTCGATCTGGATGTGTTGCAGGAGAAGATTCAGGAACTGCTGGCCTGAGGCGTCAACCGCCTCAGCTCTTGATCATTTCCCGCACCTTCGCCGTCAACAGATCGAAGGTGAACGGCTTGGTGATCATCTGCATGCCAGAGTCGAGGAAGCCGCCGCGCACCGCCGCGTGCTCGGCATAACCGGTGATGAACAGGACCTTCAAGTCTGGCCGGTATTGCCGGCCGATTTCCGCCAGCTGCCGACCGTTCATGCCCGGCAGGCCGACGTCACTGATCAGCAGATCGATGCGTTGCTCCGAATCCAGAATCGGCATGGCACCGTCAGCGTCGCCGGCCTCGACAAACCTGTAACCCAATTCACTCAATACCGCACTGACCAGCACGCGCACGGCCGGGTCGTCCTCGACAATCAATACGGTTTCGCCTTCCACGGCGTCCGGCGCCTGCTCCATGTCAACCGGTGCGTGAGGCAGTGATTCACCCTGGAAGCGCGGCAGATAGAGTTTGACTGTGGTGCCCTCATCGATTTTGCTGTCGATCGACACATGACCACCGGATTGCTTGCTGAAGCCATAAATCATCGACAGACCCAGCCCCGTGCCCTGGCCGATTGGCTTGGTGGTGAAAAACGGGTCGAACGCGCGATTGATGACACTTTCCGGCATGCCGCAGCCATTGTCAGTCACGCTCAATACGACGTAATCACCGGGCTCCAGATTGCTATAGGTCGCGGTGTAGTCGCGATCCAGCACCTGATTCTTCGTCTCGACCACCAGATTGCCGCCGTCGGGCATTGCGTCGCGCGCGTTGATGACAAGGTTGAGCAGGGCGCTTTCCAATTGATTGGGGTCGGCCTCGGCCACCCACAATTTTTCGTGCAGACGCATGTCCAGCTGAATGCTTTCGTTGAGGCTGCGTTGCAGCAGCTCGCCCATCGACTGCACCAGATCGTTCATATGCACGGCTTTGGAGTCCAGCGACTGGCGACGGGAAAACGCCAGCAGCCGATGGGTCAGGCCGGCGGCGCGGTTGGCCGAAGTCACACCGAGGTCGATCAGGCTGTCGAGATCATCCAGGCGGCCACGGGCCAACCGACGGCGTAGCAATTCAAGACTGCCGATGATGCCGGTCAGCATGTTGTTGAAGTCGTGGGCGATACCGCCGGTGAGCTGGCCGACCGCTTCCATCTTCTGCGACTGTCGAAGGGCTTCCTCGTTGTGCCGCAGCTGTGCGGTGCGCTCTTCGACTTGTTGCTCGAGGGTTTCGAGGGTCGATTGCAGGCGCCGTTCGCTATTGCTCAGATCGATCAGGCGATCGCGGGCTTCGTATTGTCGTCGTCGCCCGCGCAGGGCGGTGGAAATGAGGCTGACCAACGTTGCCGGATGAAAAGGGCGTTCAAGGAACGTCACGTTGCCCAGTAATTTGCTGAGCTGCGACGAGGGCCCTTGTTCGGATCCTCCGTGATGGGTGAGCAAGACAATTGGCAAGTCAGACCACGCCGGTTGTTGCTCCAGGTACAGCAGCAGGCCTTCGAGTTCCGGACCATTCAGGGCCTCGGCCGCGATCAGCAGCAGCCCGGCGCCAGGCTCGAGTTCGGTGCACAGGGTGGCCAGATCGGGCGTGATCAGGCCACCGTATCCGGCCTCGTTGAGGATCATCAGCGCCACTTGGCTGTCGCGACCCTGGGGCGCAAGAATCAACGCCCGTTCCGACAGCGGTACGGTGAGGGTCACAAGTTGTCATCCTTGAGCAGCGGGTTACTCGCGCCGAGGTAGGTGGGGACTCCGCGCAGCACACCCTGGAAGGCTTCCAGCGGTTCACCGATGGTCATGCCTTGCTTGGAAATGCGGTATTCACGAATGGTCGATTCATGGCTGCCGGTACGTTTCTTGATGATCGAAATCGCCCGGCGTACCTTGCCGAGGGCTTCGAAATAACGCAGCAGAATCACTGTGTCGGCGAGGTAGGTAATGTCTACCGGGGCCTGCATGTCGCCGACCAGTCCATGCTGGGCGACGGTCATGAACGTCGCGGCGCCCTTGCGGTTCAGGTACAGCAACAGTTCGTGCATGTGCAATACCAGCGCGTTCTCTTCCGGCATCGCGGCCTGATAGCCGTTGATGCTGTCGATCACAACGGTCTTGATGTCACCTTCATCGACGCAGCGTCGCACCCGGTGGGAAAACTCGCCAGGAGAAAGCTCGGCAGCATCCACCTGTTCGATCAGCAGATTGCCGGTGGCCTGCAGGGCCTTGAGGTCGATGCCAATGTTATTCATGCGCTCGAACAGCAGGCCCAGTTCTTCGTCGAAAATGAACAGCGCGGCCTTTTCACCACGCGCCACGGCGGCTGCCGCGAAAATCATGGTGATCAAGGATTTGCCGGTCCCCGCCGGACCCAGAATCAGCGTGCTGGAGCCAGTCTCGATACCGCCACCGAGCAGGGCGTCCATTTCCTTGATGCCGCTGGACAGTTGCAACCGCGGGTAATCGCCCCGGTGCTCCGCCGCCACCAGGCGCGGGAAGACGTGCACGCCATCGCCCATGATGGTGAAGTCATGGAAGCCGCCACGGTATTTCTGGCCACGATACTTGATCACCCGCACGCGACGTCGTTCGGCGCCATAGTTGGGGGTCAGTTCTTCGAGGCGGATCACGCCGTGAGCGACACTGTGCACGGTTTTGTCGAGGGATTCGGTGGTCAGGTCATCCAGTAGCAAAACCGTGGCGTCGTAGCGCACGAAATAATGCTTGATCGCCAGGATCTGTCGACGGTAGCGCAGGGAGCTTTGCGCCAGCAGGCGGATTTCCGGGAGGCTGTCGAGCACAACCCGCGTGGGTTTGAACCGCTCGACCACTTCGAAAATCTGCTTGGTCGCTTCGCCCAGTTCAAGATCCGAGGAGTACAGAAGGCTCTGATGATGCTCGGCGTTGAGCAGGCTTTCGGGCGGCGTCAGCTCGAAAATTTCGATGTTTTCGTTCAGTTCCCAACCGTGGGACGCCGCGCCCTGGCGCAATTCGCGCTCGGTTTCGGACAGCGTGATGTACAACGAACGTTCGCCGGCACGGGCGCCGGCCAGCAAAAAATGCAACGCGACTGTGGTTTTACCGGTTCCAGGCTCGCCCTCCAGCAAGAAAACATGACTGCGGGACAAACCACCAGCCAGGATATCGTCGAGACCCTCGATGCCGGTGGCGGCTTTTGCACTGATCAACGCGTTCGATGTAGACAAAAAATGCCCTCTCATGACTAGGGGAAACGCGGCAGCGGGCGCCGGACGCCGTTTGGCACTGCCTGTTTACTTGACCTTTTGCCGTGACGACGGTTCCGATTTTCTTGCGGGATGTCGAGAAGGCCGCTAGAGGCCTTGCTGCAAAGAGGGATCGTCCGGGTTCATCTGTTCGAGCTGCGCCAGCAGAATCTGCACGTTCTGCAACTGACCGCTTTCTTTCCAGTAGTTGATCAGCAACACCCGCGCCTTACGATCGGCAGGATGACGCTGGACGATTTCCTGCAACTGCTTTTGCGCCGCTTCCAGTTCTTCGGCGCTGTGCAGGGTCGTGGCGAGGTCGTAGCGATAGTCCTTGTTATCGGGCTCGAGCTCCACGGCTTTGGACAAACCGAGCAGGGCGTACTCGCGTTGATCGTGGTGCAGCAGCCAGAGTCCCAGCGCATGTTGCAGATAAGCCGAGTCAGGCTGGGCCTTCAATTGTCGGGCGAGCAATTGTCGCGCGGCGTCGCTCTGACCCTGACGATCGAGCACTTCGATCTGCATCACCAGCGCCGGCAGGTTGCCGGGGTCGAGACGCAAGGTCTGTTCCAGCGCTTCCTGTGCCTGTTTCAACTCGGCGTTGTGCAGATACAGGCGCGCCAGTTGCACGTAGTTGGCGGCGCTTTCCGGCTGACTCTTGAGCGCCTGCTCCCACACATCGATGCCTTGCTGGAGCGGGGCGAAATACAGGCCCAGTTGATCCGGCGACAAGCCGAGCAGGGCGTTGATTGCCGCAAAACGAACGTTCTGATCTTCATCCTCGAGCAACGGGCCGAGCAGCAGGCTGCGCTGGCCACCGGGCACCAGACCGGTCACGCTCCTGATGGCTGCCATTCGCACGTCGGGAGATTCATGCTGCAGATCGGCATCCGCCAGTTTCAAGGCTTGCGGACTCGGGTAATTGGGCAGTTCGGCATGCAGCCAGACCCGCCGCTTGGCGGACAAATCCGGACGTCCCAGCTGTTGATACAGAACCCGCGCGGCCCCCGGCTGACCGGCACGAGCGGCGTCCAGCGCTTCACTGTAACCATGCCTGATCGCTTCTGGCACAACCGGCACTGTGCTGCGAAAAGACAGCCAGCCAACGAGCAGGACCAACACAAGGCCGAGGCTGATGAGCAAATAGCGGCGAGACTGAGGCATGCGAATTTCCGAAACTTTCGTTTTGTAGCGGAGGTCGCAAGCTTCTGTCAGCTCGCGCCGTGAGTCAAACCCTCTGCCCGATATGGCCTACTACAGGCGTTGAATCGACCTACAGCTTGTGTCGACTCTGTTTGCCGTCATGCCCTCCATGCAGTGTCTACGCTTGCAGAAGTTGTTTCGAAGAGGCTACCCATGCAATCCCTGCTTGTTTATTTCAAGGCGGTGATCCACCCCAGCCAGGCCGTGCTGCTGTTTGGTTTACGCACCATTGCCGCCGGATTGCTGACCTTGTACCTGGCGTTCCTGTTCGACCTGGATCAGCCGAAGTGGTCGATCATGGCCGTGGTGATCATCAGCCAGCCACTGGCCGGGATGGCGCTGGCACGCAGCTTCGGGCAAATCATCGGGACAACCCTTGGCGCGGTGGTGGCGGTGGTGCTGATGGCGATCTTTCCCCAGGCGCCGTTGCCGTTCATCACGACCCTGGCGCTGTGGCTGGCCCTGTGCACGGCGGGCGGCACGTTGCTGCGCTACACCAGTTCCCAGGCGTTCGTGTTGAGCGGGTATACCGCCGTGGTGGTGGCGCTGCTGGCGATTCCGGATCAGGACGGCACCTTTCTGCTGGCGGTGACCCGGGTTACCGAAACCTTGCTGGCGGTGGCGTGCGTATGCGTGGTCAGCCTGCTGACGGCGCGGCCCGAGGCGGTATCACGCAACTATTTCGCGAAGGTTGATCAGGTGATCAAGCTCGCCGCCACCCATGCCGCCGCCGTGCTGCGCACCGAAGAAAGCGAAGCGGACTTTCAGCGTCGGCAAATGCAGCTGCTGGGGGAGATCAGCGCCCTCGAAGGCCTGCGCCGGCACTTGTATTTCGATGCTCCACGCCTGCGCAGTGCCAACAATCTGGTGCTGTTGCTGGGCAATCAGCTGATGCTGCTGACTTCGCGCCTGACCGCATTACGTCACCAACGGGAATTGCTCACCGAACGCTGGGAGGGCGATCTGCCGCTGGACATCCAGCAATTGCGTGCCGAGGAGCTGGCACTGCTTGATCAGCTCGCACAGCAAGGACGCTCACTGCCAGCCGAGGTGCGGCACCAGTTCGTCGCGCTGCAACAGCAATTCGAAGCGCTGGCCTACAAGGCCGAACAACTGACGGAAGACATGAGTGCAACCCTGCGCTCGCTGGCCTGGGCATTGCGCTGGGAACAGGCGCGGCTGTTGCAGCAACTGGAGCAGATTCTCGAACTGAGCGATGCGATACAGGAAGGCCGGGAGGCCAGCTGCATGTTCCGTGGCCAGTCCAGCCCCTTGCACCTGGATTTCACGCTCGCGACGATGAACGCCATCCGCGCATTCAGCGCGTTACTGGTGGCCGGACTGATCTGGATCGAAACCGCCTGGGACGGCGCGCGGGGCGGGATGATTCTGGTGGGGATTCTGTGTTCGCTGATGGCGACGTTTCCGCGCCCGTTGGTTGCTGCGCAGAGTTACGCGCGAGGGTTGGGACTGGCCCTGGTGGTTTCGGCGTTTTATCAGTTCATGCTGGTCCCGGCGATCAGTGATTTCGAAATGTTGGCCTTGTTGCTCGCGCCTTTGCTGTATGTGATCGCGGTCGGACTGTCCAGCCCGGCCACCGCCGGTATCGGAATGGGGCTGGGGCTGTCGAGTTTCCTGATGCTCGGTCCGCAGAACGTCGGCACCGGGCAGAACACCGCCATTCAATGGTTCGAATTCGCCGGGGCCTATGTCAGTGCGGCGATGCTGGCTTTGATTGTCTACGCCTGGATCTTCCCTTTTCGCCCGGCCTTTCGAATCAGGCGCTTTTATAACGAGGCGCGGGAGCAGGTCTATCAACTGACAAAAAGCCCGGCTACCGACGAAGAGCAATTCGCCTTCGAAAGTCGAATGGTCGATCGCCTGACTTCAATGCTGGGCGTGTTACCCGCCGCCAACGATCGGGACATGCAGCGCCTGTATGAAATCAGTCTCGCCTGCGTGGCGCTGGGCGTGGCCATGCACCAACTGAGGCAACAGGCACAGAACAACGCCTTGCTCACGGACGCTTTTGGTCGGCAGCTGTCGACGGCATTGCGTCAGACCGGTCGTTTCGTCGCCGGCCGACCGGATGTGCGCCTGACACCGTTGCTGACTACGCTGCATTCGCTCGGCGATGAGCTGGATGCCTTGCATGTCGCCACCCATGAACACCTATGGTCGGTGTTTCGCATGCGAGTGGCCCTGTTGATCGTGGTGTCGTTTCTGGAGCGGCATGGCGAACATTTGCAGCCCGACCGTTCTGAAGGAGAGTCCGTCCTTGCCCATTGATTTCGAGATCGGCGGCGTTTACTTGCCTCCTATCGCCCAGGCCTTGTTGCTGGCCATACCGGTTTTTCTGCTGCTCGACTGGGGTTTGCGCCGGCTTGGCGTCCTGCGTTTTGTCTGGCATGAGGCGCTGTTCGAGGGCGCCTTGTACGCCTGCGTGTGCGCCACACTGATTTTGCTGATGGGAGCCTGAAACCTTGAAGACGTTGCTCACTCGATTGACGACCTTGGCAGTGGTGCTGCTGGCAATCGTGCTTGGCTGGTTTGCCTGGGAACATTACACCCGAGCTCCGTGGACGCGGGATGCGCGGGTGAGGGCGGATGTGGTGACGCTGTCGGCGGATGTTTCGGGCCGCATCGTCACACTGGCGGTGCAGGACAACCAGCATGTCGACAAGGGCCAGTTGTTGCTGGAGATCGACCCGGCTCGTTACAGCCTCGCGGTCGAGCATGCGAAACGCTCGGTGGAGGTCTCAAAGGCCACGCTCGGGCAGTCGCAAGCGGCGATTGTCGCCAGCGAAGCGTTGCTCAAACAGCGCCAGAGCGAAGAACGCCGGCGACGCACGCTCAAGCAAGGGTTCGCGATTTCCGGGGAGGAGTGGGAGAAGTCCAGTACTGACGTGGCGGTTGCCCAGGCCGATCTGTTGCGCAATCAGGCCAATCTCGGTCTGGCTGAAGCCAACGTGCAACTGGCGATAGCTGCATTGACCCAGGCCGAACTGGATCTGCAACGTACCCGAGTCGAAGCGCCGGTCAGCGGTTACGTCACCAATCTGCTGACCCGTCAGGGGGATTACGCGGTGGCCGGTAGCGCCCTGCTGGCACTGGTGGACAGCGGCTCCTTTTATGTCAGCGGCTATTTCGAGGAAACCAAACTGCCACGGATCGAGGAGGGTGATCGTGTGCGGATCGAATTGATGAGCGGGGAAAAATTCGGTGGAACCGTGCAAAGCATCGCCTTCGCCATTGCCGACCGGGAAAACGCCCCGGGAAGTCGATTGCTGGCCAACATCAACCCCAGCTACACCTGGGTGAAATTGGCGCAACGGGTACCGGTGCGGATCGGCATCGACCCTGATTACGCAGGCAAGGATCGATTGAGAGCCGGCACCACGGCGACGGTCACAGTGCTGGAAAACCGAGAAAGACAGGTACAAAAAAGCCCCGCGACCGAATGATACGCGGGGCAAAAAATTTGGTTGGTTGCGGCCAACCAAAGGAGCTCTTTAAAAACCTTTTACTTGCTGGCGACCGCCTCTGGCTGCCAACCGCCACCGAGGGCCTTGTAGATCGCGACTATGCCGCGATACAGATCCACTTCGGCCTGGGCCTGGCTGTCTTCGGCGCTCAAACGTTCACGCTGGGCGTCGAGCAACACCAGGAAGTCGGTGGTGCCTTCGCGATAGCGGATTTCAGCCAGATCGGCAGCCTTGCGGCTTGATTCGCTCTGGCGGATCAGCGAGATCAGCCGTTGCTGACGTTTGCCGTAATCGCTGAAGGCGTTTTCCGACTCTTCCAGCGCGAGCAATACTTGCTGCTCGTAGGTCGCCAGTGCGCCTTCGGCATCGGCATCGGCGCCGCGCAGACGGGCCCGCACGCTACCGAGGTCGAACGCTGCCCAGGTGATGCTCGGGCCCAGTGCCCAGGCGTTGGCCGCCGAGGAACCGATCTGCGAACCACGTCCGGCCGTCCAGCCGAGGAAACCGCTGAGGCTGACCCGTGGGAACAGGTCGGCCTTGGCCACACCGATACGCGCCGTGGCCGAAGCCAGTCTGCGTTCGGCGCTGAGGATGTCCGGACGACGCTGCAGCAGTTCGCCCGGATCACCGATCGGCAAGGCCTTGGCAATCGCCGGCAGGTCTTTCGGGCTCAGGTCGACGGTCAGCTTGTCCGGACGTTCACCCAGCAGGGTGGCGATGCGGTTTTTCTGCCGGGCCTGTTCCGCCTGCAACTGCGGCACGCTGGCTTCGACCGACGCCAGACGGGCATCGGCCCGTTCAACATCGAGCTGATCGCCAACGCCGGCGTCACGCAGGCTGATGGTGATCTTGCGCGACTCCTGCTGGTTGTTCAGGTTGGCCAGGGCGATCTTTTCCCGAAGCTGGGCGCCGCGCAGTTGACCGTAAGCGTCCACCAGTTCGGCAATCATGGTGACTTGCAGTTGATACAGATCGGCTTCGGCCGCTTGCTGGTCGGCGTCGCTGGCTTCCAGATTGCGCTGGATGCGTCCAAACAGGTCCAGCTCCCACGCCATGTCCAGACCCAGGTCGTAGCGTTCGCTGTTGACCCGTTTGGTGGTCTGGCCCGGAATCTGACCTTTGGCCAGGTCGCTGCTGGCGCGGCTGGTGATGGTCGGCATTGCGTCGTTGCTGACGTCGTCGCGGATTGCCCGGGCGGCTTTCCAGCGGGCGAATGCCACGCGCAGTTCACGGTTGCCTTGCAGCGATTGGGTCACCAACTGGTTGAGAGTCGGATCGTCGAACTGCTGCCACCAGATGCCTTCGAATTTCGAACGGTCGAAGTTCTTCTGGCCGGCGGCGCCATCGGTGGCGGACGTGATATTCGCCGCCTCCGTCGTCGGGGTCTTGTAGTCAGGGCCGACGGCGCAGGCACTCAGGGCCAGCACCAGCAGGCTCGGCAGGAAGACTTTCAGACTCATTGGTGCGCCTCCAGTGGCTTTTGAAGATTGTTCGCCTTCGCCGCTTTGCGCGCTTCGCTGCGCTCCACGAAGTTGCGGATCAGCACGTAGAACACGGGGGTCAGCAGCAGACCGAAGAAGGTCACACCGAGCATCCCGGAGAACACCGCCACACCCATGGCATGACGCATCTCGGCACCGGCACCGCTGGAGAACACCAGTGGCACCACACCCATGATGAATGCGAACGAGGTCATCAGGATCGGCCGCAGACGCAGACGGCAGGCTTCCAGTACAGCGGCCAGCGGATCGAGGCCTTCTTCCTGCTTATCCTTGGCGAACTCGACGATCAGAATCGCGTTCTTACACGCCAGGCCAACCAGTACGATCAAGCCGATCTGGGTGAAGATGTTGTTGTCGCCACCAGAAATGATCACACCGGTGATGGCCGACAGCAGGGTCATCGGTACGATCAGGATCACCGCCAGTGGCAGGCTCCAGCTTTCGTATTGAGCCGCGAGTACCAGGAACGCCAGCAATACGCAGAGCGGGAACACGAACAGCGCAGTGTTGCCGGACAGAATCTGCTGGTAGGTCAGGTCGGTCCACTCGTAGGTCATGCCGTTCGGAAGTTCATCCTTGAGCAGTTTCTCGATGGCTTTTTCGGCCTGGCCGGAGCTGTAGCCCGGAGCTGCCGCACCGTTGATTTCAGCGGTGATGAAGCCGTTGTAGTGCATCACGCGATCCGGGCCCGAGGTGTCGCTGACCTTGATGAAGGTCGCCAGCGGGATCATTTCGCCTTTGTTGTTGCGTACTTTCAGCTGGCCGATCTGGTCGGATTCGAGGCGGAACTGCTGCTCGGCCTGAACGTTGACCTGATAGGTACGACCGAAGCGGTTGAAGTCGTTGGCATACAGCGAACCCAGGTAGATCTGCAGGGTGTCGAAGATGTCGCTGACGGCCACGCCGTGGGTCTTGGCTTTTTCCCGGTCGATGGCGGCATCGACCTGCGGCACGTTCACGGTGTAGCTGGTGAACAGGTTGGCCAGTTCCGGAACGTTATGGCTCTTGGCAATAATGTTCATGGTCTCCTTGTACAGCTCTTCGTAGCCCAGGTTGCCCCGGTCTTCGATTTGCAGGCGGAAACCACCAATGGTGCCCAGACCTTGTACCGGTGGTGGCGGGAAGATCGCCATGTAGGCTTCCTGAATCCCGGCGTACTGGCCGTTCAAGGCACCGGCAATCGCACCGGCAGACATGCTCGGGTCTTTACGCTCGTCGAACGGTTTCAGGGTCACGAACACGATGCCGGCGTTCGGGCTGTTGGTGAAGCCGTTGATCGACAGGCCCGGGAACGCTACGGCGCTTTCCACGCCCGGCTGTTTCAGTGCCAGGTCGGACATGCGCTTGATCACATCTTCGGTGCGGTCGAGGCTCGCGGCGTCCGGCAGTTGCGCGAAGGCCACCAGGTATTGCTTGTCCTGGCCGGGTACGAAACCGGTCGGCGTGCTGGAGAAACCGAAGAAGGTCAGCACCATCAGGCCTGCGTACAGGAAGAGGGCGATGCCGCTGCCACGGATGACCCGGCGCACGGTGCCGACGTAGCCATGGCTGGCGCGGTCGAAGAAACGGTTGAACGGACGGAACAGCCAGCCACCGAAGATCTTGTCCAGCACTCGCGAGAAACGGTCTTTCGGTGCGTCGTGACCTTTAAGCAACACAGCGGCCAGCGCTGGCGACAGGGTCAGCGAGTTGAAAGCCGAGATCACGGTCGAAATGGCGATGGTCAGAGCGAACTGCTTGTAGAACTGACCGGTGAGGCCCGAGATGAATGCCGCCGGTACGAACACCGCACACAGCACCAGCGCCGTGGCAATGATCGGGCCGGTCACTTCGCCCATGGCCTTTTTGGTCGCATCGAAGGGGTTGAGCCCCAGTTCAATGTTCCGCTCGACGTTCTCGACCACCACGATGGCGTCGTCCACCACGATACCGATCGCCAGTACCAGGCCGAACAGCGACAGGGCGTTGAGCGAGAAACCGAACAGGTGCATCACCGCAAACGTACCGATCAACGATACCGGCACCGCCACCAAGGGAATGATCGAGGCGCGCCAGGTCTGCAGGAACAGAATCACCACCAGTACCACGAGAATCAGTGCTTCGAAGAGGGTATGAACCACCGCTTCGATGGAGCCGCGCACGAAGATCGTCGGGTCATAGACGATGCTGTAGTCCATGCCTTGCGGGAAGCTTTTCTTCAGTTCTTCCATCTTGCCGCGAACTTCGTTCGAGATTTCGATGGCATTGGAACCAGGACGCTGGAAGATCGGGATCGCTACGGCCGGCTGGTTGTTCAGCAACGAACGGAGGGCGTACTGGCTGGAACCCAGTTCGACGCGGGCGATGTCCTTCAGACGAGTGATTTCACCGTTATCGCCAGCGCGAATGATGATGTTCTCGAACTCTTCCTCGGAGACCAGACGGCCTTGAGTGTTGACCGACAGCTGGAAGCTCTGGGCATTCGGCGCAGGGGGCGCGCCCAATTGGCCGGCGGCCACCTGACGGTTCTGCTCGCGAATCGCGGTCACCACATCAGTTGCGGTCAGATTGCGCGAAGCGGTCTTGTTCGGGTCGAGCCATACACGCAGCGAGTAGTCGCCCATACCGAACAGCTGCACGTCACCGACACCGCCGAGGCGAGCGAGCTCATCCTTGATGTTGAGGATCGCGTAGTTGGACAGGTACAGCATGTCGTAGCGTTTGTCCGGCGAGGTCAAGTGCACAACCATGGTCAGGTCGGGCGAAGCCTTGTCGACGGTGATACCGATGCGCGTCACTTCTTCTGGAAGTTTCGGCTCGGTCCGGGTCACGCGGTTCTGCACCTGCACCTGCGCGTTGTCCAGGTCAGTGCCCAGAGCGAAGGTGATGGTCAGGGTGATCTTGCCGTCAGCGGTGGACTGCGAGGACATGTACAGCATGTTCTCGACGCCGGTGATGGCTTGCTCCAGCGGAGCCGCCACGGTTTCACCGATGACTTTTGGGTTGGCGCCCGGGAAGTTGGCACGCACCACCACGGTCGGTGGCACGACTTCCGGGTATTCGCTGATCGGCAACTGGAACAGCGAAATCGCACCGGCGATCAGGATCAGCAGCGACAGCACCGCTGCGAAGATCGGCCGTGAAATGAAGAATTGGGAAAAATTCATCGGAGTTGTCGTCCCTTAACCGCGTGGGGTCGCAGCAGCCAGCTTCACAACCGAACCCGGCGCGCCTTTGGCAGGTGCGACTTTGGGCAGGTTGCTGGCTTCCAGCGCTTGTCGTTGTTGAGCGAGAGCGGCAATGGTTTGCTCGCTGGCCATCGGGATCACTTCAGGCGAAACCGGGGAGCCAGGACGAACCCGTTGCAGGCCCTTGACGACGATCGTGTCGTCCTTGTTCAGGCCGCTGCGCACGATACGCAGGCCTTCGATCTTCGGACCGAGTTCGACGGCGCGGTAGGCGGTCTTGTTGTCGCCATCCATCACCAGCACGAACTTCTTGCCGAGGTCGGTACCGACCGCTTCGTCGTTGATCAACATGGCGTTGTAGGTGCCGCTGCCGACCAGTTTCAGGCGTGCATACAGACCCGGGGTGTAGCTGCCGTCGCTGTTGTCGAACACCGCGCGACCACGGATGGTGCCGGTCTTCGGGTTGACCTGGTTGTCGATAAAGTTCATCTGGCCCAGGTGCGGGTTGCCGTCTTCATTGGACAGGCCCATGTACACCGGAGTAGTTGCACCGCGCTGACCTTGACGGGCGAGTTGGGTGTATTTGAGGAACACACGCTCGTCGGCGTCGAAGTAGGCGTAGACCTTGTCGGTGGACACAACGCTGGTCAGCGGAGTGGTGTCGGCGGTCACCAGGTTACCGGCGGTGATCTCGGCACGGCTGACGCGGCCGCTGATCGGTGCGGTTACACGGGTGAAGCTCAGGTTCAGTTTGGCCAGATCCAGTTGCGCTTGTAGCGCGCCGACAGCAGCACGAGCTTCTTGTGCAGCGCTGGTGCGCGAGTCGGCCAGTTCAGCGGAGATGGCGTTGCTGGCACGTAGGCGTTCGCCACGGCCGGCTTCGTTTTCACTGCGGGTGGCGTTGGCGCGGGCCTGGGCAACCAGAGCTTCGAGGCGGCGGACCTCAGCCTGGAACGGACGCGGGTCGATCTGGAACAGCAGGTCGCCTTTCTTGACCAGCGCACCTTCGGTGAAGGCGACTTCGTCGATCTGGCCGGAGACCCGCGGACGGATTTCAACGGTTTCCGGCGCCTCGAGGCGCCCGGTGAATTCGTCCCACTCGTTGACCGGTTGTTCCAGCACCTTGGCCACGCTGACCTTGGCAGCGGGCATGGTGGCGGCGGTTTCCGGAGTCTTGCCGCACGCGCTCATCACCAGCACGGCCAATAGAGCCAACGGGAAGCGCAAATGTTTGAGTGATTGTTCCATGGATGCATCCGCCAATGTATTGAAGATGGGCGGATGATGCTCGGCGGGTAGATGGCAAACGAATCGAATGACACGAAGGTAACTATCATTCGGAATGATATATGCCCGAGGAAAGCCCTCTAGCATGCACCTTTCGTTAGGAGGCTATCAATCGATTCGATGACAATTCTGTGTTGCGTGATCGGCAACTGTCGCAGGCGAAATTGCGCGGTGAGGATTATGCGGCGATTAAATATTCCGCTGAAGTTACCGAGCCTCGACATCCTTGCGGAGCATATGGCGCTTGTTTACAAAGACCTCGCCTGGCTGCTGGAGCAATACGCCAACATCAACAGTCCTGTGACCCGGAACAGGCAACCCACAACATTTCGCTCTAACATGACCTGATACTCATGCCTCGATGTTTTGCCATTCCCGGACCCTGTGTTTATGAGAGATCTACCCCCGACCGCGACCTTGCGCGCTTTCGAAGTATCCACCCGGCACCCGACGTTCACCGCCGCCGCGCAGGAACTGCATGTGACCCAGAGCGCGGTCAGCCATCAACTGCGACACCTGGAAGAACTTTGGGGCTTGCAGCTGTTTGAACGGGGCAAGTCGTTACGCCTTACGCCCGCGGGCGCTGCCCTGGCGCCGATTGTGCGCGAGTTTTTCATGAGCCTTGAGGCGACGCTGGCTGATCTGCGTGAGCAAAAGGGCAGGGTCCGGCTCAGCGTCAGCACGACGTATTCCTTTGCGTTGAAATGGTTGCTGCCACGCTTGCCGAGCCTGGCCCGCCAGCACCCGGAACTGTTGGTGTCATTGGACACCACGGACAAGGTCATCCACTTCGCCAGCAGCGAAGCCGATGTCGCGATTCGCTTGGGCAAGGGCGACTATCCCGGTCTGTATTCACAGTTTTTGTTCGGTGAGCAGGTTTTCCCGGTGGCCAGTCCCGAACTGCTGCAACGCGTCGGAATGCCCGGCAGTCCCGCCGATTTGTTGCAGTTGCCGCTGCTGGCTCGCGACGGTGCCGAACTGGCGCCGAAATGGGAAGCGTGGTTCCAGTCCGTCGGGCTGGCGTTTTTGCCGCTGCGGGAAAGCGTCAGGTTTGGCGATACCAATATGACGGTCGAGGCAGCTTTGCTCGGCCATGGCATTGCTCTGGTGCGCAGCGGGCATGTCGAGAAGGAAATCGACGATGGCCGTCTGGTGCGGCTGTTCGATGTGCCGTTTCAGTCACCGCTTGCCTACTACTTCGTCTGTCCCAAGGGCGTTGAGGTACAGCCGCACATTGTGAGTTTTCGCGAGTGGTTACTCAGCGAGGCAATTAAAGTGCGGGGCGAGCTCGTTTGAAGTATGAAGAATCGCTCATGGCACAGTGAGGAGTCTTCTCTGTAATCCGGCCGTTCGGGCTGCCTAAAATGGCCAATGCCTACTCATCTCGTCCTCCTTGTCCTGTTCGCCGCGCTGCTGCACGCCAGCTGGAACGCGCTGCTGCGCGGCGGTGCCGATCGGCTTTGGTCGATGACGGTGATGTGCGTTGCCATCGCCATAGTCTGTGCAGTCGCCGCGATGTTCATGGTGGCGCCTGCACCTCTTAGCTGGGGATTTGCACTGCTGTCGGCATTGCTGCACGTTGGCTACAACCTGTTTCTGGTGCGCAGTTACCGGGTCGGCGATCTTGGGCAGATTTATCCGATTTCGCGCGGTTCTTCGCCCGCGTTGATCACGCTGGGCGCCGCATTGTTTGCCGGCGAAAACATCACCCCCGGCGAATTGCTCGGCATTGCGCTGGTGTCAGGCGGAATCATTTCGCTGGCTTTTCGGGGACGCAGGCTGTCGGTGCCAAGCCTGCCTTACGCATTGGGAACCGGCTGCTTTATCGCGGCGTATAGCGTGGTCGATGGCATTGGCGCGCGGCTTTCCGGTGCACCGCTGGCCTACACGGTGTGGATGAGTGCCTTGTGGGGCGTGCTGATGCCGGTGGTCTACATCGGTTTGCGCGATGCCCGCAGCCTGTTTTCGATCCGGCCCGGAATGTTCGCTGCGGCAATGGGCGGGCTGGTCTCTCTGTTTGCCTATGCAATCGTTATCTACGCGATGAACGAAGCCCCGCTGGGCGCGGTGTCAGCCCTGCGTGAAACCAGCGTGCTGTTTGCGGCACTGCTTGGCTACCTGTTCCTCGGCGAAACACTTACCGTCCGCCGGATGCTGGCATGTGTGGTGATCGCCAGCGGCGCGATCATCATCGGCTGATTCGGCTTTATTTGCTCAGGAGTAGTTTTCATGGTCAACGTCTCGCAGGCTCCGCTGATTCTGATCACGGGTGGCAGTCGTGGAGTAGGCGCCGCCACCGCCCGACTCGCTGCTGCCCAAGGCTACGATGTCGCGATCAGTTACGTTGCCAATGAGTCCGCCGCGCTGGCGGTTGCGGCGGATGTCGAAGCGATGGGGCGCAAGGCGTTGGCGATGCGCGCCGACAGTGCCGATCCCGAGCAGGTCGCGAGTCTTTTTACCGCGATCGACCACACGTTCGGGCGCATCGATGTCCTGGTCAATAACGCTGGGGTGCTGGCGCAACAGTCACGTCTCGAAGACCTGGGTTTCGAACGCATGCAACGCATCTTTGCGGTCAATGCGCTCGGGCCGATACTGTGCGCCCAGCAGGCCGTAAAGCGCATGTCCCTGCGGCACGGCGGTGCGGGCGGCGTGGTGATCAATGTGTCGTCGGCCTCGGCCCGTCTGGGCAGTCCGAATGAATATGTGGACTACGCAGCATCAAAGGGTGCGCTGGAAACGTTCACCATCGGATTCGCCAAAGAGGTCGCCCGGGAAGGAATACGCGTCAACTGTATTCGCCCCGGACATATCTATACCGACATGCACGCCAGCGGCGGCGAGCCGGGGCGGGTCGATCGTGTCAAGGACTCGATCCCGATGGGGCGAGGCGGGCAGCCGGAGGAAGTGGCGCGGGCCATTTTATGGCTGGCTGGCGCAGAGGCATCATTTGTTACCGGTACATTCCTCGACGTAACGGGCGGTAAGTGAGACAGGGGCAAGGATCATCGATTCCTTGCGCTCGACTTCAAGTAATCGCGGGCTGCCTCGCCTTGCGACTCAAACCCGGTGTCCTGCCCGTAATACGCTTGAATGCACGACTGAAAGCAGCCTGGGAGGTATAGCCCAAACGCTGCGCCACCTCTTCAATCGGCAGTCTTTCGAGCGTCAGCCACTGGCTTGCAAGCCGCATTCGCAGTTCGGTCACGTAGCGCAGCGGAGACATGCCAATCGTGACCTGGAAGCGCTCCGCAAATACAGAGCGCGAGGTATTGCAGTGCTCTGCCAACTGCGCAACGGTCCATTCGCGGCCCGGTTGTTGGTGGAGCGCAAGCAATGCACCGGCCAAGCGTGGATCGCGCAAGGCGGCGATCAGCCCGGAAGCATTGCCGCAGGCGCATTCAACCCAGCCGCGAACGACCATGGCGGCCACCACGTCGGCCAACCGCGCGAGGATACCGGCGAAGCCGACACGGGCGGCGCTGACCTCCCGTTCCATAGTGGTCAGGATCGGCACCAGCCCGGGATAACGCTGGCCACCGGCATCAATCAGCATCAGGCCCGGCATCAGCCGGCCGAGCCCATGGATACTGCCCAGTTCAAACTCCATGCAACCACTGAACAAGATAGTGCTCGGCGTGGGGCTGGCATCCGCTCCGGTATCCACCGCGCTGACGGTGTCACCCAAGGTTTCGCCGTCTAGACGGTCGATGTCTTGAACAGGCACGTCCGGATGGGAAAACAGTTGATGGGACGCGCCATGGGAGATGAACACGGCGTTGCCGGCAGACAGCGCGTAGGTGTTGCCGTCCTCCATTTGCAGTACCGCATTGCCAACGGCCATGAAGTGGAACCAGGCGTGCCCAGGTTTTTCCGCGAAGCTCAATCCGAACGTTGGACCCGCCTGGATACGCCGGTATTCAACGCCACGCAGGCGCATGCCGCGCAATAGCTCATTGATGAGGTCCGAGGAGAGAGCAAACTGGTCTGCAGACATCGTTCAGGGGTTTTGATCAAAAAGTAGAGACTTTGGATCATAGATCATCCAGTTTTCAGCGCCTAGACTCGGCTCGCAATGAACATTGGGAGATCCGTGCGATGAATAACTGTGTATGTAACGCCGTATCCGACCGCCATTGCGGCGTCGGTGCGGATGTAGAGCCTGCGACGCCCGCGTGGATGGCCGTCTTCTCATTGGCAATGGGTGTGTTCGGATTACTCACCGCTGAGTACCTTCCCGCAAGTTTGTTGACGCTGATGGCTACCGAACTGGGAGTGTCCGAAGCGCTGGCTGGCCAGGCGGTGACGGTAACAGCCGTGGTGGCGCTGTTCGCTGGCTTGTTGGTGCCAGGTCTGACCCGCAGCATCGACCGACGTTGGGTGTTGCTGGGCTTTTCCACGTTGATGGTCGCCTCGAATCTGTTGGTCGCCGTTTCTTCCAGCTTCGTGGTGCTGTTGTTGATGCGCATCTTGCTGGGTATTGCCCTTGGCGGGTTCTGGAGCATGGCGGCAGCGGTAGCGATGCGCCTGGTGCCGAATGCTCTGTTGCCTCGGGCGTTGTCGATCATTTTCAGCGGCATAGCCATTGGGACGGTGGTGGCAGTGCCGCTGGGCAGTTATCTGGGCGGGTTATATGGCTGGCGCAGCGCGTTCTTTGCAGCGGCGGCGGTAGGCCTGGTGACCCTGGCTTTCCAGTCGCTCACTCTGCCGCGCCTCGCGCCGCGCCGGCCGGCAAGACTGCGCACCGTTTTCGAGGTGTTGCAGCGTCCGGGCATCGCCATCGGCATGTTCGGCTGTGTACTGGTGCACAGCGGGCACTTTGCGATGTTCACTTATGTTCGGCCATTCCTTGAAGGGACTACTGGCATCGGCTCGCAGGGGCTGTCATTGATGCTGCTGGGGTTCGGTGTGGCGAACTTCGTCGGTACGTTGCTGGCCGGGAGATTGCTGGAGCGCCACCCGCTGGCAACTCTGGTGTTGATGCCCGCGCTGGTCGGCGTCGCAGCACTGGCGTTGGTGCTGTTGCCAGCGTCGGTGCCGGGGCAGGCGGTACTGCTGGCGATCTGGGGCCTGGCCTTTGGTGGTGTGCCGGTGGCGTGGTCGAACTGGGTCGCCAATGCGGTACCTGATCAGGCGGAAAGCGCCGGAGGCATGGTGGTGGCCTCTGTGCAGTCCGCCATAGCAACGGGCGCGGCCGCTGGCGGTGCGATGTTCAACCTCGGAGGAAGTGCAGCCGTGTTCGTAGCGGCTGCCGTGCTGATGCTGCTCGCCGCGTTACTGATTGCGCTGCGGGTCCGCGTCCCTTCTGTAGATGGCGTTCGCCAGGCCAAGCCTGCGTTGCACCTTTGATGCGGTTTGCCAAAACGCTTCAAGTCCGTCCGTAATCAGGAGATATTCCAATAGAAGCCTAGAGACTGTCAGGATCCCCAAAAAACATCTGAATCCGCGACCGCAACCACCGCTCACCCGGATCGTTGTCCTGCGACCCACGCCACGCCATGTGCAGCTCGAAAGTGCGTGTCGGCAACGGTGGATCTTCCGCGCGAAGACCACCAGCCGCCGTCAGCGCTTCCGCCGTGTAATCAGGCACGGTCGCGACGATGTCGGTGCCCGCCAGCAGCGTACCCAGTCCGTTGAACTGCGGCACCGCCAGTACCACATGCCGTTTACGTTCGAGTTTTTCCAGCTCTTCATCGACGAAACCACTGAGGTCGCCGGCGAACGACACCAGCGCATGCGGTCGGGCGCAGTAATCGTCGAGACTCAACGGTCCCGGCACAGTATCGGCGCGCAGCAATTTGGGTGCGCTGCGGCGCAGGACCTTGCGTTTGGCGTTGGCCGGCAGGTCGGTGGTGTAGCTGACGCCGATGGAGATTTCGCCGGAGGCGAGCAGGCCGGGCATCAGGATGTAGTTGACGCGGCGTACTACCAGCACGATCCCGGGTGCCTCGGCGCGCAGGCGCTTGAGCAACATTGGCAGCAACGCGAATTCGACGTCGTCCGACAGGCCGATGCGAAATACTGAAGTGCTGGTGGCGGGGTCGAATTCCGCTGCGCGGCTGACGGCTGTCGAAATCGAGTCCAGGGCCGGGGAGAGCAGGGCGAAGATTTCCACCGCGCGGGCGGAAGGCTCCATGCTGCGCCCGGTGCGCACAAACAAAGGATCGTCGAACAGGCCACGCAGGCGCGAAAGCGCCGCGCTGATCGCCGGCTGGCCGAGAAACAGCTTTTCCGCCGCACGGGTCACGCTGCGCTCATGCATCAGCGTTTCGAACACGATCAACAGGTTGAGGTCGACACGACGCAGGTCATTACGATTCATCTGGAGTCCTGGCAGAGTCATCAAGCTTGACGAGAGCGACCATATGAGAACAATGGCCGGCATGAATCTTACGGGGAAAGGCTGGTAGTCTGCACCGGGTAATTCAGCTTTACTGAGAAGGCGGCAGCAGTTTTTTCATGGATTTTTTCAATGCTGACCATGCTGCGGAATCAATGACAGGCATGTCGACTATTAATAGCCACTGATAGTCTTGGCTGGAAAGCCCAGATAGAGTTCATGGCATTAGAGGTTACTTTGACGAGGTTTGCGATGTCCCGCACGATCCGTTTTCACAAGTTTGGTCCAGCCGAGGTGCTCAAATGCGAAGAGCATGCGGCTGCTCAGCCAGGTCCTGGCGAAGTGCAGGTGCGTGTCGAGGCAATCGGCATCAGCTGGTATGACACGCTCTGGCGCCAGAATCTGGCGTCGTCCCAGGCGCGTCTGCCTTCCGGCCTCGGTCATGAAATGGCCGGCGTGGTCACGGCGATCGGCGACGGCGTCGAAGATCTCGCCGTGGGCGACAAGGTGGCCAGCTTCCCGGCCGAGAGCCCCAACGATTACCCGGTCTACGGCGAACTGATCGTTCTGCCGCGCACCGCGCTGACCCGTTATCCGGACGTGCTCAGCCCGATTGAAGCCAGCGTGCATTACACGCCGCTGTTGATCGCCTATTTCGGTTACGTTGATCTGGCACGGGTCAAACCCGGGCAGTTCGCCCTGGTGACCGACGCCAGCCACTGTGCCGGTCCGTCCTTCGTCCAGTTGGGCAAGGCGCTGGGTGTGCGGGTGATTGCTGCCACCAAAACGGCGGAGGAACGTGAGTATCTGCTGTCGCTCGGTGCCGAGAAAGTGATCGTCACTGAAGAAGAAGACTTGTTGATGCGGATCAACAAGATCACCGACAACCGCGGCGTCGACGTGGTGTTCGACGGTCTCGGCGGGCCACAGATGTCGCTGCTCGGCGATGTACTGGCACCCCGTGGCAGCCTGGTGCTGTACGGCCTGCAGGGCGGCAACCAGACGCCATTCCCGGCCTGCGCGGCGTTCCAGAAGAACATTCAGTTCTTCGTGCATTGCATCGGCAACTTCACCGGCAAACCGGAGCTCGGCATCATTCAGGATCACGTTGCCTTGCAGCGTGCCTTGCGTGATATCAACCAGCTCACTGCCGACCGTGTGCTGGTGCCGCTCAAGACTCGTGTGTTTCCGTTCAACGAGTTTGTCGAAGCTCACCGCTACATGGACGAATGCCCATGCCGCGAGCGGGTTGCCCTGCAAATCGAAACTGCCTGACCCTTCCAATCAGAGTCCGTGGCCGCACGGACTCTTGTGCGTTTAATCCTTCAGATATCGAGAAGCCCCTGGGCCATACACCTGGGGACGTTCAGCAACTGAACTGGTTTTTGCTCTCGATCTGTATCTTCTAATTGCCCTCCAGACCCTGATAATTGAATGACTACTTTCATCTCAAGGAATGAGCTATGTCTGTGCATTCTATTTGTTCTGTGCAGTATCAATCTGCTGTTTATCATTGCATCTCAAACTTTTGTTTAAAGTTTGTAGGCGCGTCATGTAATCCCTTCTTTTTTTCTTGTGCTCATCATGTGCAGGGGCTTGTAAGAAGTTTCCTAGGAAAGCTCGACCTTGCAAGGGGCCCAGCAACGACGGGGCTTTCGGTCACGCCCTTCGTGATTCTAAAATGCCGCGCGCTCAACTGTTTCAAATAACTACAAAAGCTTAAGTGTTAGCATTTCAGCGTCTATTAATTAATGAAGAATGATTGTGCGTCCGCCATTTGCGTCCGTGCGATATAAAACCTTTGATACCGGGTGAAGTACTGATGAGCACGATCCATGATCAGGCAATGAATTATGTCTACCAGCAAGTATTGCAACGACTGCTGAGTTTCTTTTCCCGTGCCGAGCGCACGGCATTGCAGCTGTTGATCCAGCGGCTGGCGGTCGCTGCCGGTGGTATGGATCGCATCGGTGAATTCAAGGTGATGACGATTCAGTCCGGCACACGAGATTGCAGCTACAGCCTGGCCCTGTTGCGTGCTGCCCAGCTGAGCATTGCCGGGCGTGCACCGGCCACGTTCCAGTTACGGGTCGCAACCTTGCGGAGCAATGGCTTACCGGCTTCGGCATTGCACAATCTGCATCGCAGTTTCAGCGCCCTGTTTCTGCATGACGATCCGAGGGTCGAACTGTTGATGGTCGATCATCGCGAGATTCTGCCTTTCAACCATCTGACACCTGTCTGCGATGAAGGTCGTGAAGCCGGCAGAATCGACCTGTTGATGGTCGGGCATCGTCGTGGATGGAATGAGGAGCTGACGTTGTGGGATAACGAGTACTTGACCACCGCCGAGTTCTACGGTCAGGTCGCCCGATGGAACAACGGTGTCGATGCATTGATCAGTAGCGACAGCGCACACCGTCAGGAGCAGTTTCTCGATGGGCTGGACCGCGCAGTGCGCAAGGTCGGCATGGGCGATCTGTCGCGAAAGGGCGGCGGGTTCGATGAACTGTTCAGTCTGCTCGACAATATCGGCGGCGATTGTTATCGCGAACTCTACTCGCAAGACGATCGGGTGCCGTGGCGTCCGCTCGGCGAGTTCGAAGCCTGTCGTCGCACCAGCTATATCGGGATCGACGATATGGTCGTCGGCAAAATGGAGGAGCGCTGGCCCTTGCTCAGCGATTTTCTCGGGTTTCAGGCTGACGAGATGATGTTTGAAGCCCGCCCCGGCGAGTGCGCTGATCCCTTGATCGGCGGCTATTTGAAGGGACTGCAAGCCAGTTACATCGAAGGGAGTACCTACGAGGCCGGCGTATCGGACTATCTGCAGCAATGCCTGGCCACGATGCGCCGCAGGAACACGCCCGAGCAGATTTGCGAACGCTTCGTTGCCACGTTCGACAAAGATCTCGCCGAGCATCGGTCGCTGGCAGCGTCGTCCCTGCAAAAGAATTTCAGTATCAATGAGTCGCAACTGGTTTGTCTGTTGTTCGCTCCCTTCAACAATTCCGGTGCCGGTCTCGAGCGATTCCTGCGCACTTGTCACCCCGGCATGCTGGTCGCCATGCCGGACCTGCACCGCGCCATGCAGGGTTTGCACGCGCCGGAGCAGGTCTTGCAATGGATGACTGATGTCAGCGGTTTGCCCCTGCGACTGATCTGCCGGTTATATGCAATGGGGGCTGTCCGGATGGGCGAACACGTCGCACAAGCTCAGGAGTTGCCCGAGCACGAGGTCACTCTGGGCGACCGCTCGGCGGAAGGTTGAATGGGATTTTGTCGCCCGATCACACGGACACCTCTGCGGACGTACGCTCATGAGTGAGCCGAGAGAATCTGATTTTGCCTACCAGGCGGTCTATCGCTACCTGACGCAACTGATCAGCGAGCCGGGCAACCAAGGGGCGATTCGACTGCCATCGTTAAGGCAGTTGGCCGAGCGGTTGAACGTTTCGATATCGACTATTCAATATGCTTACGCGCTACTGGAGAAAGAAGGCCGGGTCTATTCCGTCGCCAAATCCGGATACTTCGCGCAGCCTGCATCGTCGGTCATGCCGCCCGGACGCGGCGGTGATTTGCTGGAAACGGTGTACGTCAATGCCAGATGCACTGGCATGCAGGTATTGAGCGCCGACGAGCCGGCGTCGATCCAGCCCCTCGATCGTCCGTTGCTGATGCTTGAACGAGAGCTGTTGCGCCAGTATCCCCGGCACCTGCAAACGCCGGCCCAGCCTTGCGGAGAACTGGAATTGCGCACGTTGCTGGCGGCCCGCTACACGTCATCGGCCGCTCATTGCTGGCACGCTGAAGACGTCTACATCGGTGCCGATCTGCGAGGAGTGCTGGAAATCCTGATCGCCGTCCTTGAGCTGCGCCACGCAACCGTGGTGATCGAATCGCCGTGTGACTGGATGATCCTGCGCCTTTTCCAGTCCGCCGAGGTTCAGGTGATCGAGTTGCCGCTACAGCCGGACGGGGCATTCGATCCGCAGAAACTCCAGAGACTGCTTGAAAGCGAGCGGGTGCGATTGATCCTGCTGTCCTCCAGATTGAACATGCCCCACGGTAGTCGTATCCCGCCGGCCAGCCGTGAAGCCATTGCGCATTTGCTGCTGAGTCATGGCACCTGGTTGCTGGAAAATGATTGCCACGGCGACTTGCTGGACGACGCCGAAGGGGAGCCGCTGCGCGAGTTGGTGGATCCCGACCGCTTGTTGGTGTTTTCCATGTTCGAAAAAATCATCGGGGTCGAAGCACCTTACGGTTTTGTCCTGTCGCGGCAATGGCGTGCGGACCTGCAGCGTCACTTCCTGCTGCGTTCGTTCCGCCTGTCACCGATCCGCCAGAAAGCCATTGCCCGGCTCTATGCGAGCGGGCGGGTCGACCAGCATCTGCCAGTGCTCAAGCACTTGCTCAGAGAGCGCCGAACGCAATGGATCGATTTGATACGTGAGCGTCTGGGCGACTTTCTGCAAATCGTGGAACCTGATGGCGGCGCAACAATCTGGCTGCATTCTGCGCGCCCGGTCGTGATGGATGCCGTGTTTCAACGGTTGCTCAAGCAGCACGTGCTGATTGCTCCGGGGGAGTTGTTCAGCCTCAGAGGGTTGCACGCGCAGCACATGCGTTTGAGCGCGATTGGTGGCACGGAACACGAGTTGTTAAGACTTGTCGGACTGCTTGGGGATGCGTTGCGACTGGCTCCGCGGACAGATGCGCGCAAACACTCGGCTTGTACGCAATAGACCCCATCGCACTCCGGACAAACTGCCAGTAAACTCCGGTGTAATTTCCTGAACCACTCTATTTCAGAGGTTTTGCATGACACTCAGTCCTTTTGCGGGCAAACCGGCACCGGCAGAACTGTTGGTCGACATCCCGCGACTGGTTACGGCGTATTACACCGGTCAACCCGACGCCTCGGTTTCCACCCAGCGCGTGGCGTTCGGCACCTCCGGGCACCGGGGCAGTTCCTTTGATTTGAGTTTCAACGAGTGGCACGTTCTGGCCATCAGCCAGGCGATCTGCCTGTATCGCGAAGCCCAAGGCATCACCGGGCCGCTGTTCGTCGGTATCGACACCCATGCGTTGTCGACCCCGGCCGGGGCCAGCGCCCTGGAAGTGCTGGCGGCCAACGGCGTGACCGTAATGATCGCCGAAGGCGATGAATACACGCCCACCCCGGCAGTCTCCCACGCCATTCTTTGCTACAACCGTGGTCGCACCACGGGCCTTGCCGACGGCATCGTCATTACGCCGTCGCACAACCCGCCTCAAAGCGGCGGCTACAAATACAACCCAACCAACGGCGGCCCGGCCGACACCCATATCACCAAGTGGATCGAAGCCAAGGCCAACGAACTGCTGGCCAACAAACTGGCCGGCGTCAAACGCATCAGCTTCGAGCAAGCGCTCAAGGCCGAAACCACCCACCGTCACGACTACGTCAACACCTACGTCGCCGACCTGATCAACGTCATCGACTTCGATGCCATTCGCGGAGCCAAACTGCGCCTGGGCGTCGATCCGTTGGGCGGAGCAGGGGTGCGCTACTGGTCGGCGATTGCCGAGCACTATCGTCTGGACCTGGTTGTGGTGAACAAGGAAGTCGATTCGACATTCCGCTTCATGACCGTCGACTGGGACGGGCAGATCCGCATGGACCCATCGTCCAGCCATGCCATGCAAGGCCTGATCGGTCTGAAGGAACGCTTTGACGTGGCCTTCGCCTGCGATCCGGATCACGACCGCCACGGTATCGTCACACCGTCCGGCGGCCTGCTGGCACCGAATAACTACCTGGCGGTGTCGATCGACTACCTGTTCCAGAACCGTCCGCAATGGCGCGCCGATGCTGCCGTGGGTAAAACCGTGGTCAGCAGCGGTCTGATCGATCGCGTGGCCAAGCGTCTGGGCCGTCGCCTGTACGAAGTACCGGTTGGCTTCAAATGGTTTGCCGATGGTCTGTTCGACGGCTCGCTGGGTTTTGGCGGCGAAGAAAGCGCCGGCGCCTCGTTCCTGCGCAAGGACGGCGGTGTCTGGAGCACTGACAAGGACGGTCTGATTCCAGCCCTGTTGGCCGCTGAAATGACTGCCCGTACCGGACGCGACCCAAGCCAGGCCTACCGTGCGCTGACCGATGAACTGGGCGAGCCGTTCTCGGTGCGTGTCGACGCCAAGGCCAATCCGGAACAGAAAGCGCTGCTGAGCAAACTGTCGCCGGAGCAGGTCACCTCGACCGAGCTGGCGGGCGAGAAGATCCAGAGCATTCTGAGCAAGGCTCCAGGCAACGATCAGGCCATTGGCGGCCTGAAAGTGATGACTGAAAACGGCTGGTTCGCTGCGCGCCCGTCGGGCACTGAAGACATCTACAAGATCTACGCTGAAAGCTTCATCGGCGACGGCCACCTCAAGCAACTGGTGGCTGAAGCACAAACCCTGGTAGACGGTGCAATCAGCACCCAATAAATCCAGACAACGGAAAAGGGCGACCCTGAGGTCGCCCTTTTTTGTGCCCGCGATTCGCCGATCAGGCCAGATCCACCAGCACGATCTCGCTGTCTTCCAGCGCCGTGACGGTCAACACCTGTTCATCAGCCACCGCCACACCGTCTCGAGCTTGTGCGCGCAAGCCGTTGACTTCAATGACGCCCGTGGCCGGAACCAGATAGGCACGACGCCCGGCATCGAGACGGTATTCAGCCGTTTCCCCGGCCTTGATATTGGCCGCCACCAAGCGCGCGTCGGCGCGGATGCGCAGGCTCTGATCGTCACCGTCCTTGCCGCTGGCGAGGGTCACGAAACCTTCGCGGTCGCCTTTCGGGAACGGTTTGGCGCCCCAGGACGGCGGTGCGCCGGTTTCGGTCGGCAGAATCCAGATCTGGAAGATCTTGGTGTCCGTGGCTTCCAGGTTGTATTCGCTGTGGGCGATTCCGGTGCCGGCGCTCATGACCTGCACGTCGCCAGCCTCGGTGCGGCCCTTGTTGCCCAGGTTGTCCTGGTGGCTGATCGCACCTTCACGCACGTACGTGATGATTTCCATGTCGCGGTGCGGGTGAGTAGGGAAGCCCGTGCCGGCGGCAATGATGTCGTCGTTCCACACGCGCAGGTTGCCCCAGCTCATACGTTGCGGATCGTAGTACTCGGCGAACGAAAAATGGTGATGGGCATCCAACCAGCCGTGATGGGCGCCGCCCAGCGAGCTGAAGGGTCTGAGTTCAAGCATGATCGTCTCCTCAAAAGGTTCGTCATGGGGCGCGATGCCTGAGCCACGAAGCGAGACCGGTGATTGATGGCAGCCATCATCTATCAGTCAACCATCGAGAAAAAGCGTAAAAACTGCGGCATTCCAATCGAATCGGTTGATATGAAAAAGGCTCGAAACCGTCTCATCCCACCTTCAATTCATCGCCTAAACCAATGACCTGTAAGCATTTCGCTAGAACAAAAAAGCAAATGCAGACACCATAGCCCTCAACAGCCTCACATCCGGAGTCCGTCAGCGTGGCGCAACACACCCCCGATCTTCCTCCCGAACTTCGTCCCTTGGCCGAGATGCCCTGGTTCAAACGCCTGGCGGCGCGTTTTCTTGGCCACGGTCTGACGCAACTGCGCGCCCAGCACCGGGCTTCGTGGTTGCACGGCCAGGCCGACGGCTTTCGCAGCGGGCATACCGCCGGCGTGGATTACGGGTACAAGGAAGGCAAGGCTGACGGGCTGGAGGAGGGTCGCCAGGTCTTGTTGATCCGCGACAGTCGCAATACCGAGCATCGCCCGCCGGGTATCGACAATCACTTGTTCGACGACTGGCGTCTGCCGCTCAGCGCAGAACTGAAGAAGCGCATGAAAGCCGATGTCGCGCGCCTGCTGCCAGCCCACGCCCAGCCAAGCGTGGCGCAATGGAAAATGATTTTCAGCGATACCCCGTCAACCTCGGTGATTGCCGGCGCCGGAGCCGGCAAGTCCACCACGCTGGTGCTGCGGATCGTGCTGCTGACTCACTACCTGGGCTTCGAGCTCGATTCGATGACCGTGGTGACCTTCACCCGCGAGTCGCGCAAGGACTTCATCAACAAACTGATCGAACTGTTCGCATTGTGGGGCCGGGCACTCAGTCAGAAAGACGCGCGGGATCTGGTGCGTACGTTTCACTCGCGCATTTTGCCGATGGTTCGCAGTCTGCCGGGGTTCGAGCGCTTGCAGGCATTCGAAAACCTCAGCCAGCGCGCGCCGGGTGCGGATGAAGACGTCGACAGCAATCCGTTCGATCTGCGCATCAACGACGCACAGCGCCAGCAGCTCAACGCCTGCTACCACCGGCTCTACAAGGAAGACCCGCGCTTTGCGCAACTGATCCAGCCATTGTCCCGGCACGCCTTGCAGCTCAAGGAGCTGGAACGCGATCACCCGGACGTGCAAAAGCGCGTGGCAGTGACAGAGCTGGCGGCCCGGCGCGATGAAGAGCTGTGCGACATGATCGAGGACATGTGGCTCCGCGCCGGCGCCTGGCCGATCAAGGGTATCGAACCAAGCCGCGAGACTTTCGAAATCAACGGTGCTTCGTTCCATTGCCACGGCTACATTCCAAGCCTGGACGCCTGGGTCGTTCTGGGTTTCGACCCTCGGGAAAACCCGCAGGTCTGCCGTCCGAATGCCAAGCTGACGGTACGCGCGGAGTGGGCAGTCAAACGCACCCTGTTTCAAGCTTTCTGTCGTAAACCATTGATCTGGCTTGATAGTTACGAGTCATCAAAGCGTTTATTGGCCACGCTGGCAGGCGATGTCAGCGCCGGCCCCGGCTTCGATTACAAGGTCAAGGGCGAGCTCGCTTCCGCGCCGTTGCTCGACTGTTTTGTCGCCGCCGCAGGCTTCATCGAGAACCTGGGCCTGGATGTGCCGGACGCCGTTGGCCGTATGAGTTTCGCCAAGGACGATCCGGACCGGTTTTTCTTCGAAGCCTTGAGCCTGTTCTGGCGAGCGCTGGAAGATCACCTTCTGGATCAGAAACCGCCGGTCATGACCTACAACCGCATGTTCGCGCTGTTCAGCGAGCATTCGCCGGAGAACTTCAAACTGCTCAGCGATGAGTTACTGCGGCCGATGTCGCACCTGATGATCGATGAGTTTCAGGACGTTTCACCGCAAATCGTCTCGTGGATTCGCGCCAGCCTCTCGGAAATCCGCAGTCGCGGGCCGGCCATGCACGTCGGACGAGGTGCACAGCGATCCTCGCTGCTTTGCGTAGGCGATGACTGGCAATCGATCTACGGCTGGCGCGGCAGTTCGCCGAGTTACTTCATGGAATTCAACAAGGAATTCCCGTCGCCGAGTACGACGAGGGTGATGCTTAGCGAAAACTATCGCAGCCATCAGCACATTATCGACGCGGCGGAGCACATCGTTCGTGCGGCACCGGCGATTCCCGGCAAGAAGGCCAAGGCCAGCGGCGAAGAGAAGCTGTTGCATCCGGTCAACGTGCTGGAGCGCGACGATCAGGCACTCGGCCAGCGCCTTGCAGAACACTATCGAAAGGGCGATTCAATCCTGATGCTCTATCGAAAAAGCAGCGATAAGTTGTTGATAGACCAGCATATTCAGTCTGTAGTTAATGTGGATTCGAGCTTGCCATACGAGTCCCGACGCCTGAAACAACTGACCTATCACAGCGCCAAAGGTCTCCAGGCCGACGCGGTCTTCCTGCTGGGCGATTGCCAGCACCTGACCAGTTCGCCGTACAAGAATCAGGTGTATCGCATGGCCGGACTGGGCAAGGCTGGTGACAGCGAGCCGTACGACAGCGCGCAAAAAGACGAAATCCTGCGCCTGGCCTACGTCGGCATTACTCGTGCGGTCAGCCATTGCTACTGGTACGTCGAGCCGCAAGACACGCAGGCAGTCAACATGCCTCGGGCTTCGGACCGGGTCGCCAAAGGCAAACCGTTCTTCGTCGATCATCGTCCGGAAAAGAAAACGGCCTGAAACCAACGTCCATGAAAAAGCCCGCACAAAGCGGGCTTTTTATTTTAAATCAGCTAGTTATGCGTAACTCTTGAGAGATTCCGGAGGAATGAAAGCCTCCAGTTCGTCCTCGACGGCCTCGATTATTCGCTCCACATCCGCTGCATTCATGATCGTGGCACAGGGAATGCCGGCGATCGCGATCAGGGTTTCGCCGCTGGCCCGATCGAACAGGCGCGCGACCAGACTGCCCGGCGCATCCATGGTCGCCTCGAAACCCATGGGATGAAAATGCCAGCGCATCAGCTGGCAGGCATTGGGAAACGTGACTTTGCTTGACCCTTTGTTCATGTGTTGCCCGCCTTCTTCATCGAGCGCTTCCGTTTGCTCATGTTAGGTGGGAAGAGCCTTCATTGGCTCAACCGGTGACTGCCTTTAAAAGTAGCATCTGAATGTGAAATTCCTGTGAGAATTTTCAGTTCATTTAGCGATTGCGAGGATTCTTTTGATGTAAGTCACGATCCACCCAATCGTCGCCAAAGTGCCATTACGGTCGGGTTGTTGATGCAACGCCAGAAGTTGGGCAAGCTCGGTTCTTTTTCCAAGAGTCCCTTATGCACGCCGATGATGACGGCCCGGAACAGACCGGGGCCACGGCCGAAACGGTCATGCGCTATCACCTGTGCTGGAAACACCGGGACCTGGATGGCGTGATGGCGCTGTACCACCCGGACATCCAGTACAACGATTTTTTCCAGAATCGCGTGCTCGGCCTCGAAGAACTGCGCGAGTACGTGCGGGTCAGCATGCCGCGCGAATCCGACGAAGCGCTGGAGCATTGCGACCGCATCCGCATCGACGGCAACACCGCCTTCATTCAATACGAAGTGACGCTGCGCGGCGGCAACGGGCTGGTGTCGTTTCGCTCCAGCGAAGCGATCACGGTCAAGGAGGGGCAGATCTGGCGGGTCAACGAATATGCTTCGCTGGTGCGCGAACAGGCCGATAGCCCGACGACAAGCAGCCAGCGTCCGGCGGTGAGTCGACTGGGCCTGTCGCCGCGTCAGTTGAGCTTCATGGCCGATGACCTGCAGCAGTATTTCCAGCGTCAGCAACCGTATCTCGACCCCGAGCTCGACCTGCAGCGGGTGGCGAAGGAGTGCGGGTACAGCCGCAATCAGATTTCCTATTTGCTGAATCAGGTGTTGGGGCAAAGCTTCTACCGCTACGTCAATCAGGCGCGTCTGCAACATCTATTGCAGTCGCTGGACAACGCCACGCCGCCGTTGCGCATCGATGAACTGGCCTTCGCTGCCGGTTTCAATTCGCTGTCGGCTTTCTATAGCTGCTTTCGCCAGCACACCGGCCAGTCGCCCAAGGCCTACGCGAAGCAAATTTCTTTGCGGACACGCGCGCAAGACAATCCCTGAGTTCTGCCTCTAGGATCGACGCCATCGAAACCTGGATTGGCGGAGTCTTGCATGCCGGCGTGGCGCACTATCAGTTTGTGGATGGATCAACTCGACGAGCCGCTGACCGCGCGCCCGTCGCTTGCGCAGGATCTGGACGTCGACGTGGCGATCATCGGTGCCGGTTACACCGGGCTTTGGACGGCGTACTACCTGAAACAACAGGCGCCAAACCTGAACATCGTCATCATCGAAGCGCAAACCGCCGGGTTTGGCGCGTCCGGTCGCAATGGCGGCTGGTTGATGGGCAATCTGCTGGGTGAGGATCGCCTGCTGGCGGGCCTCTCGTCACAACAACGCCGCGCTTCGTTCGATCTGTTGCACAGCATCCCTGATGAAGTAGAAGTCGTCCTCGAACGCGAAGGCATCGATTGCGATTACCGCAAGGGCGGGGTGCTGTACTGCGCCGCGCGTTATCCCGAGCAGGAAACCAGTCTTCGCGACTACCTGAAAAAGCTCCACGCTCAGGGCCTGACCGACGACGATTACCGCTGGCTCAGCCCCGAACAATTGGCGCAGCAGATCCGCATCGCCAAACCTTACGGCGGCATCTTCGCGCCACATGTGGCGACCATTCACCCGGCGAAACTGGTGCGCGGCCTGGCGCGAACCGTTGAAAGCATGGGGGTGAAGATCTACGAAAACAGCCCGGTAACCCATTGGCAGGCCGGCAGCCTGCGTACTGACAAGGCCAGCGTGCGCAGTCGCTGGATCGTCCCGGCCATCGAAGGTTATTCCGTCACGCTGCCACCGCTGGGCCGTTATCAATTACCGGTGCAGAGCCTGATCGTCGCCACCGAGCCGTTGTCCGCCGCGACCTGGGATGCAATCGGCCTCAGCCGGGGGCAGGCGTTCAGCGAATTCAGTCGTCAGGTCACTTACGGCCAGCGTAGTGCCGATAACCGGCTGATTTTCGGCGCCCGTGGCGGTTATCAGTTCGCCGGCAAGTTGCGCCACAACTTCGACCTGACCCGTGATGAAGTCGACCTGCGTCGCTATCTGTTCGGCGAGCTGTTCCCGCAACTGAAAAACGTCCAGATCACCCACGCCTGGGGCGGCAACCTCGGCATGTCCCGGCATTTCAAGCCGCACATGCTCTGTGATCGGGCCAACGGCATCGCGCTGTCCGGCGGCTATGGCGGGGAGGGTGTCGGCGCTTCCAATCTGGGTGGGCGCACGCTTGCGGATCTGATTCTCGAGCGCGACACCGAGCTGACGCATCAGCCGTGGGTGCTGCCCGACGGCGGGATCCACGCGCTGCGGGCATGGGAGCCGGAACCGTGCCGCTGGCTCGGCTACAACGCGATCATCAAAAGCTTCGTCCACGAAGACCAGACCCTGGCCAACCCGGCGACTGCGCCCTGGCGGCGCAAGCTTGCCAGCCAGGTGGCCGGGTTCATGGAAGGTTTCATGCACTAATCGTTGTTTACTAGCAGACAGGTAACGCCATGAGCATCACCCAATTCAAGAACACCGCCACGTTGCAGCTGGAAGAATCCAACCCGGTGGCCGTGCCGCTCGGCACGCCGGTGGCGATTGCCTCGACCACCAGCGTCGAGCGCGACGACGGCGTCGAGACCGGCGTCTGGGAATGCACCCCCGGTCGCTGGCGCCGTCAGATCACCGCTCAGGAGTTCTGCCATTTCATTTCCGGTCGCTGCACGTTCACCCCGGACGACGGCGGCGAACCCCTGCACATACAAGGTGGCGACGCACTGATGTTGCCGGCCAACACGCTCGGGATCTGGGACATCGAAGAAACCGTGCGCAAGACCTATGTCCTGATTTTCTGACGTTTTGATCCTTTTGATTGCCTGCCAACAACAATAGCCAATACAGGAATCGATCCATGATCCGAAAGACCCTCGCACTCGCACCCTTGATGCTCGCCGTCTCCCTCGCTCAGGCGGCGGATACGGTCAAGGTTTACAACTGGTCCGACTACATAGCACCGGACACCGCCAAGAACTTCGAAAAGGCCAGCGGCATTGGCGTCACCTATGACGTCTACGACAGCAACGAAACTCTCGACGGCAAGTTGATGACCGGTAAATCCGGTTACGACGTGGTGTTTCCGTCCAACCACTTCATGGCGCGGCAAATCGAAGGCGGGGCGCTGAAGAAGCTCGACAAGAGCCAGTTGCCGAACTGGAAGAACCTCAACCCGGTATTGCTCAAGGCCTTGCAGACCAACGATCCGGGTAACGAACACGGCTTTCCATACCTGTGGGGCAGCACCGGCATCGGCTATAACATCGCCAAGGTCAAAGCCGTGCTGGGTGACAACGCGCCGGTCGATTCCTGGGATCTGATCTTCAAACCCGAATACATGGAAAAACTGCAGAAATGCGGCGTGGCGATCCTCGACAACGGCCCGGAACTGCTGCCGGCGGCGCTCAACTACCTGGGTCTGCCGCATCACAGCAAGAATCCCGAGGACTACAAGAAAGCTGAAGCGCTGCTGATGAAAGTGCGGCCTTATGTCAGCTATTTCCATTCCTCGAAGTACACCAGCGATCTGGCCAATGGCGATATTTGCGTGGCGGTCGGTTTCTCCGGCGACATCCTGCAGGCGGAAAACCGCGCCAAGGAAGCGAAGAACGGCATCGAAATCGGCTACGAGATTCCCAAGGAAGGCGCCGCCATCTGGTTCGACATGGTCGCCATGCCCGCCGACGCACCGGACGAGAAGGCCGGCTACGCGTTCATGAACTACCTGCTGCAGCCCGACGTAATGGCCGGCATCAGCAACTACGTGCACTACGCCAATGGCAACGAACAGGCCGACAGCCTGATCGACCCGGCGATCAAGAACGACACCAAGGTTTATCCGAGCCCGGAGATGATGGGCAAGCTGTTCGCACTGGAAGCGATGCCGCTGAATATCGACCGGATTCGCACGCGGGTGTGGAACAAGATTCGTACTGGCAGCTGAAGAAAACAGGCGAGGGCGGTACAGCCCTCGCCTGAGTATGTTCTGTTGGATCAACTTGATATCAAACCACTGGCATTGCACTGATAAAGTGCAGCAAAGTGAGACGTTGCTAACAAAAAACAACTTACCGATATTTAATATTTAAATAAGAAATCGTCAGACAATTAGGCAAACTCACCACACTTACAAACTTCTTTCGGCAGCACGCGCTTTGTTTACGGGAGTTTCCCGTAACAATTCAATTTGATCTCAAAAAAACGCTAGACGTTAGATTTCAAATTGTGTCAGGTTTCTTACGCCTTCATTGGGCGAGTGATAGGACAATCTCGCCAGAGGTTGTCGCTATCGGACAAAAACTGTTCCATTGCTAAACAAGGAAGTGTGTTTATGTCGAAAGTAAAAGCTAACGCTATTGATACCGCCGAACAGGCTTTCCAGCTGGGCGCGGCGCCGGAACCACTGGCGGCAACCAGCACGGCGTATAACCAGATCAATAGCTTCAGCCATCAGTACGATCGTGGCGGCAACCTCACGGTCAATGGCAAACCCTCTTTTTCCGTCGACCAGGCCGCAACCCAGTTGCTGCGCGACGGCGCTGCCTACCAGGACAAGGATGGCAGCGGCAAGATCGAACTCACCTACACGTTCCTGACTTCGGCATCGTCCAGCACGATGAACAAGCACGGGATCACCGGGTTCAGTCAGTTCAGTGCTCAACAGAAAGCCCAGGCCGTGCTCGCCATGCAATCCTGGGCCGATGTGGCCAACGTCACCTTCACCGAGAAAGCCTCGGGCGGTGATGGCCACATGACCTTCGGTAACTACAGCGGTGGCCAGGATGGCGCTGCAGCGTTCGCTTATCTGCCAGGCACTGGCGCCGGTTACGACGGCACGTCGTGGTACCTGATCAACAGTGGCTACACGCAAAACAAAAATCCGGATCTGAACAACTACGGTCGTCAGACCCTGACCCACGAAATCGGCCACACCCTTGGCCTGGCGCACCCGGGCGACTACAACGCCGGCAACGGCAACCCGACCTACAATGACGCGACCTACGGGCAAGACACCCGCGGCTACAGCGTCATGAGCTACTGGAGCGAAAGCAACACCAGCCAGAACTTCAGCAAGGGCGGCGTGGAAGCTTATTCCTCCGGCCCGCTGATGGATGACATCGCAGCGATCCAGAAGCTCTACGGCGCCAACCTGACCACCCGTACCGGTGACACCACCTACGGCTTCAACTCCAACGCCGGTCGCGATTTCCTCAGCGCCTCGTCGTCGGCCGACAAGCTGGTGTTCTCGGTGTGGGATGCGGGCGGCAAGGACACCTTCGACTTCTCGGGTTTCACCCAGAACCAGAAGATCAACCTCAATGAAGCCTCGTTCTCCGACGTTGGCGGCCTGGTGGGCAACGTGTCCATCGCCAAGGGCGTCACCATCGAGAACGCGATCGGCGGTTCGGGCAACGACCTGCTGATCGGCAACAGCGCGGCCAACGAGCTCAAGGGTGGTGCCGGCAACGACATCATCTGGGGCGCCGGCGGTGCGGACAAGCTGTGGGGCGGCGCAGGTTCGGACACCTTTGTGTTCGCGGCCAGCTCTGACTCCAAACCGGGTGCGATCGATCAGATCCTCGATTTCGTCAGCGGTCTCGACAAAATCGACCTGACCGGTATCACCAAGGGCGCAGGCCTGCACTTCGTCAGCGCCTTCACCGGCGCGGCGGGTGATGCGGTTCTGACGTCCTCGGGCGGCAACAGCCTGTTGTCGGTGGACTTCTCCGGGCACGGCGTGGCTGATTTCCAGGTCAGCACCGTTGGCCAGGCGGCCACCAGCGACATCGTGGCGTGATGTAACAAGGGAAAGCGGCGCTTGATGCGCCGCTTTCTTCGCTTGCTTCGTCTCGCGACGTGCGCAAGGCTACACGCCGGAGTGAAATTTCCTATGATTCGAAACCCTTTTTCCCGCATGGCAGTCACCTGTTTCATGCCGATGCTGATGATGATTTCTGGAGAAACAACCATGGCAAGCAGCCTCAGACTCGAAGATCCATCGGTATTCGCCGGGCACTGGCGGGCGACGCTGACCGCCGCCCATGACGCTCCCGAAGCGCAGGCACTGCAAGACAAACCTTCCAACACCTGCCAGATCGACCTTGAGCCGAACCAGACACTGGGCCACGGCGCCGACTGTCTGAGCGCCTGGCTACAGGTAAACGCCATCGGCTGGTTTCCCGATCCGGACGGTCTTTCGATCACCGGCAAGGAGGGCTCCAGAATTCTTTTTTTCGGCCGACAACATGACGGACTTTATTCCAGTACTTTGAAGTCGGGTCTGATCGTGACGCTCAAGCGTGTCGAGCAATAACGCAGCGAATATAAAGAAGTACCCGACTGTTATAAGACTTCGAAAAAGTTGTTGTGAAAATGTAAGCGGGTACTTGCAAGTCATCTCTCGCAGGTAAGCGAAATAACAATTGAGCGCTCGTCACTTTTGGGCGGGTTCAATCATTTCAGGAAGAATCAATGAAGATGGCGAAGGCCCCAGCCACTGCTCCCTTATTCAAGGCCTTGGGTGACTATAAAAGCATTCTGATCAGCGTCGGATGTTTTACCGCATTGATAAACGTGCTGATGCTGGTGCCCTCCATATATATGCTCCAGGTCTATGACCGGGTGCTGTCTTCGCAGAACGAAACCACCCTGGCGATGCTGTCGCTGATGGTCGTCGGTTTCTTCGCCTTCATCGGTCTGCTGGAAGTGGTGCGCAGCTTTATCGTGATCCGCATCGGCAGCCAGCTCGAGCGCCGTTTCAATCTGCGGGTCTATCAGGCGGCGTTCGAACGCAATCTGTTCAAGGGCGAGGGCAATGCCGGGCAGTCTCTCGGCGACCTGACCCACATTCGCCAGTTCGTCACCGGGCCTGCGCTGTTCGCATTCTTTGATGCGCCGTGGTTCCCGGTCTACCTGTTCGTGATTTACCTGTTCAACGTCTGGCTCGGCGTGCTGGCCACGGCGGGTGCACTGCTACTGATCGCGCTGGCGTGCCTGAACGAATACATGACCAAAAAGCCGCTGGGCGAAGCTGCCGGCTACTCGCAGAAATCCAGCCAGTTGGCCACCAGCCACCTGCACAACGCCGAAACCATTCAAGCCATGGGCATGCTCGGTGCCTTGCGCAAGCGTTGGTTCCAGGTGCATTCGCGCTTTCTTGGCCTGCAGAATCAGGCCAGCGACACTGGCGCAGTCATCAGCTCGCTGAGCAAAACCTTGCGTCTGTGCCTGCAATCGCTGGTGCTGGGCCTTGGCGCACTGTTGGTGATCAAGGGTGATATGACCGCCGGGATGATGATCGCCGGCTCGATCCTGATGGGTCGGGTACTGAGCCCGATCGACCAGTTGATCGCCGTGTGGAAGCAGTGGAGCGGGGCGAAACTGGCTTACCGTCGCCTCGATGCGTTGCTGCAGGCCTTCCCGCCGAGCGATGACGCCATGGCGCTGCCGGCGCCGAAAGGCCAGATCACCTTCGAACAAGTCAGCGCCGGTCCTCCGGGCCAGCGTGCCGCGACCCTGCACATGGTCAACTTCAACCTGGCGGCCGGTGAAGTGCTCGGCGTGCTCGGTGCTTCCGGCTCCGGCAAGTCGACCCTGGCGCGGGTGCTGGTCGGCGTATGGCCGGCGCTTGGCGGCACGGTACGTCTGGACGGCGCCGACATTCACCGCTGGAACCGCGATCAGCTCGGCCCTTACATCGGCTATCTGCCGCAGGACATTGAACTGTTCAGCGGCAGCATCGCCGAGAACATCGCCCGCTTCAGTGAAGCCGATCCGCAAAAGGTTGTGGCCGCCGCGCAACAGGCCGGCGTGCACGAACTGATCCTGCGTATGCCGCAAGGCTACGACACCCAACTGGGCGAGGATGGCAGCGGTCTGTCCGGCGGCCAGAAACAGCGCGTAGCCCTGGCCCGTGCGCTGTACGGCAACCCGAGCCTGGTGGTGCTGGACGAGCCGAATTCCAACCTCGACACCGTCGGCGAAGCCGCGTTGTCCAGCGCGATCGTGCAGCTCAAGGCCCAAGGCACCACCGTAGTGCTGGTGACGCACCGTTCTTCGGTGCTGGCCCAGGCCGACAAGCTGCTGGTGCTCAACGACGGTCGCCTGCAAGCCTTCGGCCCGAGCCACGATGTGCTCAAGGCGCTGTCTGGCAATCAGCCCGGCAACCAGCCACAACAAAATGAAAAACCTGCGCAAGCACCGGCCGGGCTCAGCATGAGCCGACAGTATCAGCCGACGACAAGGAATTCGGGTGTATGAGCAGCGCGAGCATGAACACGCAAAACGAAGCGACGATGGAACACGCGTACATCACCGAACGCCCGGAGCGCGATGCAAAATTCTTCGCCCGCATGGGCTGGATTCTGGCGCTGGTCGGTGCTGGCAGTTTCTTCACCTGGGCGGCATTGGCGCCGCTGGATCAAGGCATTCCGGTGCAAGGCACCGTGGTGGTGTCGGGCAAGCGCAAGGCCGTACAGTCGATGAGCAGCGGTGTGGTCAGCCGGATTCTGGTGCGCGAGGGCGAAATTGTTAAGCAGGGCCAGCCGCTGTTCCGCCTCGACCAGACCCAGGTCGCCGCCGACGTGCAGTCGTTGCAGGCGCAATACCGCATGGCCTGGGCCAGTCTGGCGCGCTGGCAGGCCGAGCGTGACAACCTCAAGCAAGTGACGTTTCCGGCCGAGCTGAGCGATAACGCCGATCCGCGCCTGGCACTGGTGCTGGAAGGCCAGCGGCAATTGTTCAGCAGCCGCCGCGAAGCGTTCTCCCGCGAGCAAGCCGCCCTGCGCGCCAGCATCGAAGGCGCCACCGCGCAACTGGCCGGCATGCGCCGCGCCCGTACTGACCTCAACGCGCAGGCTGACTCGCTGCAACAACAGTTGAGCAACCTGCAACCGCTGGCTGACAACGGCTACATCCCGCGCAACCGCTTGATGGAATACCAGCGCCAGTTGTCGCAGGTCCAGCAACAACTGGCCGAAAACACCGGCGAAAGTGGCCGGGTCGAGCAGGGCATTCTTGAGTCCCGCCTGAAGCTGCAACAGCACGGTGAGGAATACCAGAAGGAAGTCCGCACCCAACTGGCCGACGCGCAACTGAAAAGCGTCACGCTGTCGGAGCAACTGACTTCCGCCGGTTTCGACCTGCAACACAGCGAAATCCTCGCCACCGCCGACGGCGTGGCAGTCAACCTCAGCGTACACACCGAAGGCGCCGTGGTGCGTCAGGGCGAAACCCTGCTGGAAATCGTCCCGCAAGGCACGCGCCTGGAGGTCGAAGGTCACCTGCCGATCAACCTGATCGACAAGGTCGGCACGCACCTGCCGGTCGACATCCTGTTCACCGCGTTCAATCAGAGCAAGACGCCACGGGTCCCCGGCGAAGTCAGCCTGATTTCCGCTGACCAGATGGTCGACGAGAAAACCGGTGTGCCGTACTACGTGTTGCGCAGCAGCGTCAGCGATCAGGCCATGGAAAAACTCAACGGTCTGGTAATCAAGCCCGGCATGCCGGCGGAAATGTTCGTGCGCACTGGCGAACGTTCACTCCTCAACTACCTGTTCAAGCCGCTGCTCGACCGCGCCGGTTCCGCGTTGACCGAAGAATAAGGATGTTCGGCTGTATGAATAAGCTTTCCATGCTGGCGGCAGCGTTCGCGCTGCTCGCGGGCAACAGTGCAATGGCGGCCATGGGGCCGTTCGAGATCTACGAACAGGCGTTGCGCAATGACCCGGTGTTCCTCGGCGCGATCAAGGAACGCGACGCAGGCCTTGAAAACCGCGCCATCGGCCGCGCCGGCCTGTTGCCGAAACTGGGTTACAACTACAACAAGGGCCGCAACTCGTCGAAAGCTACGTCCCTCGACGAACGCGCGCGCAATCGCACCGATGACCGCAACTACAGCAGCTACGGCTCGAGCCTGACCCTGCAACAACCGTTGCTCGACTACGAAGCCTACGCGGCGTATCGCAAAGGCGTGGCCCAATCGCTGTTTGCCGACGAGAACTTTCGCGGCAAGAGCCAGGAACTGCTGGTTCGCGTACTGGATAACTACACCAAGGCCTTGTTTGCCCAGGATCAGATCGACATCGCGCATGCCAAGAAGAAGGCGTACGAGCAGCAGTTCCAGCAGAACGAGCACATGTTCAAGCAGGGCGAGGGCACTCGCACCGACATCCTCGAAGCCGAGTCGCGTTACGAACTGGCGACCGCCGAGGAAATCGAGGCCCGCGACGAGCAGGACGCCGCGCTACGGGAGCTGGGCGCATTGGTAGGCATGCCGGCGATGGACATCAGTGATCTGGCACCGCTGGATCAGAACTTCCAGACATTCGCCTTGATGCCGGCCAATTACGACACCTGGCACGAGCTGGCGGTCAGCAACAACCCGAACCTCGCGTCCCAGCGTCAGGCGGTGGAAGTGGCGCGGTACGAAGTCGAGCGCAATCGCGCCGGGCACCTGCCGAAAGTCAGCGCTTACGCCACGATGCGCCAAAACGAATCAGAAAGCGGCAACACCTACAACCAGCGTTACGAAACCAACACCATCGGTTTCGAAGTCAGCGTGCCGTTGTATGCCGGCGGCGGCGTGTCGGCCTCGACCCGCCAGGCCAGCCGCACCATGGAACAGGCCGAATACGAACTGGACGGCAAGACCCGTGAGACGCTGATCGAATTGCGTCGCCAGTTCAGTGCGTGCCTGTCCGGGGTCAACAAGCTGCGCGCCTATCAAAAGGCCCTGGCCTCGGCCGAAGCGCTGGTGGTGTCGACCAAGCAAAGCATTCTCGGTGGCGAGCGGACTAACCTCGACGCACTGAACGCCGAACAACAACTATTTACCACCCGCCGTGATTTGGCCCAGGCACGCTATGACTACCTCATGGCCTGGACCAAATTGCATTACTACGCGGGCACCTTGAGCGAACAGGATCTGGCACGGGTGGATGAGGCGTTTGGGGTGGCCCGACGTTGATGTGCATGGCTTCAGACCGGCCCTCACCCTTGGGGTGAGGGGAAGGGGCGATACCGCAGAATCAACCTGCATAAAACAATAAAAGTGAGTGGTGAACATGGACGTACGCATCAAGCCGATTTCGGTCGGCACCCTGCTGCTTGTGATTTCTGCAACCCAGGCTCAGGCCCAGTACCTCGAAGCCGGCAAACCCGGCGATCCCGCCAGTTGGCGCAGCGCCGAATTCCTGCGTGACTGGGGCCTGGGCCGAATGCAGGCCGATCAGGCCTACGCCGCCGGCATCACCGGCAAGGGCGTGAAGATCGGCGCGCTGGACTCCGGTTTCGACGCCGCCCATCCCGAGTTCGCCAGCGAGCGTTATCACCCGGTACTGGCCAGCGGCAGCTACATCGACGGCACGCTGTTCAATGTCAACGGCACCCTCAACCCGAACAACGACTCTCACGGCACCCACGTGGTCGGCACCATGGGCGCATCCCGTGACGGCACTGGCATGCATGGCGTCGCGTACAACGCGCAGATCTACGTCGGCAACACCAACAAGAACGACAGTTTTCTGTTCGGCCCCAACCCCGATCCGCGCTACTTCAAAGCGGTGTACGACGCCCTGGCCAATGCCGGTGTGCGGGCGATCAACAACAGTTGGGGCAGCCAGCCGCCGGACGTCAGTTACCGAACCCTCGCGGACTTGCACGCCGCTTACGCACAGCACTGGAACAAAGGCACCTGGCTCGACGCAGCGGCGGACGTCTCGCGTCGTGGCGTGATCAACGTGTTCAGCGCCGGCAACAGTGGCTACCCGAATGCCAGCGTGCGCTCGGCGCTGCCGTACTTTCAGCCGGATCTGGAAGGCCACTGGCTGGCAGTCTCCGGGCTCGATCAAAGCAATCAGCAGAAGTACAACCAGTGCGGCATCGCCAAATACTGGTGCATCACCACGCCGGGGGCGAAGATCGACAGCACCATTCCCGACGGCGGTTATGCGATCAAGTCCGGCACCTCGATGGCCGCGCCGCACGCCACCGGCGCGCTGGCGCTGGTGATGGAGCGCTATCCGTACATGAATAATCAGCAGGCGCTCGAAGTGCTGCTGACCACCGCCACCCAACTCGACGGTTCGGTGACCGACGCACCGACCGAGCGAGTCGGTTGGGGCGTGGCCAACCTGTACCGGGCGATGCGCGGGCCGGGGCAATTGCTTGGTGCTTTCGACGCGAATCTGGCGGCTGGGCAAAGCGATGTCTGGAGCAATGACATCAGCGACAAAGCGCTGATCCAGCGCCAGAACGAAGACCTCGCCGAACACAGCGCCTGGCAGCAAACCCTGCAAAGCAAAGGCTGGCAGAACGGCGTGCCGGCCGGCGCCAGCCAACAGGATCAGACCGATTACGCCGTGGGCATGGCTCGCGATGCAGCAGCTTCCGCTCGGGTTTATCAAGGCAGCCTGATCAAGTCCGGCGACGGCCGATTGATTCTGACCGGTGAAAACACTTATCGCGGGCCGACCACGGTCAATGGCGGTCTGCTGACGGTGAACGGTTCGCTGACTTCGGCCGTGACCGTCAACGACGGCGGCACCCTCGGCGGCTCCGGGCGGATCGGCGCGTTGACCGCCAACAGCGGCGGCCGGGTAGCACCGGGCAATTCGATCGGTACGTTGAACGTCGCCGGTGACGTGACCTTCGCGCCAGGCTCTACCTACGCGGTGGAACTGTCTCCCACCAGCAGCGACCGCATCGTCGCCGGCGGCACTGCATCCATCAACGGCGCTACTGTAAGCCTGTCGCTGGAAAACAGCCCGACGCTGCTCAGCACCACCGAGGCCAGAAGCCTGCTCGGTCGGCAGTACGAGATTCTGCAAGCTGCGGGTGGCATTCAGGGTCGGTTCGGTGCGGTGCTGCCGGATTATCTGTTCATCGGTGGTAGCCTGGCCTACAGCGACAACGGCATCGGCTTGAATGTCGAGCGCAACGCAACATCGTTCGCCAGCGTCGGCCAGACACCGAATCAACGTGCTGTGGCTGCCGCCGTGGAAGGCATGGGCGCGGGCAGTTCGGTTTACGAAAGCCTGTTGTTGTCGGCCACCGCCGGTGACGCGCAACAAGCCTTTCAACAGTTGAGTGGCGAAATCTATCCGGCCCTCGGGTCGGTGCTGATCAACGACAGCCGGCAACTGCGCGACGCCATTGGCGAACGCCTACATGACTCGAATGCCGCGCAAAACAACGGCTGGATCAAGGCCCTCGGCGCCTGGGGCACAACCGATTCGCGGCACGACACCGCTGGATACAGCACGTCGATTGGCGGCCTGCTGGCCGGTGTCGACGGAGCGCTGGACGAGCAGACCCGCATCGGTCTGGTCACCGGTTACAGCGACAGCTCGCTGAGCATGGGCTCGGGCACGCATTCCTCAGCCAAAGTCGACAGCTATCACCTCGGCGCCTACGCCGGTCACGACATCGGCGCCTGGCGCCTGAGCACCGGCGCGGCCTACAGCTGGCATCGCGCCGATGTGAAACGCGACTTGCAGTACGGCAACGTCAGCGCCAGGCAAAAAGCCAAGGTCGATGCCGCCACCACTCAGGTATTCGGCGAAGCGGCTTATCGACTGGACCTGCAACCGCTGGCCCTGGAGCCGTTCGCCAATCTGGCCTACGTACACCTCGACACTGATGGTTTCACCGAGAAGGGCGACGCCGCCGCGCTGAAAAGCGGTGACGACCAGCGCGACGCGGTGTTGAGCACCCTCGGCGTGCGGGCGATCAAGACCTTCGACCTGCCGTCCGCGCAGAAGCTGCAAGTGAGCGGACACCTGGGCTGGCAGCACAGCCTGACCGACATCGACTCCGAACAGCATTTGCGTTTTGCCAGCGGCAGCGCGCCGTACACGGTCGAAAGCTCGCCACTGGTGCGCGACGCCGCACTGGTCGGCGTGCAGGCCAGCCTGGCACTGACCCGCGACGTGCGGGTGAACCTCGATTACACCGGACAACTGGCCAGCCGCGAGAAGCAGCATGGCGTGGGCCTGAGCCTGAACTGGCAGTTCTAGACACACGGATGATCGTTCCCACGCTCTGCGTGGGAATGCCTCTAGGGACGCTCCGCGTCCAGTGACGCGGAGCGTCACGGGCTGCGTTCCCACGCGGGAGCGTGGGAACGATCACGGGGCTGAACACACGGATTTTTCGCAACATCACTAAGGAAGGTCGCTGGATGAAAAACAACAACACCCCCGCGCAATCGGGTGGATGCTTTCGCCTGAAAACTCTCAACGTCGCCTTGCTCTGCGCGCTGGCCACCTGGGGTAGCGCACACGCGGCGCCCTACGTGGAAAGCGGCCGGGCAGGGGATCCGGGCAGTTGGCGCAGTGCCGAGTTCAAGGCCGACTGGGGCCTGGGCGCCATCGGCGCGGATTACGCCTACGCCGCCGGTTACACCGGTAAAGGCGTGAAACTGGGAATTTTCGACCAACCGGTCTACGCCGCGCACCCGGAGTTTTCCGGCAGCAACAAGGTCATCACCCTGGTGACCTCGGGGATCCGCGAATACACCGACCCGTACATCCCGGTCAAAGCGGGGGACGCGTTCCGCTATGACGGTTCGCCCTCGGTCGGTTCCGACGGCAAACTCGGCGCCCACGGCACCCACGTTGGCGGTATCGCTGCCGGCAGCCGTGACGGCGGGCCGATGCACGGCGTGGCGTTCGGCGCGCAGATCATCAGCGCCGACAACGGCGACCCGGGCCCGGAAGACGGCATCGTGCGCGGCAACGACGGCGCGGTGTACAAGGCCGGCTGGGATGCGCTGATCGCCAGCGGCGCGCGGATCATCAACAACAGCTGGGGCATCGGCATCACCGACCGTTTCGACCTCGGCGGCCGTGACCCGGCGTACCCGCACTTCACCGTCAACGACGCGCAACTGCAGTTCAACGAGATCCGCACACTGCTGGGCACCAAACCCGGCGGCGCCTACGACGGTGCAATCGCCGCCGCACGCAGCGGGATCGTGACGATCTTCGCGGCGGGCAACGACTACAACCTGAACAACCCGGACGCCATCGCCGGCCTCGGTTACTTCGTGCCGGACATCGCGCCGAACTGGATCACCGTCGCCGCATTGCAAAGGAACCCGGATCAGGCCAGCGCCAATCCGTACATCATGAGTACGTTCTCTTCGCGCTGCGGCTACACCGCCAGTTTCTGCGTCTCGGCACCGGGCACGCAGATCTACAGCTCGATCATCGAAGGCACCAACGCCGACAACCTGACCACCGGCTATAAGAACTACAACGGCACCTCGATGGCCGCGCCCCACGTGGCCGGCTCCATGGCGGTGCTGATGGAGCGCTTCCCGTACATGTCCGGCGATCAGGTCGCCAGCGTGTTGCGCACCACGGCCACCGACCTCGGCGCACCGGGCATCGACGCCCTGTATGGCTGGGGCATGATCAACCTGCGCAAGGGCATCGACGGCCCGGCGATGTTCGTCACCGAGCAGGACATCCCCGAAGAATTCCGCATCCAGGGCGCCTACGGTTCCGGCCAGTTCGTGGCCGATCTGCCAGGCATCGGCGCGATTATCGATGCGGGCAAACCCACCGAACGCGTATGCAACGACATCACCTGCGGGCTCGACACCTGGCGCAACAACATCTCCGGCCATGGTGGTCTGACCAAACAAGGCATCGGCACTCTGGTGCTGACCGGCAACAACACCTACAGCGGCCCGACCCTGGTCAATCAGGGCCGGCTGGCAATCAATGGCTCGCTGCAATCGGCGGTGACGGTCAATGACGGCGGCATCCTCGGTGGTAACGGCCGGATCGCCGCGCTGACCGCCAACAGCGGCGGCACCGTGGCGCCGGGCAATTCCATCGGCACCTTCAACGTGGCGGGTGACGTGACCTTCGCACCGGGTTCGACCTATGCGGTGGAAGTGTCGCCGACCAGCAGCGACCGGATCGTCGCCGGTGGCACCGCCATAATTGAGGGCGCCACCGTCAGTCTGTCCCTGGAAAACAGCCCGACGCTGTTGACCACCGAAGACGTGAAATCGCTGCTCGGCAGTCAGTTCAACATCCTGCAGGCAGCAGGCGGGATTCAGGGGCGCTTTGGTCAGGTGCTGCCTAACTATGCGTTCCTCGGCGGCACCCTCGATTACTCATCAGGTGGCGTGCAACTGGAGGTTGGACGTAACGGCGCCTCGTTCGCCAGTGTCGGCCTGACCCCGAACCAGCGCGCAGTCGGTGCTGCCGCCGAACGCCTCGGCGCCGGCAATGCGTTGTTCGAAACCCTGTTGCTGTCGCCATCGGCGGCCGCTGCGCAGGATGCCTTCCAGCAGCTGTCCGGCGAGATTCACCCGGCCATCGGCACGCTGCTGATCAACGACAGTCGCTACCTGCGCGATGCCGTGGGCGAGCGTTTGCGTGAGCGCGATCTGTTCGATGCCGGCGCGCCGACCGATGACCGCAGCAACGCCTGGCTCAAAGTGCTGGGCGCCTGGGGCAAGAGCGATGGCGGGTCGAAATACGCCGATTCCACCAGTTCCATCGGCGGCCTGCTGGCCGGTGTCGACGGTTTGATCGCTGAAGATACTCGTCTCGGTTTCGTTACTGGTTATAGCGACAGCTCGTTGAGCATGGGCGAGGGTACGCATTCGTCCGCCTCGGTCGATAGCTATCACCTGGGCGCGTACCTGGGGCATCAGATTGATGCACTGCGTCTGACCGCCGGTGCGGCTTACAGCTGGCATCGCATCGACGTCAAACGCGACCTGCAGTTCGGTGGCGTCAGCGGCAAACAGAAAACCAAGCGCGATGCGACCACCGCGCAATTGTTCACCGAAGCGGCCTACGACCTGGGTCTGCAACCGATGAATCTGGAGCCGTTCGCCAATCTGGCCTACGTGCACCTCAACAGCGACAGCTTCACCGAGAAGGGTGATGCCGCCGCACTGAAGGGTGGTGAAGACAACCGCGATGTGGTGTTGTCGACCCTCGGTGTGCGGGCCAAGCGCACGTTTGCCCTGTCGGAGAAACACCAGCTGGAACTGGGCGCAAGCCTGGGCTGGCAGCACAATCTGAGCAGCGTGGATTCCGACAGTCACTTGGCCTTCGTCAATGGCAACAGTGCGTTCACCGTGCAAAGTGTGTCGATGGATCAAGATGCAGCGGTAGTCAGCGTGCGCGCCGGGCTGGCGCTCAATCGCGATGTCCGGGTCAACCTGGACTATAACGGGCTGATCGGCTCCAACGAAAAGGACCACGGTGTGGGCCTGACGCTGGACTGGCAGTTCTAAGGGGTAGCGGCAGTTCTTTCGAGAACTGCCGTTTTTGAAAGGAAGAGAGAGCACAACATGGGATTGTTCGATTACAAAAACGCCGACGGCAAAGCGCTGTACAGCGACGCCATCGCCCTGACGCTGTATGCCTACACGCCGACCGGGCAGGCCTTGCCCGGCACTGGCTGGAAGCCGATCGGCGCCACGGCGCTGGGCTATCAGGGCAAAGTCGGGGCGCAGGGGACGTTCTTCGGTGAGAAGGATGGTTTCACCAGCGCCGAAGCCGAAGTGCTCGGCAAGTACGACGCCGCGGGCAAGCTGATCGGCATCGGCGTGGCCTTCCGGGGCACCGGCGGGCTGGGTTACAGCGACACCTTCGGCGACATGAAAAACAACCTGCTGGCTGCCATTGGCCCGTCGGACTACGCCACTCAGTACGCGAAAAACGCCTTCGACAACCAGCTCAAATCGGTGGCCGCGTTCGCTGTCGCCCACGGCATTGCGGCCAAGGACGTACTTGTCAGCGGCCACAGCCTCGGCGGTCTCGGGGTCAACAGCGTGGCGGAGTTGAGCGCGAGCAATTGGGGCGGATTCTTCAAGGACGCCAACTACATTTCGTTCGCCTCGCCGACCCAGAGCAGCACCGGCACCAACGTGCTGAACATCGGTTACGAGAACGACCCGGTGTTCCGCGTGCTCGACGGCACCACGTTCAGTACCGCGTCGATGGGCAAGCACGACAAGCCGCACGATTCGACCACCGACAACATCGTCAACTTCAACGACAACTACGCGTCCACCGCGCAGAACCTGGTGCCGTTCAGCATCGCCAATCCGCTGAACTGGTCGGCCCACAGCTCGCTGGGGTATGCCGACGGCCTGAATCGGGTGATCGCGTCGAAGTTCTACGGCCTGACTCACAAGGACTCGACGATCATCGTCTCCAACCTTGAGCAAGCGTCGCGGGGCAAGACCTGGGTCGAGGATCTGGGCCGCAGCGGCGAGCCGCACACCGGCAGCACCTTCATCATCGGCACCGACAGCGGTGACTGGCTCAAGGGCGGGGCGGGCAACGACTTCCTCGAAGGTCTGGGCGGCGATGACCGTTTCCGTGACGACGGCGGTTTCAACATCCTGCTCGGTGGCCAGGGCCACAACACTTTCGAGCTGCAAAAGCCGTTGCAGAACTTCAGCTTCGCCAACGACGGCGACGGCACCCTGTACGTGCGTGACGCCTACGGCGGCATCAGCATGACCCGTGACATCGGCGCGCTGGTAAGCAAAGAGTCGGGTTCGTGGTGGGGCAGCAAGGAAATCACCTGGACCGTCACCGCCAAAGGCCTGGCCAACGGTGCCGAACTGACCCAGTACAACCATTCGCTCAGCGGCGGCGCCATGGGCGACACCCTCAAAGCCGCCGCCGACGGCGACTGGCTGTTCGGCCTGGGCGGCAACGATCACCTGCAAAGCGACAAGGCCCACGTGACCTTCGTCGGCGGAGCCGGCAACGACGTGATGAGCGCGGTGGGTGGCAACAACACCTTCCTGTTCAGCGGCGCCTTCGGCTTCGACGCGATCAATGGCTACCAGGGCAGCGACAAACTGGTGTTCATGGGCGTCGAAGGCGCGGGGCAGGGCTACGACTACAAGCAACACGCGTCGCAGTCCGGAAGCGATACCGTGCTGAAGATTGGCGACTTTGCCGTGACGCTGGTCGGGGTCGGTGTGGCTAACCTGTCGGATTCGAGTTTCGTCTTCGCCTGACAAACGAACGTTGTACTGAAATGCTCCGGGGCGCCTCGGGAGGGGCGTTCTGGTTGTGAGCTATCTCTGAACAATTCCAACAAAAAGAGAGGCAACAGCAATGGGTGTGTATGACTACAAGAACTTCGGTACGGCGGAATCCAAGGCGCTGTTCAGCGACGCCATGGCTATTACGCTGTATTCCTACCACAACCTCGATAACGGCTTTGCCGTCGGTTATCAGCACAACGGCTTCGGCCTCGGCTTGCCGGCCACGCTGGTGACCGCGCTGATCGGCGGCACGGATTCCCAAGGCGTGATCCCCGGCATTCCGTGGAACCCCGATTCGGAAAAAGCCGCACTCGACGCGGTGAAAAAAGCCGGCTGGACCCCGATCACCGCCTCGCAACTGGGTTACGAAGGCAAGACCGATGCGCGCGGCACCTTCTTCGGCGAAAAAGCCGGCTACACCAGCGCTCAGGTGGAAATCCTCGGCAAATACGACGCTCAGGGCCATCTGACGGAAATCGGCATCGCCTTTCGCGGCACCAGCGGCCCACGGGAAATCCTCATCGGCGATTCCATCGGTGACGTGATCAACGACTTGCTCGCTGCATTCGGGCCCAAGGATTACGCCAAGAACTATGTCGGCGAAGCCTTCGGCAACCTGATGAACGATGTGGTGGCGTTCGCCAAGGCCAACGGCCTGACCGGCAAGGACGTGCTGGTCAGCGGCCACAGCCTCGGCGGGCTGGCGGTCAACAGCATGGCGGACCTGAGCACCAGCAAATGGGGCGGGTTCTTCCAGGACTCCAACTACATCGCCTACGCCTCGCCGACCCAGAGCAGCAACGACAAGGTGCTCAACGTCGGCTACGAAAACGATCCGGTGTTCCGCGCGCTCGACGGCTCGACCTTCACCGGCGCCTCGCTCGGCGTGCACGACGCGCCCAAGGAGTCGGCGACCGACAACATCGTCAGCTTCAACGACCACTACGCTTCGGCGGCGTGGAACGTGCTGCCGTTCTCGATCGTCAACATTCCGACCTGGATCTCGCACCTGCCGACCGCTTATGGCGATGGCATGAACCGGGTGATCGAATCGAAGTTCTACGACCTGACCAGCAAGGACTCGACGATCATCGTCGCCAACCTGTCGGATCCGGCGCGGGCCAACACCTGGGTGCAGGACCTGAACCGCAACGCCGAAACCCACAAGGGCAGCACCTTCATCATCGGCAGCGACGCCAACGACCTGATCCAGGGCGGCAGCGGCAACGATTATCTGGAAGGCCGCGCCGGCAACGACACGTTCCGCGACGGCGGGGGCTACAACATCCTGCTCGGCGGCTCGGGCAACAACACCCTGGAGTTGCAGAAGTCGGTCAATACCTTCGACTTCGCCAACGACGGCGCCGGCAACCTGTACATCCGCGATGCCAACGGCGGGATCAGCATCACCCGCGACATCGGCAGCATCGTCACCAAGGAGCCGGGTTTCCTCTGGGGCCTGTTCAAGGACGACGTCACCCACAGCGTCACGGCGACCGGTCTGAAGGTCGGCAACAACGTCACCCAGTACGAATCAAGCGTGAAGGGCACCGGCGCCGCCGACACCCTCAAGGCCAAGGCCAGCGGTGACTGGCTGTTCGGCCTGGACGGCAACGACCATCTGATCGGCGGGACGGGCAACGACGTGTTCGTCGGCGGCGCCGGCAATGATCTGATGGAGTCGGGCGGCGGGGCGGATACCTTCCTGTTCAGCGGCGCGTTCGGCCAGGACCGCGTGGTGGGTTACACCGCCAACGACAAACTGGTGTTCCTCGGCGTGCAGGGCGTGTTGCCGGGCGACGACTTCCGCGCCCATGCCACGGCGGTGGGGCAGGATACGGTGCTGAAGTTCGGCGCGGATTCGGTAACGCTGGTCGGGGTTGCGTTGAACAGCCTGAGTGGCGACGGGATCGTGATCGCCTGATATCTGGGGCGCCTGCAACGGCGCCATCGCGAGCGGGCTCACTCCCACATTGACCGAGTACGGGCCTTTGTGGGAGCGAGCCTGCTCGCGATTGAACGATAACGCGGTATTGAAAGTGACTCACGAGCCATTCCCTGACTCCAATCCCTGCACCAACAGGAAATGCGGCCTAAAGCCATGACGGCAACGTTCGTCATGTAAGGGTCGCCAACGAGTACAGGAGATTCACACGTGAAAGGTTTCAAGAGGTTTATCGGTATCGCGGGACTGGCGCTGCTGTCGGCCAATGCCTGGGCCGATCTGCCTCACAGCTCGATTCTGAGCCGCTATGGCGTCACCACCGATCAACTGCCAAAACCTGCCGACAGTGATGACGTCAAACCCGTCGAAGAGAAAAGCCGCTTTCATATCCAGCCCGAACAACCGTTCGTGACCGTTCGCATCGGCGAAGACCATGAGCCGGAAATGACCGGCAACCTGAGCATCGACCGCATGGCGCAGCAGGAACGTCAGCGCTGCCAGCGCTTGCAGGAAGAAATGGTCCGGCGCGGCGAGCGCGCGTTGAACTGCGACGGTTCCCTCCCGGGCATGGCATTACCCCGCTGATCAATGCAAAAAAGGCTGCGCTCCACCAGGAACGCAGCCTTTTTTTGATGGGGGAACCGTCAGTCTTCCTTGCGCACCGTGGCCACTTCGTCGGCACGCACGCGGATCTTGGCGCCGGAAATATCCTTGAACTCGTAGAAACCGTCCTCGTTTTTGGTATCGGGCATGTCCTCGGTCAGGTACTGGGTGCCGTTCTGCAGGGTGACCACCGTCGGGGTCGAGCAACCGGCCAGCGTCAGCAGGGCCGCAACAGCCAACGGGATCCCGAGAGTCTTGATTTTCATAAGCAGCATTCCTGTTCATTTCGACCATTGTCGGCCTCTAACGCGGTTGGTGCCATTACGCCGGAGAAAGTTCGATGGCCACCTGAAAAAATTCCGCAATGAAGGTGCCACTGATCTTTTTCCGTTTGCGCCCGCCGGGGCAGGCTGGTATCTGTACGCATAACCAGTACTCGCTTGCCATGGCCCCGAAATCACCGTGACTGCCAATCCCCTCGAAGATCCGTTCTATTACCTCAACAACTTCCGCCAGGTGCTTGATTGGCTTGAGCTTCGTTACGCCGATGTCATGAGCGAAGCGGAGCACGGCTTCATCCGCGACTTCAAGGCACTGCCGCGCGGATCCCAGGGGTTGCTGGTGCGGATGGTGATGCGCAAGGGCGTGCATTTTCGCGCCGGCAAGCTGAATTATCCGGAAATCGGCGACATCGCCGAGGCGGCGCAACCACTGCTGGAGCAGGGCTGGCTCGATGAACAGGCGCCGCTGTCGATGGCGGATCTGTTCGAGGTGCTGCTCAAGGCCGAGATCCTGCAAGCCTTTGGCCCGGCCATCGATCAGCCCCGGGGCAAGAAAGTCGACTGGCTGCCGCTGCTGCACGAACAATTCCCCGAGCCCCGCATTTTCCGGCAATGGTGCCCAACGCTGGCGGATCGGCTGTTCAGCCTGACGCTGATGGACCTGTGCGACCGTTTTCGCCTGATGTTCTTCGGCAACCTCTATCAGGACTGGTCGGAGTTCGTGCTCGCCGACCTCGGCATCTTCACCTACGAAAAAGTTGAGTTCAGCGCCGATTCCCGGGGTTTGCGCAGCCGTGCCGACGTCGATGCCTGCCTGTTTCTGCACGACTGCCAGCTGTATTTCGAAGCCGGCGAGCCGCTGGAGCCGATCGTCGAACAGGTCGCGGCGCTGCATTTCGACAACCCGTGGCTGCAACGCCGGCGCGGCAAGCTGTTGTTCCAGATCGGCCAATACTGCGAGCGCCTCGGCGAATTCGCCCTGGCCCTGAAGATCTATCGCGACTGCGCCTATCCCGGCGCACGATTGCGGATGATCCGCGTGCTGGAGCGCAGCGCCGAGTATGCGTTGGCTCTGGAACTGGCGGTCATTGCCGAGCAGGCGCCGGAAACCGCCACCGAACAGCAGGGCTTGCAACGGATATTGCCGCGCCTGCGGCGCAAGCTCGGCGGACCGCCGATCAAACGCACGGCACCCGGCCTGGTGGAGCGGCTGGATCTGCACCTGCCGCGTCTCGATCCGGCGTTGTCGGTGGAGTATCACGTTCAGGCGCACCTGCATGAAGAAACGGGCCCGGTGCATTACGTGGAAAACAGCCTGATCAATTCATTGTTCGGCCTGCTGTGCTGGCCGGCGATCTTCGCGCCGCTGCCGGGCGCGTTCTTTCACCCGTTCCAGCGCGGGCCGGTGGATCTGCTCAACGAGGACTTCCAGTTCCGTCGCGCCGAGCTGTTTCAGGCCTGTCTGGCCGAACTCGACGATGGCCGCTATGCCGACACCATCCGCGCGCGGTTCGCCGCCAAATGGGGCGTGCAGTCGCCGTTCGTGTTCTGGGGTGCGCTCAATGAAGATTTGTTGGAACAGGCGCTGGCCTGTCTGCCGGCCGAACACCTCAAGCACTGGTTCAGCCGTCTGCTGCTGGACATCAAGGCCAATCGTGCCGGCATGCCCGACCTGATCCAGTTCTGGCCGCAGCACAAGACCTACCGGATGATCGAAGTCAAAGGCCCGGGCGATCGCTTGCAGGACAACCAATTGCGCTGGCTGGAGTTCTGCAACACGCACCGGATGCCGGTCGCCGTGTGTTACGTGCAATGGGCGGAGCAGGGCGCTTGAGCTACAGCATCGCGGTGCGGGCGTTATGCGAATTCACCGCGAAAACCGGTGACCTCGACCTGCGCTTCACCCCGTCACCGACCGCGCTGGAGGGGATTGCCGGGCATCGCACCGTGGCGTCCCGGCGCAACGACGCCTACCAGAGCGAAGTGGCGCTGGAGGGCGCATTCGGGCCATTGAAGGTCAAGGGCCGGGCGGACGGCTACGACCCGACGCAGAACTGCCTGGAAGAAGTCAAAACCTACCGCGGCGATTTGAGCAAGCAACCGGCCAATCACCGTTCGCTGCATTGGGCCCAGGCGAAAATCTACGGCTGGTTGATGTGCTGTCGATTGCAACTTGAGCAGATCAATCTGGCGCTGGTGTACTTCGACATCGTCACGGAAAAGGAAACCTGTCTGGTCGAAGCGTTCAGCGCCGATGCGCTGCGGCAGTTCTTCGAACAACAATGCGGTCTGTTCCTGGCGTGGGCCGAACAGGAAATGGCCCACCGCGACGCGCGCAACCGGGCGGCGCAGCAGCTGGGTTTCCCCCATGCCGCGTTTCGCCCCGGCCAGCGTCACCTCGCCGAATCGGTGTTCAAGGCCGTCAGCACCGGCCGCTGCCTGATGGCCCAGGCCCCGACCGGGATCGGCAAGACCCTCGGCACCCTGTTTCCGATGCTCAAGGCGTTGGCGCCGCAGCAACTGGACAAGGTGTACTTCCTCACCGCCAAGACACCCGGCCGCAAACTGGCGCTGGACGCGGCGCAAGTGCTGTTCGATCACAGCGAAACCTTGCCGCTGCGGGTGTTGGAAATGGTCGCCCGGGACAAGGCCTGCGAACACCCGGACAAGGCTTGCCACGGCGAATCCTGCCCGTTGGCCCAGGGCTTTTACGACCGCTTGCCCGCTGCCCGCGAAGCCGCCAGCCAACTACGTCTGCTGGATCAGGCCGCGCTGCGAGACGTCGCGGCGCAGCACGCGGTGTGCCCGTATTATCTGAGCCAGGAAATGGCCCGCTGGGCCGACGTGGTGGTGGCGGACTACAACTATTACTTCGATTTCAGCGCGCTGCTGTTCGGTCTGGCCCAGTTCAATCAATGGAACGTTGCGGTGCTGGTGGACGAGTCGCATAACCTGGTCGAGCGCGGGCGGCAGATGTACAGCTCCACTCTCGATCAGGCGACGCTGGGCAGCGTGCGCAAAACCGCCCCCGAGGCCTTGAAAAAATCGTTGCAGCGGGTCAACCGCGAATGGAACGCCCTGCACAATGACCAGTTGGCGCCGTATCAGGCCTACGACAGGGCGCCGGAAAAACTGTTGCAGGCGCTCTCATCCTGCACGGCGAGCATCGGCGACTACCTCAACGATCACCCGCAAGGGCTCGACAGCGCCTTGCAGAATTTCTATTTCGAAATGCTGCAATTCGGCCGGGTAGCAGAATTGTTCGACGCGCATTACCTGTTCGACATCAGCAAGCGCGACCTCGAGCGCAAACGCCCGCTATCGCAACTGTGTCTGCGCAACGTGGTGCCGGCGGCGTTCATCGGCCCGCGCCTGACGGCGGCGCGCAGCAGCGTGCTGTTTTCCGCAACCCTCAGCCCGCGCCACTATTACGCGGATTTGCTTGGCACCCCTGTCGACACGGTCTGGATCGATGTCGAGTCACCGTTCAGCGCCGAACAATTGCAGGTGCAGATCGTCAGCCGGATTTCCACGCGTTTCACGCACCGGCAAGCGTCGCTGGAACCGATTGTCGAGCTGATCGCCCGCCAGTTCAGCGAACGCCCGGGCAACTATCTGGCGTTCTTCAGCAGTTTCGATTACCTGCAACAGGTCGCGCAGCTGCTGGCCGAGCGGCACCCGCACATCACCCGCTGGCAGCAATCCCGGGGCATGACCGAAGGCGCGCGGCAGGACTTTCTCGATCAATTCACCGCCCACAGCCAGGGCGTCGGTTTTGCCGTGCTCGGCGGCGCGTTCGGTGAAGGCATCGATCTGCCCGGCGCACGGCTGATCGGTGCATTCATCGCCACCCTCGGGCTGGCCCAGCTCAACCCGGTCAATGAACAGATGAAGCGGCGCATGGCCGCGATCTTCGGCGCCGGTTACGACTACACCTACCTGTTCCCCGGCGTGCAGAAAGTGGTGCAGGCCGCCGGACGGGTGATCCGCACCCAGCAGGATCGCGGCGTGGTGATGCTGATCGATGACCGCTTTGCCGAAAGCCGGATCCGCCAATTGCTGCCGCGCTGGTGGTCGCTGGAGGGGAGTGAATGCGCAGGAAACCTGTCGGGTTGACGTACGTTTCCGGGAATTTGAACAGGGTGATTTCCATCGTTAACTGTAGGATTAATTCCCATACAAAACAGTGACATACGTTGTAAATATCTTGTCTTTGATGAAGTCCGAAAACCGGTCTTTAGTCAAAGGACCGGCCACCGGTATCCCTCAAGACGAGATAAGGAAATCACTGCATGTCTGTCGCCGCTGCCTACCACTACACCTACACGCCAGAGCAGGTCACTGCCGCTTTCGACACCCTCAGCCCAACGCTGTTTTCCGCAGTAACAGCCGAGACCACACCCCGGATGCTGGTCACTGCCGGCGTGCAAAGTTCGGGCAAAACCTACCTGCTGGAAAAAAGCCTGCTGCCTTCCGGTCGCTATCAAAACCATGTTCGCCTCTACCTTCCCCAGTATCGGGAGAGGCATCCGCAATATGAGGAAATGATCAAAATCGGCGTATTGCATGCCTACGAACACACAGAGACGTTCGTCCGCGATCTGTGCCAGAAGATTTTCGAAAGAGCCTTCAGGGAAAAACTCAACATCATTCTGGAGTGTGCATTCGACACCATCGAATTTGCCGCCTTGCCTGAGTACGCCGCCAATGCCGGCTATCAGCTGGAAGTGCACGTGGTCGCCTGCAACTACCCCTTTGCCTTTATTTCCGGGGTTCGACGCGGGCTCAAAAGCCTCGAAAAGGGCGAGCTTGAGCGTTTCGTGAAACCGTCGGCGCTGAAATCCAGCCTGGGTAATGCTCATGCGGTGCTGTACACACTGGAGGCGGTGGCCAGAAAAATCAGCGGCTCGCAGATTTTCCTGTACGAGCGCGGGCTGGGTGCCTTGCAGGATCGGATCCTGCGCGCGCACAGCACATACACCCTGGACACCCAGCACAAGCTTTCCATTACCTCGACATCCACGCCTTACAGTTACGAGGCCTATGAGCGCATTTTCAGCAAATCGGTCAATGGCGAAAACGAGCGTAATGAAATGGTCAGGGAGTGCCACCTGGCCTTGTCCAAGGCAACGCAATACGCGACGCAGGTACCGGATTTCCTCTTCAATGCGCTTTACGCAAGGATCATCAGATATGTCCAGCGATGAGCTGCTGCCCCTTGCCTGGCCCGGTATGCTTTTGCGGCTTTCCAAACCGCCGGTTTGACGCATACTCCAGTCATTGAAAACCTGCTTTGAGCCAAGCCTGATGAGCGAGAACAAGAAGTCCGCTGCAATCGAAGACATGCGCTTTCGTTTGCTGATCGATGCGGTCGTCGATTATGCGATCTACATGATCGACCCCGAGGGGATCATTACCAGCTGGAACTCCGGCGCAAAGCGCTTCAAGGGATATGAAGAGGCGGAGATCCTCGGCGAACACTTTTCCCGGTTCTACACCGATGAAGACCGTGCTAACGGTTTGCCGCAGCGGGCGCTGGACACGGCGATCCGCGAGGGCCGGTTCGAGGGTGAAGGCTGGCGGGTACGCAAGGACGGCACGCACTTCTGGTGCCACGTGGTGATCGATCCGATTTTCAGCCCGGGCGGGCAACTGCTCGGGTTTGCCAAGATCACCCGCGACCTGACCGACCGCAAAATGGCCGAAGAAACCCTCAAGCAGAGCGAACAGCAGTTTCGCCTGCTGGTGCAGGGCGTCACCGACTATGCGATCTACATGCTCAGCCCCGAAGGCCGGGTGACCAACTGGAATCCCGGCGCGCAGCGGATCAAGGGTTACAAGCCGGATGAGGTCATCGGCAAGCATTTCTCGATGTTCTACACCCCGGAAGACCGTGACGCCGGTGAACCCCAGCGCGCCCTGGAAACTGCGGTGCGCGAGGGCCGTTTCGAGAACAAGAGCTGGCGCCTGCGCAAGGACGGCACGCGGTTTCTGGCCCATGTGGTGGTCGATGCGATTCGCGGCGACACCGGCACTTTGCTCGGTTTTGCCAAGATTACCCGCGACGTCACCGAGGCTACCCAGGCGCAACAGGCCCTGGAAAAAACCCGTGAAGCGCTGTTCCAGGCGCAGAAAGTGCAGGCTATCGGCCAACTCAGCGGCGGTATCGCCCACGACTTCAACAATCTGCTGACGGTGATCCTCGGCAACCTGGAAATCGTGCGCAAACGCCTGGGCGATGACCCGAAAGTCAGCCGTCTGCTGGAGAACGCCACCCAGGGCGCCTTGCGCGGCGTGTCGCTGACCCAGCGCATGCTGGCTTTTGCCCGGCGTCAGGAGCTCAAGACCGAACCGATCGAAATCCCGAAACTGGTGCAGGGCATCACCGGGCTGTTGCGCAGTTCACTGGGGCCGGGGATCCGCATCGAAACGCAGTTTCCCGAAGACCTGCAAGCGGTGCTGGCCGACAGCAACCAACTCGAACTGGCGGTGCTCAATCTGGCGACCAATGCCCGTGATGCCATGCCCGAAGGAGGCAACGTCACGATCAGTGCCGAGCCCGAAGTGGTGCTCGAACAGAACGACACAAGCCTGGCAGCTGGGCGCTACGTGTGCCTGAGGGTCACCGATACCGGTGAAGGCATGGACGCCGCCACCCTGGCGTCGGCGAGCGATCCGTTTTTCACCACCAAGGGCTTGGGCAAGGGCACCGGTCTGGGATTGTCGATGGTCCAGGGTTTCATCGAACAACTGGGTGGCCGCTTCATTCTGAAAAGTACAAAGGGGCAGGGCACCACCGCTGAACTGTGGTTGCCGGTAGCCATCGACGGTGTTGTCGCCAAACCGCTTGGCCCGATGGTGTCCACCGATACAGTGCCGCGCCTCAGCGTGCTGGTGGTGGACGACGACAGTCTGGTGCGCACCAGCACGGTCCTGCTGCTGGAAGACCTCGGCCATCGGGTGATCAGCGCAACTTCCGGTGCCCAGGCGCTGGAGCTGTTCGATCAGGGCGAGGTCATCGATCTGATGATCACCGACATGGCCATGCCACAGATGAGCGGCGCGCAACTGGCTCATGCGGTGCGCCTGCTCAAACCGGACCTGCCGATCATCCTCGCCACCGGTTATGCCGAGCGCCTCGAAGGTTTTGCAGCGGGCTTGCCGCGACTGTCGAAACCGTTCAATCAGCTGAATCTGGTGGAGATCATTGCCCAGTCGATAAAGTGAACCGGAGGCACAATCGGGCTGAACTTGTCCGAGACGTGGCGCCTCCAAACGCTTTGTTTCGGAGCGTTCCATCGTGCCACGCATATTGACCCAACCGACCGCCGAAGAGACCCTCAACGAACATAACGCCAAAATGTTCGGTTCACCCAAGGAACGGCTGGATTTCTACCGACGGGAAATCCAGTACGAAACCAGCATCCTGGCCAACCGCACCGATGCCTACCTGGCCGCGCAATCGTTTCTGGTGATTGCCTTCGCGTCCTGCATGGCCAACCTCAACCCCGAGTGGGGCAAGTTGTTCACCCTGGTGGTGCCACCGTTCCTGGCCTTGCTCGGCCTGCTCAGTTCGCTCAATGCCTGGCCGGGGATTCGTGCCGCCTACGACATCATCGATCATTGGCATTTCAAGCAGAGTGAATTGCTGCGCAGCGAACCCCTGATGGGTCTGGCTTATGACGAATCGCCGCTGTTCAGCGAAATGGAGTCGAGCCACAAGGGGTATCGCAAGTCACTGCTGTTTTCCATTCGTACGCCGTGGATCTTTGCCACATTCTGGATGTTGCTCGGCACTTATGCCTTCTACATTCAGGTGACCAACCCGGGAGGCTGAAACACCACCGCGTTCAACGGCCATCTCGTTTAGGATTGACCGGTTTTTTACGCCGCTCGTAGCGGGCAAGAATCGGCTGGGTGCTGATGCCGTGCAGCAGAATGCTCAGCGCCACCACCGACAGGGTCAGGTCGGTACACAGCGTGCCCACGCTGTCGCCCAGCCCATGGTTCAGCGCATAGAAGAGGTAGAACAGACTGCCGATGCCACGAATGCCGAACCAGCCGATCAATAACCGTTGGCGCCCAGCCAATAACGATCCCCACGGCATCAAAGCCACGCAGGCAGGGCGAATGAAACAGAACAGCACGCCGCCGACCAGCAGCGCCCGCCAGTCCCAGTGACTGACCAGCACCACGCCCAGCAGGGTAACCAGAAACACTTCCATCGCCCGCTCGACCAGACCGCCGAAGGCGAGCATGTCGCCCATCATGATGCCGGCGGCCACCTGGCTGTCTTCCAGCCGCTCGGTATCGCCGTGCACCGCCTGCTGCGGCTCGACATTCTGATGACCGACAACCGGTTGCACCATGTGTTCGGCGGGTGGTTGATGGGCGCCGGTGGATTTGACTTCCTCCTGTCGCAAGCCGAGGCCGGCGGCGAATACCGACAGAAAACCGTAGCCACCGATGGATTCAGCCACCACGTAGGCCAGCGCAATCAACGCCAGGGCCAGATAGTCATTCGGGCTCAGAGTGCTGTCATCGTTGCGGATGCGCAGCGAGAGGGTCAGACGACCGATGCCACGGCCCATCCAGTAGCCACAAAGCAACCCGGCCGGAACCGCCCACACAAGGCTGCGCAGTACCCAGTCGGGCCACTCGGCGGCAAACCCTTCACCGTTCAGCAGCAACAGCCCGAGGATCACGAAGGGGAATGCAACGCCGTCGTTGAGCCCGGCCTCGCCGGACAGGCCGAAGCGCACGCTGTCGACGTCCCGCGCATCGTTGACCTGTACCAGCGCTGCGAGCACCGGGTCGGTCGGAGCCAGAATCGCGCCGATCAACAGCGAAGGGCCCCAATTCAGATCCAGGCCAAAATGCAGCAACAGACAGACGCCGATGATCGTCAGCACCATCACCGGACCCGCCAGACCGAATGCAATCCGCCAACGTCTGTCGCGCAATGGCAAACGCAACTTCAAACCGCAGACGAACAGGGAAAACAGCACCGCGACTTCAGTCAGGTGCTCCATCCACAAAGAGGCTTCGTCCAGCGGCAGTTTCAGCAGATCGAGCCCTGCCGGCCCGATGCCCACACCCAGCAGCAGGCAAACAGCCGAGGTCGTCACCGGCATCCAGCGCAGGTACGACGATGTCAGCGCCAGGGTCAGCAGCACGGCACCGAGCACCGCCACCCAGATGATGAAGCTCATGACGCGCGGCCCGTAAGGTCAGTTCGATGCCGCCCCGACATAACCGGCCTAACCCGCAGTCGTGCGCAGGTATTCCGGCGTCAGCACGTTAAACCACAGCAGAATCATCGACACCAACAACGTCACCAGCACCAGCAGCGCGACACCCCAGACGCTGGCCGAATACAGCAAACCCTGTTCCTTGCGCTCGTGCATGAAAGTCGGCAGGCCAACGAACAGCAGAAACGTCGAATAGATCGACGCCGCGCCAAGTACCAGCACCGCCAGCCAGCGGCTGGGATACAGGCCGGCGAGCCCGGCGATGAAAAACGGGGTGACGGTGTATGCCGCGAAACCGATGCACTGGTTGAGCGTCGGCCGCGCATCGAAGGTGCGCGACATCCAGCGAATGAATCCGCCAATGATCGCCACGCCGACCACGATGGTGATATAGAGCAGGACACTCAGCTGCAACGCGCTGGCACTGCTGAGCCTGACGGTTTCACCCACCGCCAGGCTCCAGCCGACATAGGTGGTGCCGATGAACAGACACACCGCCGGGACGAGGGCGAGCAACAGCAGGTGAGCAAGGTAATGACGCGGGTGGGCCTCTTCTTCGCGGCGGATGTCAGTCCAGGCAAAGTTCGGCTGGGTGAAGAGTTTGATAATGGGCGCAGACATGACGACCTCCTGATCTCTTGCAACCCGAACGGGCCATGAAGGTATGGAGAGGTCGCCTTGTCCAGCGGTTCACTTTTTCTGGCAAGTGGTTCAGAGCATCGGTTTGCCGCCGCTCACGCCATAGCGCTGGCCCGTGATGTAGCTGGCTTCATCAGACGCCAGCAGCACATAGATCGGCGCGACCTCCACCGGCTGGCCGGGGCGGCCGAGTGGCGTTTGCCCGCCAAAGTTCTGCACTTCCTCATCCGGCATGGTCGAGACGATCAGCGGCGTCCAGATCGGCCCCGGTGCCACGCAATTCACGCGGATTTCCCTCGGGCCGAGCATTTGCGCCAGACCACCGGTGAAATTGGCGATGGCGCCTTTGGTGGTGGCGTAGGCGAGCAGGGTGGGCTTGGGCATGTCCGAGTTGATCGAACTGGTGTTGATGATGGAGGAGCCAGGTCCCATGTGTTTGATGGCAGCCTGGCACAGACGGAAGATCGCGGTGATGTTGACGTCGAAGGTCATCACCCATTCGTCGTCGGGAATCTCCTCGAAGGTTTCGTGGGTCATCTGGAAAGCCGCGTTGTTGACCAGCACGTCGATGCGGCCGAAGCGCTCGACGGTTTGATCCACCAACGCCTGGCACTGGGCTTTCTGCGCAATGTCACCGGGCAGCAACAGGCACTGGCGACCGGCCTGTTCGACCCAGCGCGCGGTTTCCTTGGCATCTTCATGTTCATTCAAATAGGCGACCGCCACATCGGCACCTTCGCGGGCGAAGGCAATGGCCACCGCACGGCCGATGCCACTGTCGGCACCGGTGATCAGGGCGATCTTGCCGGCCAACCGGCCGGAGCCGGTGTAGCTTTGCTCGCCGCAATCGGGGTAGGGCTCCATCTTGCGCTGGGAGCCGGGAACCGGCTGCGCCTGTTTCGGGAACGGGGGTTTTGGATAGTCGGTCATCGTCAATCTCCGGGTCTCAGGACAGGTAGGCCGGTTGACCCGGCCCGTCTGCGGTGAGTTCGATCGGATTGACGCTCGGGTTTGCCCTGACTTGATTACCGGGACTCGAGGGCTCGCTCCATCCGCGCAATGCCTTCTTCGAGCATCGAACGCGGGCAACCGAAGTTCAGGCGCACGAACTGCTGGCTTTGATCGCCAAAATCCAGACCCGGGCTGAGGCCGACCCGTGCGTGTTCCAGGAAGAATTTCTGCGGGTCGTCCAGATCCAGCGCCGAGCAATCGAGCCAGGCCAGATACGTGCCTTGCGGCACATTGAGGGTCACGCCGGGCAAACGGCTGCGCACGGCGTCCACCAGCCAGTCACGGTTGGCTTGCAGATACTGCTTCAGCGCCTCTAGCCACGGACCGGCTTCGCTGTAGGCCACGCGGGTGGCTTCCATGCCCAGCGGGTTGACGCTGTCGACCATGCCGCAACGGGCGTGGTTGACGCGTTCACGCAGGGCGGCGTCCTGGATGATCATGAACGAAGTCTTGAGACCGGCGATGTTGTAGGCCTTGCTCGCCGACATCAAAGTGATGGTGCGGCGGGATATTTCCGGGCTCAGGGACGCAGTCGGAATGTGGACGCGACCGTCGTAGCACAGCTCGGCGTGGATCTCGTCGGAGATGATCCAGGCGTCCTGCGCCACGCAGATGTCCGCTACCGCTTGCAGTTCTTCACGGCCGAAGACTTTGCCGATCGGGTTGTGAGGGTTGCTCAGCAGCAGGGCGCCGCCACCGGTCAGGGATTCACGCAGTGCGTCCAGCGGGGTGGCGTAGCTGCCGTCGGCCTGGGCGTTGAATTCCAGCTCGACCTTGTTCAGGCCCCAATGGCCAGGTGCATGGCGCAGCGGCGGGTAATTCGGAGTTTGCACCACGACGTTCTGCTGCGGTTGCACCAGCGCCTTGAGCGCCATGTTGAAACCCGACTCCACGCCCGGCAGGAAGATCAGCTCTTGCGGTTGGACCCGCCAGGCGAACTTGTTCCAGAGGTCGGCGACGACGGCCTCGCGCAGATTGTCCTGGGCCACGCTGTAGCCCACCAATGGGTGCAGCAGGCGTTGTTGCAGCGCCTCGATGACCACCGGCGGCGCGGCGAAATCCATGTCAGCGACCCACATCGGCAACACGTCGGCCGGATAGCGGCTCCACTTGGTGCTGCCGGTGTCGTGGCGGTCGAATACCTGATCAAAATCGAAAGTCATGCGCGGTCTCTGAGGCGGAGATGGGTCGTGCCGGCGATGATAAACCCCCATCCCCTGTGGGCGCGAACTTGTGACCGATGAATGGCCGACGGTCGGTTTTCACACAAGCGGCGGGAGCTTTGTCTACAGTGAAAAAGTCGGCACTCGTCTGCCGCAACCGTGATTGTCCAGAACAAACCCGGCACCAGTACCGGGTTCCACCTGATCAGGAGTGCACGATGGATCTCAGCCGTCGTCAGTTCTTCAAGGTCGCCGGTATCGGCCTTGCAGGCTCTAGCCTGGGCGCGTTGGGCATGGCCCCGACGCAGGCCTTCGCCGAGCAGGTGCGCCACTTCAAGCTTGCCCACACCCATGAAACCCGCAACACCTGCCCGTATTGCTCGGTCGGTTGCGGCTTGATCATGTACAGCCAGGGCGATGCCGCGAAGAACGTTGCGCAAAACATCATCCATATCGAGGGCGACGCCGACCACCCGGTCAACCGCGGCACCCTCTGCCCGAAAGGCGCCGGCCTGCTGGACTTCATTCACAGCCCCGGCCGCTTGCAGTACCCGCAGGTGCGCAAACCCGGCAGCAGCGAATGGACCCGGATCACCTGGGACGAAGCCCTCGACCGCGTCGCCGACCTGATGAAGGCCGACCGCGACGCCAATTTCGTCGAACAGAACGCCCAGGGCCAGACGGTCAATCGCTGGCTGACCACCGGTTTCCTCGCAGCGTCGGCAGCGTCCAACGAAGCGGGCTACATCACCCACAAGGTGGTTCGCAGTCTCGGCATGCTGGGGTTCGATAACCAGGCGCGTGTCTGACACGGCCCGACGGTGGCAAGTCTTGCCCCGACGTACGGCCGTGGAGCCATGACCAACACCTGGACCGATATCGCCAACGCGAATCTGATCCTGGTGATGGGTGGCAACGCAGCAGAAGCCCATCCTTGCGGCTTCAAATGGGTGACCGAAGCCAAGGCGCACAACGCCGCGCGGCTGATTGTGGTCGATCCGAGGTTTACCCGGACCGCGTCCGTAGCCGATTACTACGCGCCAATCCGCACCGGCAGCGACATCGCGTTCATGGGCGGGCTGATCAATTACCTGTTGACCGAGGACAAGATCCAGCACGAATACGTGCGCAACTACACCGACGTGTCGTTTATCGTCAAAGCCGGTTTCGGCTTCGAGGACGGACTGTTCACCGGTTACGACGCGGCCAAACGCAGTTACACCGACAAATCCACCTGGGGTTACGAACTGGGCGAGGACGGCTTCGTCAAAGTCGACCCGAGCCTGCAGGACCCGCGCTGCGTCTATCAACTGATGAAGCAGCATTACAGCCGCTACAACATCGACCTGGCGAGCCAGATCTGCGGCATGCCGGTCGATGCGATGAAAAAGATCTGGGAGGAAATCGCTACTTGCTCGGCACCGGGCAAGACCATGACCATTCTCTACGCGCTGGGCTGGACCCAGCACTCGATCGGCTCGCAGATAATACGCAGCGCAGCGATGGTGCAACTGTTGCTGGGCAACGTCGGCATGCCGGGCGGCGGGGTCAACGCCTTGCGCGGGCACTCGAACATTCAGGGCCTGACAGACCTTGGCCTGCTGTCCAACGCGCTGCCGGGTTACCTGACCCTGCCGACCGACGCCGAGCAGGATTACGCGGCCTACATCCATAAACGCACCCAGGTTCCGTTGCGGCCGGGGCAATTGTCCTACTGGCAGAACTACAGCAAGTTCCACGTCAGCCTGATGAAAGCCTGGTACGGCGCCAATGCCACTGCCGAAAACCAGTGGGCCTACAGCTACTTGCCGAAGCTCGACATCCCCAACTACGACATCCTCAAGGTGTTCGACCTGATGGGGCAGGGCAAGGTCAACGGCTACATGTGCCAGGGCTTCAACCCGATCGCCGCGTTGCCGGACAAGAACCGGGTGATGGCGGCACTGGCCAAACTGAAATGGCTGGTGGTAATGGACCCGCTGGCCACCGAAACCTCGCAGTTCTGGGAAAACGTCGGGCCGTACAACGATGTGAAGAGCGCCGACATCCAGACCGAAGTCATTCGCCTGCCGACCACCTGTTTTGCCGAAGAGGACGGTTCGCTGGTCAACAGCAGCCGCTGGCTGCAATGGCACTGGAAAGGCGCCGATGGCCCCGGCGAGGCGCGCACCGACGTGCACATCATGAGTGCGTTGTTCCTGCGCCTGCGTGAGCGTTATCAGGCCGAGGGCGGCAAATTCGCCGATCCGCTGTTGAAGCTGTCGTGGCCGTACAAGATTGCCGAAGAGCCCTCACCGGAAGAGATCGCCAAAGAGATCAACGGCTACGCCACCACCGATTTCACCGACGCCACCGGCGCGGCGATCAAGGGCAATGCGCAACTGGCCGGGTTCGCCCAGCTCAAGGATGACGGCAGCACCGCGTCCGGCTGCTGGATCTTCTGCGGCAGCTGGACCGAAGCCGGCAACCAGATGGCCCGTCGCGACAACAACGACCCTTACGGCATGCACCAGCATCAGGGCTGGGCGTGGGCCTGGCCGGCCAACCGGCGGATTCTGTACAACCGCGCTTCGGCGGACGTCGCCGGCAAGCCGTGGGATCCGAAAAAACGCCTGGTCTGGTGGAACGGCAAGGCCTGGGGCGGCACCGATGTGCCGGACTACAAGGCCGACGTGCCGCCGGAAGCCGGGATGAACCCGTTCATCATGAACCCCGAAGGTGTGGCGCGGTTCTTCGCCGTCGACAAGATGAACGAAGGGCCATTCCCCGAGCACTACGAGCCGTTCGAAACGCCGATCGGCATCAACCCGCTGCACCCGGACAACAAGAAAGCCACCAGCAACCCGGCGGCGCGGATCTTCGATTCGGTGTGGGACAGCCTAGGCGTAGCCAAGGATTACCCGTATGCAGCGACCAGCTACCGGCTGACCGAGCATTTCCACTTCTGGAGCAAGCACTGCAAGTTGAACGCGATTGCCCAACCCGAGCAGTTCGTGGAAATCGGCGAAGTGCTGGCCAAGGAGAAGGGCATCGCTGCCGGCGACCGGGTGCGGGTCAGCTGCAAGCGTGGGTTTATTGAAGCGGTGGCGGTGGTGACCAAAAGGATCCGCCCGCTGCAGGTCAACAATCAGGTGGTGCACCAGATCGGCATTCCGCTGCACTGGGGCTTCACCGGCCTGACGCGCCACGGTTACCTGACCAACACCCTGGTGCCGTTCCTCGGCGATGGCAATACACAGACCCCGGAATCCAAGTCATTCCTGGTCAACGTGGAGAAGCTCTGATGGAGAATCTTTAGATGGCCAGCCAAGACATCATTGCCCGCTCGGCCACCACCACGCCGGCGCCTTCGATACGCGGTCAGGAACAGGTGGCCAAGCTGATCGACACCACCAAATGCATCGGCTGCAAGGCCTGCCAGGTCGCGTGCTCGGAATGGAACGAGCTGCGCGACGAGGTCGGCCACAACCACGGCACCTACGACAATCCGCAGGATCTGAGCGCCGATTCATGGACGCTGATGCGCTTCACCGAGCACGAAACCGACGCCGGCAACCTCGAATGGCTGATCCGCAAGGACGGCTGCATGCACTGTGCCGAACCCGGTTGCCTGGCGGCGTGCCCCAGCCCCGGCGCGATCATCAAGCACGCCAACGGCATCGTCGATTTCGATCAGGACCACTGCATCGGCTGTGGTTATTGCATCACCGGGTGCCCGTTCAACATCCCGCGCATTTCGCAGAAAGATCACAAGGCCTACAAATGCACGCTGTGTTCGGACCGGGTGGCGGTGGGGCTGGAACCGGCCTGCGTAAAAACCTGCCCGACCGGGGCCATCGTGTTCGGCACCAAGGACGACATGAAAACCCACGCCGCCGAACGCATCGTCGACCTGAAAAACCGTGGTTTCGACAACGCCGGCCTGTATGACCCGGCAGGCGTTGGCGGTACCCACGTCATGTACGTGCTGCACCACGCCGACACCCCGAAAATCTACGCCGGCCTGCCGGACAACCCCGAGATCAGCCCGCTGGTGGGCTTGTGGAAAGGCATCAGCAAACCGCTGGGCCTGCTGGCCATGGGCGCGGCGGTGCTGGCCGGGTTCTTCCATTACGTGCGGATCGGCCCGAACCGGGTCGAGGAAGATGAACATCCCGAACCGCCCGACACCTCGGTGCACGTCGTCGACCCGGCGGTGCACACCTTCGACCCACGCGGGGAGGGCCGGCCATGAGCAACAAGACGATCCTGCGCTACACCGCCAACCAGCGCACCAATCACTGGCTGGTGGCGATTCTGTTCTTCATGGCCGGGCTGTCGGGGCTGGCGCTGTTTCATCCGTCGATGTTCTGGCTGACCCACCTGTTTGGCGGCGGGCCGTGGACGCGGATCCTGCACCCGTTCATGGGCGTGCTGATGTTCGTGTTCTTCCTTGGCCTGGTGTTTCGTTTCTGGCGCTCGAACTTCTTCATCGACAACGACTGGAAGTGGCTGCGACGCATCGACCGGGTGCTGGTCAACGACGAGGAAACCGTGCCGGCGGTGGGCAAGTACAACGCCGGGCAAAAGCTGCTGTTCTGGACTTTACTGCTGTGCATGCTCGGATTGCTGTTCACGGGGCTGGTGATCTGGCGCGCGTATTTCAGTCATTACTTCGGCATCACCACGATCCGCTGGGCGATGTTGCTGCACGCTCTGGCGGGGTTTGTGCTGATCCTGAGCATCATCGTTCACATCTATGCCGGAATCTGGATCAAGGGCTCGGTGGACGCGATGATGCACGGCTGGGTCAGCCGCGCCTGGGCCAGGAAACACCATGCACTCTGGTATCGCGAGGTGGAAAGCCAAGATCCGCCAGAGCGACCGGTCACAAAAAAGGGCTGACAGTTGCCAACGATCCTTGAACCCGGAGAAATCGAAGCGGCGGCCAGTTCACCGCCGTTTCTGCACCTGCCGCCGCACAACCTGTTCATGCTGCGGGCCCAGCGTCTGGAACGCTTGGCCGAAGAGCATCCGCTGGCCGATTACCTGCGCTTGATCGCCGGTTTGTGCCATGTCCAGCAGCAGATCCTCGATGATCCGCCCTCGACCGCGCCGCTTGATGAACAGCGGCTGGAAGTCTGTCGGCAACACGGCATGCCACCGTTCGCCGCCGACACTTTGATTCGCGAGGACACCTGGCAGCTGTATCTCGAAGCCTTGCTCCAGCGCTATGTCGCCCCCGAGCAACCGGCAGTGGTCGAAGCCGTGACCACGCTGCGCATCGCCAGCCCCGGTCAGCTACGGGCGTGGGCCGTGGCGCTGGTCAGCGGCCAGTATTCGCTGGCGCCGGCGGCGCTGGTGCCGTTTCTCGGGGCGGCGCTGCAAGCGGCGTGGAGTCACTGGCTGCTCAGTGCAGCGAATCTGCAACTGACGCCTGGCGACAGCCTCAGCCAGTGCCCGGCCTGCGGTTCGCCGGCCATGGCGGGGGTGATCCGCCATCGCGGCAAGCACAACGGCCTGCGTTATCTGGTGTGTTCGCTGTGCGCCTGCGAATGGCATGTGGTGCGGGTCAAGTGCGTGTATTGCGAGCAGAGCAAAGGGCTTGAATACCTCAGCCTCGAGGATGACCGCCACGCCGCCAATCAGGCGCCGTTGCGCGCCGAAGTCTGTCCGGGCTGCAACAGCTACCTGAAGTTGCTGTATCTGGAGAACGACGGGGAGGGCGAGGCGCTGTCGGCGGATCTGGGCAGTCTGTTGCTCGACATGCGCCTGGCTCAGGACGGTTATCAGCGGCTGGCGCCAAATCTGCTGCTAGCGCCGGGTGACGAATAGGCCTCAGCGATGCGGCAGTTCAACCCGTGCGCGTAACCCTCCGCTGCGGCGGTTACGCAAACTGAGTTCGCCACCTTGTTCACGAATGATCCCCCGTGCCGCCGAGAGACCCAGCCCGACGCCGCCGGTGTCGCGGTTGCGCGAGGTCTCGAGACGGAAGAACGGATCGAACACCCGCTCCAGCGCGTCCTCGGGAATCCCCGGCCCCTCGTCAATGACCTCGATGCGAATCGATGCGTCATCGCAACTCAGCGCCACACTCGGGCGCTGTCCGTATTTCACGGCGTTATCCAGCAGATTGACGATGACCCGTTTGATGCCCAGCGGCCGGCCGTCATACACCACATGCGCCGGAACGGTGAAACCGATGTCGATGTGCTGATCGCGGTAGTCATCGATGATGGTTTGCAGCAACTCCGACAGATCGAACGCGGTGGATTGCTCCAGATGGGTGTCTTCCCGGAAGAACGCAAGGGCGGCGTTGATCATCGATTGCATTTCCTCGATGTCACGGATCAGTTTGCCCTGATGATCGAGGTCTTCCATGAATTCGCTGCGCAGGCGCATTCGGGTCAGTGGGGCGCGCAAATCGTGGGAGATGGCGGCGAGCATGTGCGTGCGTTCGCCGATGAAATGCTGGATCTGCGCCTGCATCGTATTGAAGGCGACGATGGCCTGACGGATTTCATGGGGGCCTTCGAGGTGGATCGGCGGCGCTTTCAGGTCCCCGCCGAAACGCCGCGCGGCATGGGCAAAGCGCTGCAACGGCTGGGCCAGTTGGCGTGTGGCGAGCCAGGCGACCAGCAGGGTGGCGACCAGCCCCAGGGCAACGATCACGGCAATCCGCACGTTCAGACTCAAGCCCCAACTGCGCTCCGGCGGCGTGAAAGACAGCCAGCTGTCATCGGCCAGCCGCACCAGCGCCATGTAATGCGCGCGAGGGCTGCCGGCGGGCCAGTCATCGGGGTTGAACACATCGATCTGTCGGTTATCGCCAAGCAATTGCCGCAGCGCCGGCACTTTTCCGGCCTCAACCTGTTCGCCGTCCCCCGGCAGACCGAAGTCGACCCGACGGGGTTTCCACAGCACTTCAAGCATCGGGCTGCTGGCGGCACTGGCCAGTTGCGGGCGCAAGGTCGCCGGCGCAGCTTCGATCACTCGGGTGGTGGCGGCAATCTGCTCCAGCAGCCCGGTGCGCTCGATCGGTGGCCGGGCCCAGATCCCCGCGACCTGAACGAACAGCGCATTGAGCAGCAGCGAAGCGAGCATGGCCGCGACGATTGTCAGGGCAATCCGCCGGCTGAGGGTGTCGCGCCGCAGCATCCGGCCGATCATGAGCGGCTGACCTTGGCGGTGAACATGTAGCCGCCGTTGCGCACGGTGCGGATCAGGTCCGGGCGCTTGCTGTCCGGTTCGATCTTGCGCCGCAGCCGGCTGATCTGCACGTCGATGCTGCGGTCATAGGCGTCGTGGCCCTGGCCGTGGGTCAGGTCGATCAGTTGTTCGCGGGTCAGGATGCGTTGCGGATGTTCGAGCAACACCAGCAACAGGTCGAATTCGCCGGCGGACATCGGAATCATCACGCCTTCGGGCGAGCGCAATTCGCGGCAGGTGATGTCCAGATGCCAACCGGCGAAGGCCATGACCGGGCGTGAAGGCTCGGCGCCGGACGGCGTGTTCTCACCGACCCGGCGTTGCAGCGCGCGCACCCGGGCCAGCAACTCCTGCGGGGCGAAGGGCTTGGTCAGGTAGTCGTCGGCGCCCAATTCCAGGCCGACGATCCGGTCGCTCAGCTCGGCCATGGCCGTGAGCATGATGATCGGGATGCCCATCTGCGCCCGGACTTTCTGGCACAGGCTCAGGCCACCCTCACCGGGGAGCATCAGGTCGAGGATGATCGTGTCCGGCCGTGCCTGCGCAATGGCCGCCCACATGGCCTCGCCATGGGCGGCGACATCGACCTGATAGCCGTGCTGAACGAAGAACTTCTTCAGCAAGGACAGAATTTCCCCGTCGTCATCGACGATCAGCAATCTGCTCACGTTTGCGCAATCCATGAACCCAAAAGAAGCGCATCTAAAACCATTTCGATGCGCCGGTCATATATTTCAATCCTGCAACATTCCTTCAGCGCGGACATCAGCCGGACATCGTCGGGCAAACATCCGCAGGCACTCTGCAGGCCTTCCAACCAAGGGGGCTCAACATGAAGGACATGAACAGCGGCTACATCACCCGGGACCATGGCGCCGTGCGCCCGTTGATCCTGACCCAGCGCACCACCGCACCGGGTCCCGACACGCCGATCCTGTTCCAAGAGACGTGCCTGGGGCTGACGAACGATCAGAGCCAGTTGATCCTGCGCCGCTATTTCGAACGGTTCAGCCCGACCGAGGCCCATTGGGTCGAATACCTGCACACGATTCCTACCGCCGAATTCATCCAATGGATCATGACCCACGGCCAGTTGCGCATCGAGTGCTCCGACAACACCCCGCACAGCCACGTCCACGCTTGAACAAGGAAACACCATCGATGAATAGCCATCGCTCACTGGCCGTGCTGTTTGCCGCCACCCTCAGCCTGTCGGCGTGCAGCAGCAAAAAGCTTCCGGCCGAGCCGCAGGCCGGGTTTCTGCGGGATTACAGCGTGCTCAAGGAAGGGCAGACCGCTTCGGGGCACAAGATTCTGAGCTGGGTCAGCCCGACACTGATGAGGGGGCGTTACACCCAGGTTTACCTGGCGCCGAGCCAGTTCTATCCCCGGCCCCAGCCGTCGCAGCGCATTCCCCAAAGTACCTTGTCGGGCGTGACCCACTACTACGACGCAGCCCTCAGGCTCGAGCTGGGCAAGGTGCTGCCGCTGGTTTCTAAACCCGGCCCTAACACACTGATCGTCAAACCGGCCATCACCCAGGTCGCCGCCAGTACCCAGGGTCTGCGCTTTTATGAATGGCTGCCGGTGACACTGGTCGCGGCCGGGGTGAGCAGCGCTACCGGCATTCGTGACCGGGACAGTGAGATCGCCACCGAAGTGTCCTTCGAGGACGGTTCGACCGGGGAGGTTGTGGCCGAGGTGGTGCGCAAGGGCAAGGGCGTGCCGCTGGAAAACGACAAACAGATCATGACGCCCGATAACGTGAAAGCCGTGCTCGATGGCTGGGCGACGGACTTGAGTCAAACCTATGTGCCGGTTCAGCGGGCCGCGCTGCGCTAGAAGCAGGGTGGTCTAACATCATCAGGCGTATTTCGATTTCGGGAGTGCCTGATGTCCGTAAGTGTTGCCCTGCGGTTACCGTCGATTGACAGCCTGTTGCGCCACCCCGCGTGCCAGCCATTGGCCGAGCGTTACGGGCGTGAGGCCCTGTTGACGGGGTTTCGCCAGTTGCTGGATGACTTGCGCGAAGCGGTGGTGGCGGGGCGACTGACCGCCGTTGAAATCAGCCCAGAAGCCCTCGCCGGAAGAGTTGCCGAACGTCTGGCATTGAAGCAGCGCAGCCAGGTGCGCCGGGTGTTCAACCTGACCGGCACCGTGCTGCACACCAACCTCGGCCGGGCTTTGTTGCCCGAAGAAGCCATCGACGCCGTGCAGCTCGCGGCGCGCTATCCCCTGAATCTGGAGTTCGATCTGGCCAGTGGCAAGCGCGGTGACCGCGACGATCTGATCGAAGGCCTGATCCGCGAGCTGACCGGCGCCGAAGCCGTAACCGTGGTCAACAACAATGCCGCCGCTGTGCTGCTGACGCTCAACAGCCTCGGCGCGCGCAAGGAAGGCATCATTTCCCGGGGCGAGCTGATCGAGATCGGCGGCGCGTTCCGCATCCCCGACATCATGAGCCGCGCCGGCGTGCGCCTGCACGAGGTCGGCACCACCAATCGCACCCATGCCCGCGACTACGAGGCGGCAATCGGCCCACGTAGCGGCCTGATCATGCGCGTGCACGCGAGCAACTACAGCATAGAAGGCTTCACCGCCCGGGTGCCGACCTCCGAACTGGCGGCGTTGGCCCATCGGCATGACCTGCCGCTGCTGGAAGATCTTGGCAGCGGCAGCCTGTTGGACCTGACCCGCTGGGGTTTGCCGGCGGAACCGACGGTGCGTCAGGCGCTGCTCGATGGCGCCGACATCGTCACCTTCAGCGGCGACAAACTGCTGGGCGGGCCGCAGGCCGGGGTCATTGTCGGGCGCAAGGACTTGATCGCGAAGATCAAGAAGAACCCGCTGAAACGCGCGTTGCGGGTCGACAAACTGACGCTGGCCGCACTCGAAGCGGTGCTCGGGCTCTATCGCGACCCGGATCGTCTGGCCGAGCGTTTGCCGAGCCTGCGCCTGTTGACCCGACCGCAAGCCGAGATTCTGGCCCAGGCCGAACGCCTGCGACCGACCTTGTCCGAACTGTTGGGCGAGGGCTGGATCGTCACGGCGGAGCCCGCGCTGGGCATGATCGGCAGCGGCAGCCAACCGGTGGCGCGCCTGCCAAGCGCAGCGCTGTGCCTGCGCCCGCAAGTATCGAAACGCCTGCGCGGCCGTTGCCTGCTGAATCTGGAAGCCGCGCTGCGCGCCTTGCCGATCCCGGTGCTCGGGCGGATCGATGACGACGCGTTGTGGCTGGATCTGCGGCAACTCGACGATGAACCGGCGTGGCAGGCGCAACTCGGGCAGTTGCAAACGTGATCGTCGGCACGGCAGGGCACATCGACCACGGCAAGACGTCACTGCTGCAAGCGCTGACCGGGCAAACCGGCGACCGCCGCCCGCAGGAACGCGAGCGCGGGATGACCATCGACCTCGGTTATGTGTACGCAGAACTGGCGCCCGGCGCCGGGCTGACCGGTTTCATCGACGTGCCGGGCCACGAGAAATTCACCCACAACATGCTCGCAGGCGCGCAGGGCATCGATCTGGTATTGCTGGTGGTGGCGGCGGATGACGGCGTGATGCCGCAGACCCGCGAGCATCTGGCGATTGTCGAGCTGCTGGGCATTCCACGGGCGCTGGTGGCGATCACCAAGTGTGATCGGGTCGAGGCGGGCAGGGTGGAAGAGGTTCGCCGACAGGTTGAAAGCCTGCTGGCACCCGGGCCCTATGCCGAAGCACCGTTGCTGACGGTTTCCAGCGTGACGGGCGAGGGCGTCGATGCGCTGCGCCAGACATTGCTGCAGATAGAAGGCGAGGAGCGCAGTCGCGAAGGCGGTTTTCGCCTGGCCATCGACCGGGCGTTCAGTGTCGCCGGCGCCGGGATCGTGGTGACGGGGACGGCGCTTTCGGGCTCGGTCGTCGTGGGTGACAAACTCAGCCTCGGCCCGGCGGGCAAAACCGTGCGGGTCAGGGGCCTGCACGCGCAGAATCACGCCGCCGAACAAGCCTTCGCCGGCCAGCGCGTGGCCCTGAACATCAGCGCGGATCGTCTGGAACTCGGGCAGATCCATCGCGGCCAATGGTTGCTCGCCGAATGGCTGCACGCGCCGACCCAGCGGCTGGATATCGAATTCCGGTTGTTGCCGGGCGAGCGGGTTTTCGAGCATTTCCAGCCGGTGCACCTGCATCTGGGCACTCAGGACGTGATCGCGCGGGTCGCCTTGCTGGAGGGTTCAAGCCTGGCGCCCGGCGAGCGCATGTTTGCGCAACTGCTGACGAACGCTCCGGTGCATGGCGTCCACGGCGATCCGCTGATCCTGCGTGATGCCAGCGCCCAGCGAACGCTCGGCGGCGGGCGTGTGCTCGATCCCTTCGCCCCGGCCCGTCAGCGCCGCAGTCCGGAACGGCTGGCGCAACTGCGTGTGCTGGCGATCAGCTCCGAGCTGGAACAGGCGTTGCCGACGCTACTGGAATACAGCGCAAGCGGCCTCGATCCGCAGCGTCTGGAACGTCAGTTCAATCGTCCGCGTGACGGCTGGACGCTGCCGGACAACGTCCGCCTGATCGAAACCCGACAAGGCCCGGTGCTGTTCAATGCGCAGCGCTGGGGCATGCTCAAGTTCACCTTGCTGGAACAACTGGCGCGCTTTCATGAGCTGGAGCCCGATCAGATGGGCCCGGATCGTGACCGTCTGCGGCGTTTCAGCGGTTTGAGCCTCGAACGCGCGACCTTTATCAGCCTGCTGGAAGAACTGCTCGGCGCCGGCTCCCTGGTCGCCAGCGGCCCGTGGCTGCATTTGCCCGACCATCAGGTGCGCCTGAGCGCCGACGACGAAACCCTGTGGCAGGCGCTGCAGCCATTGTTCGAACAGGCCGGCTTCGATCCGCCGTGGGTTCGTGACGTGGCGAAAGTCGTCGGTCAGGAAGATGCGATCGTGCGTTTGCTGCTGCGCAAACTGGCGCGCCTTGGCGTGATGCATCAAGTGGTGCGCGACCTGTTTGTCACCGACATCACGCTGCGGCAAATGGCGGCGGTGCTGCTGCGCCTGGCCGAAGAAAATCCGCAGATCGAAGTCACGGCCTTCCGCGATGCGCTAGGCTTGGGACGCAAGCGCAGTATTCAGATCCTCGAATACTTCGATCGGCTGGGCCTGACCCGGCGCGTCGGCGAAGGCCGGCAAATCCGCTCCGACAGTGCGCTGGCCAACCCCGGCGCGGACTGAGTTCATGGAAGGCAATCGCGCCCGGTGGCGCGGCCGGGCTTCAAACCCGGTTGGGGACGGCATCCGTTCCCGGGCAGGTTCGACTCCGGCTGCCTTCCGCCAATTTCCCTCAAAAGCCCAACGGGTACTGGATCACCACGTAGATCCGGTCGATGTCATCGCCCGCTTGGGCGCTGTTGGCCCGGTGCGAAACGTGGGACAGCTGCACCGACAGATCCTTGGCCGCGCCGGACTGGACGATGTAGCGCAGATCGATGTCGCGTTCCCAGTGTTTGCCGCCGTCCCCTTGCTGCGGCTGATATTGCCCGCTGTCCGCGTCGAACGGGTTGTAGGCGCCGCCCTTGGGTGCGTGGGTGCCGTCGATGTGGCTGCCGGAAACATAGCGGGTCATGAAGTTCAGCCCGGGAATGCCGAAGGCGCCGAGATCCAGGTCGTAACGTGCTTGCCAGGAACGTTCGTTGGCGCCGTTGAAGTCGGCGTATTTGATCGAGTTGGCCAGGTAGATCGAGTCGCCGCCGACGAAATCGAACGGCGTGTCACCATTGATGCGTTGCCAGCCGAGCATGACCGCGTGGGCGCCGAAGGTGTATTTGCCCGAGAGGCTGAACGCGGTGTTGTCGATTTCTCCCGCCAGTGCCTGTCCGGTGTCGCGGGTGTGGTAGACGTTGGCGTCGAGCAGCACACCGGACCGTTTGAAATGCAGGTTGGCGTAGTACTGGCGCCAGGTGTCGCTCAGGTCGGACGCATACAGCGCGCCGCCCACCGGGCTGTCGCTGAACAGGTCGGTGCCGACAAAACTGATGCTTTCGCCCCGGGTGCTGGCGCCATAGCCCTGAAAATCGCCTCTGCCGGAAGAGCTGTCCTGATTCTTGAACGCCGTGAAACGCCCGGCGACAAGACGCGCGTTATCGATCTCGCGGCTGTCGAGCAGAAACCCCGTGGCGTATTCCGGTTGCAGGCGTTTGTCCGAAGTGTCGAATACCGGCGTTTCCACGGTCATTTCACCGAAGGCGAGGGTGGTTTTCGAGGCCTTGAGCTTCAGCGCACCACCCGCGCTGGAGTATTCGCTTTCGCTACGGCCATCACTGTCCACCGGCAACAGTCCCGTGCCGGAATGCCCTTTGCCGCCATCGAGTTTCAAACCATAAAAGGCATGAGCATCGAGGCCAACGCCGATGGTTCCATCCGTGAAACCGGATGCGAAAGTGCCGATAAACCCTTGAGCCCATTCCTGTTTGTAGTTTTTCCCGGACGGAGAGGGCGAGCGATAGTCGTTGCTCAGGTAGAAGTTGCGGCTGAGCACTTCGGTTTTGGCGTCGTCGAGAAATCCGCTGGCAAATGCCGAGTCGGTCATTGCGCAATACAACAGTGCCAGGGCGAAACGCGGTTGCATGAAACCTTTCATGTGTCAGTGACCGGCCGTGATGGAAGTCGCCGGATACTGAAGCAAACAGTCGCGCCGCGATTGAGCGGATGTGCTGAGTCAGCGTCCTCAGGTCACCCGGCCTTTTCGCTGTCTGGAAGGATCGACAACAGCGACTCTTGATGTTTGCAGAAGACTGGCGAAGGCCGCCTTGTCGATCGGGCGACTCATGTAATAACCCTGAACTTCGTTGCATTGATCCTTGCCCAGGATGTCCAGTTGTTCCTCGGTTTCGACGCCTTCGGCGGTCACGGTCAGCCCCATCGCTTTACCCAGTCCGATGATGGCCTGTACCACCGCCCGATCATTGGCGCCGGTGCTAATGGACGCGATGAAGCGTTTGTCGATCTTGATGCCATCGAACGGGTAGGCCCGCAGATAGCCAAGGGAGGAATAACCGGTGCCGAAGTCATCCATGTTCAGGCGCACCCCCAGTTCCTTGAGCGCGGTCATGGTGGTCAGCGCGCCGTCCGTGTCGTTGAGCATTACGTTCTCGGTGATTTCCAGCTCCAGCCGGCTGGCCGGGAAGCGAGTGCCGACCAGCACTTCGCGTACATCTTCGACCACATCGCTGATCGCAAACTGCGCAGGTGACAGGTTGACCGACAGGAGAATGTCCGCCGGCCAGGTCAGTGCCGTTTCACAAGCCTCACGCAGGACCCAGCGACCGAGGGGAACAATCAGGTCGGTCTGTTCGGCCAGCGGAATGAATAAATCCGGCCCGAGCAAGCCTTTGGCAGGATGCTGCCAGCGCACCAGTGCCTCGACCGAGACGATCTGCTTGCCATCGACTTTGTATCGGGGTTGATAGTGCAGCACGAACTCATTGTTCGTCAGGGCCCTTCGAAGGTCGTCCTCCATCTGCCGACGGGTCTGGATCTGATCGCTCATGTGCGCTTCGAAATAGCACCAGGTGTTCTTGCCTTCGGATTTGGCCTGGTACAGCGCAATGTCCGCGCAACGGATCAGCTCGCTGGCGATGTACCCGTGACGCCGGCTCAGGGCGATTCCGATGCTGGCGCCGATGTGCAACGGCTGCTGTTCGAAGAGGATGGGCTGATGCAGGCTGCCGATCAGGCGTGTGCAGAACCTGTCGATCTCCTGATGCGTGTCCATGCCGCAGAGCACAACGACGAACTCGTCACCGCCCAGACGGGCGACGATATCGTGGTCACGCGTGCATTCGCGCAGTCGGCCGGCAACCTCCTGCAAAACAGCATCGCCGGCGGGGTGGCCGAGCGAATCGTTGATCGGCTTGAAATTGTCCAGGTCAATCATCAACAGCGACACAGGCGGAGCGTGTTCCTTGAGCAGCAGAGCGTCGTCCAGATAGCGCGACAGTTTGTTGCGGTTGGGCAGTCCCGTCAGCGCGTCATGCAAGGACAGGTGCTGGATCTGCGCATGGGCGGCGACTTCATCGGTGATGTCGCTGGCCGTGCCGCGATAGCCGACGACTGCCGCTCTTTCCACGATGGGCCGGGCCGAGAGGCGGCAGTGGCGCTGTTGTTCCTTGCGGTCACGGTAGGTGCAGCGCAGGTCGCTGGCGTTGTTCTCCTCATCGAGTTTTTTCAGCCACAGATCCAGCGGCGTGGTGTCGCAGACAAGCAAGTGCCCGATGTGTTTCCCGATCCATTGGGCCTGCGGATAGCCGGTGACCGCACTGAACCGGGTCGACAGATAGGTGATGGACAACGCTTCATCCACTTCCCAGATCCAGTCGGACGCGGCTTCGGCCACCGCCCGGAAGCGCTCTTCGCTGGCTTCCAGTGCGCGGTTGGACGCCAGCAGTGCCTGATTCGAGGCCTGCATCGCTTCAAAACTGTTGTCGACATAGCGCGAGGAACGCAATGCATGGCGAAAGAACCAGGCCGTCAGCGCCATCAACACAATCAAGGCGGAGCCGAGGGTGGGCAACAATGACCACAGCAGATGCAGGCCCGGTCGCTCCAGATCCGCAACGAGGCTGTATCCGGTGCTGTCCAGCGGGACGCGGGGCTGGCCCTGGTCGATGCTGTCGTCCGGTGCCAGCGACAGATTGTTCAGCCCATACCCGCTGCCGATCTTGCGCAACTTGGTGGGTGTCAGTTTGTCGACGAATACCAGTACCGAAGTCTTTTGGGGATCGCCCACTGGGCGCTCATCGTTGGGAAGGATCGCCGCCGCGGTGACCAGCGCCGGCCAGCCTTCGAACAATGAATAACTACTGACGGGCTTGGTCAGGTCGGGCTGACTTTGCACTTGCTCCACCAGACTGTTCGCCGGAAGCTGCAGGAACTGGGGCAGTTGCGCATCGAGCAATTGCCCGCGAACCACGGCGTATTTGGTGCGTTCCCGATCCAGCACGAACAGACCGTCATAGCCGTCGCTGGTAAACAGGGTCTTGCCCATGTTCTGCTCGGTATACGCCCAGTTCGTGTCGACCGTGCCGCTCAAACGTTCATACGCTGTCGTCCAGTAGGCGTAACTGGTGATGTAGTTCTTCGATGCCGTGATGCGGTTTTCCAGCGCTCGGCCGGAATAGAACCGCACGTCATTGACGTCATCCTCATCCAGTTGAGTGGCAATGCCGAGCAACGCAGCGGTCGCCGCCATCACTCCGGCAATGAACAGCGCACCCACCGCGACGGCCAGACGCCGGGTGACAGAGCCCTGCAGGGTGGGTAACGACGTCGCACGGCTGGAAATGTCCATTTGCTCGTCCTTGATCCGGTACTTCTTCAATCTAGAACATCTTCAGCTTCGAGATGTTCAGAAGTTCGTCAAAGGTGTCTGACCGCTCAGGCCCCGCTAAGCAAAAGCACAAGACTTCACGCTCAAAAGCCGGATAATGGCGGCCAATTTGTTTAGCCCGCTATTCTGGTAACCCGCATGGAAATCAAGGTCAATTTTCTCGACAACCTCCGACTCGAAGCCAAGTTCGATGACTTCACGGTGGTGGCCGACCAACCGATCCGTTACAAGGGCGATGGCTCTGCACCGGGTCCGTTCGACTATTTCCTGGCGTCGTCGGCCTTGTGCGCGGCTTACTTCGTAAAGTTGTACTGCAGCACCCGCAATATCCCGACCGAAAACATTCGTCTGTCGCAGAACAACATTGTCGATCCGGAAAACCGCTACAACCAGATCTTCAAGATCCAGGTCGAGCTGCCGGCGGACATTTCCGAGAAGGATCGCCAGGGCATCCTGCGCTCGATCGACCGTTGCACGGTGAAGAAGGTGGTACAGGCCGGGCCGGAGTTCGTGATCGAGGAAGTCGAGAACCTCGACGCCGATGCCCAGGCCTTGCTGATGCCGGCGTCCACGTCCGGCGCGGGCACCTGCATTGCCGGCAAGGACCTGCCGCTGGAACAGACCATCGCCAACATGTCGGGGATTCTTGCCGACCTGGGCATGAAGATTGAAATCGCTTCGTGGCGCAACATCGTGCCCAACGTCTGGTCGCTGCACATCCGCGATGCGCAGTCGCCGATGTGCTTCACCAACGGCAAGGGCGCGACCAAAGAGGGCGCGCTGGCCTCGGCGCTGGGCGAGTTCATCGAGCGGCTGAACTGCAACTTCTTCTACAACGATCAGTTCTGGGGCGAAGAGATCGCCAATGCCGAGTTCGTGCATTACCCGGACGAGCGCTGGTTCAAGCCCGGCGCCAAAGATGAGTTGCCTGCAGAAATCCTCGACGAATACTGCCTGGGCATCTACAACCGTGACGGCGAACTGCGCGGCTCGCACCTGTACGACACCAACTCCGGCAACACCCAGCGCGGCATCTGCTCGCTGCCGTTCGTGCGTCAGTCGGACAACGAGGTGGTGTACTTCCCGTCCAACCTGATCGAAAACCTGTTTCTCAGCAACGGCATGAGCGCCGGCAACACCCTGGCTGAAGCCCAGGTGCAGTGCCTGTCGGAAATCTTCGAGCGGGCGGTCAAACGCGAAATCCTCGAAGGCGAAATGGCCCTGCCGGATGTGCCGCAAGAGGTGCTGGCGAAGTACCCGGGCATTCTCGCCGGGATCAAGGCGCTGGAAGAGCAGGGTTTCCCGGTGCTGGTCAAGGACGCGTCGCTGGGCGGTGAATTCCCGGTCATGTGCGTGACACTGATGAACCCGCGCACCGGCGGCGTGTTCGCCTCGTTCGGCGCGCACCCGAGCTTCGAAGTGGCGCTGGAACGCAGCCTCACCGAGTTGCTACAGGGCCGCAGCTTTGAAGGCCTCAACGATCTGCCGCAGCCGACCTTCTCGGGCCAGGCCGTGACCGAACCGAACAACTTCGTCGAGCACTTCATCGATTCCAGTGGTGTGGTGTCGTGGCGTTTCTTCAGCGCCAAGGCCGACTTCGAATTCGTCGAGTGGGATTTCTCCGGCAACGGCGAAAACTCCAACGCCGAAGAGGCCGCGACGCTGTTCGGCATCCTCGAAGACATGGGCAAGGAAGTCTACATGGCGGTCTACGAGCACATCGGCGCCAAGGCTTGCCGCATTCTGGTACCGGACTATTCGGAGATCTATCCGGTAGAAGACCTGATCTGGGACAACACCAACAAAGCGCTGCAATTCCGTGCCGACATCCTCAACCTGCACAACCTCAGCAAAGTCGGTCTGCGCAACCTCGCCAAAGGCCTGGAACACAGTGAGCTGGACGATTACACCGACATCACCACGCTAATCGGTATCGAGTTCGACGACAACACGCCATGGGGCAAGTTGACCATTCTCGAACTGCGCCTGCTGATCTATCTCGCCTTGCAGAAGTACGAGCAGGCCAAGGATCTGGTCGAAGCCTTCCTGCAATACAACGACAACACCGTCGAGCGCGGCTTGTTCTATCAAGCGGTCAACGTGGTGCTGGAGATGGAGCTGGACGAAGATCTGGAGCTGGAAGACTACGAAGCCAACTTCCGCCGCATGTTCGGCGACGAGCGCATGGATGCGGCGATCGGCTCGGTCAACGGCAGCGTGCGCTTCTACGGCCTGACGCCGACCAGCATGAAGCTGGAAGGGCTGGATCGCCATCTGCGCCTGATCGAGAGCTACAAGAAACTGCACGCAGCGCGGGCCAGCTTCACGGGTTGATTCGGTTGGCGGCACGCACAAAAAAAGCACCTTCGGGTGCTTTTTTTGTGGTCGACAAACTTTGGCGTCAGAGCGCAGCTTTCACCTGCAATCCAAACACCAATGCATTGTCGATGTCCTTCCCGGAAAACGCGCCCGGCTCGATGATGTACTGCATATTCGGGCGCAGCGTCAGCCATGGAGTGGCTTGGTAGCCGTAGCCGAGTTCGATCAATTGCTCGGCGCTGTCCAGGTTTGGAAACGCTGCGCCATTGTCCAGCGCCGCGTCTTGCTGCACATCACGGCTGCGCGGGTTCGGCACTGCGCGGCCGTAGCCAAGCGCTACGGTGTCACGCGGACGGCCCTCAAAAGGCTTGTACAGAACGAGGCCGGTGCCGTACCACTTGCTGAACGGCGAAGCTGCTTCGCTGGCCGCCGAATATTGGCCGAAGGCGTGCAGGCTGCGACCTTCAGAGGCGTCCGAGGCCCAGACGGCCTGGTCGATCAGGACGTAATGGCCGCCGCGTCCGGACACTTCCTTGTCACTGCCGATGCGTTTAACGTCGGAGCTGTCGTAGTAATAACCGACCTTGTACTCGCCGGGCAGTTTGCCTGCCTGCTTGTAGACCAGCTCGATCGGCACCACCGTGCCGGTGGTGTGTTTCGGGCCCAGGTGCCAGGCGCGGCTGGAATTGCCGTTGCTTTCCGGGTCGACATTGAACGCGGCCACGCGCAGTTGCCAGGCAGGGGAGAGGTCGTATTTCACCCGTACACCGAGGTGGGCGTTGGGGTAGTTAGTCCAGCCGCTGCCACCGGACATGTTCAGCGGATGACCGCAGAAACCGGCGTTCATGAAGTTGCAGAGAATGCCGCTGTCCAGCCCGCCGAGGTCGTTGCCCATGGCCATGTAGCCAAGTTTGACGTTCAGCGCCGGGGTAAACATGCTGCGCTCGTAGCTCAGCTCGGTCAGGCGCGTGTAGAGGCCGCCGTAGTTTTCCTGGATGGGCAGACGGTTGCCGACCAGATCTTCGGAGGCACTGTTGCCGCGACGGTCGTTGATGCTCAGCTGGATCTTGCCGGCGTTGTCGACGCCGTACAGTTTGCTCAGGTCGAACTGCGCGCCGAGCTTGATGTTCTGCGAATAGCGCGCCGAGCGATGCAGGCCGCCGTCGGCGTTGTAGGCGGTTTCGCCGGTGTAATCGCCGGTGAACTTGATGCCGTCTTTATCGAGCTGGTGGCGCAGGCCGCCCCAGTCGCCGGTCAGGGTGCTGCGGGTGAACACGTTCGAATCGGTATCGGCGAGGGCGGGCAGGGCAGCGCCGCAGGTGAGACCGAACAGCATGCCGGTGAATACGCCGGCGTGAGAAAAGCGAACAGCCAATGACATTGCTGAAATCCAGAGCGAAGGACATGAAACGACGCGGCACCCGAAGGTGCCGCGCACAAGTGAAGTGAAGGAGGGCGCTGCGGTTTACGGCAGGGCGTACGCCATCACGTAGTCGCCACGGTCGGTCGACTGGCGAGCGCCACCGGCGGTGATAACCACATATTGCTTGCCGGTTTTCGGCGACACATAGGTCATCGGGCCACCTTGGCTGCCGACCGGCAGACGCGCTTTCCAGATTTCTTCACCGTTGGCGCTGTTGAAGGCGCGCAGATAGAAGTCCTGGGTGCCGGCGATGAAGATCAGGCCGCCCTGGGTCGACAGCGTGCCGCCGAGGGTTGGCAGACCGATCTTGATCGGCAGGTGCATGCGGATGCCCAGGGGGCCTGTGTCTTCAACGGTGCCGACCGGAACTTGCCAGGCGACTTTCTGGGTTTTCATGTCGATGGCGGTCAGCGTACCGAACGGTGGGGCCTGGCACGGAATGCCGGCAACCGACAGGAAGCGGTTCTTGTTCACTGCGTAAGGCGTGCCTTTCAGCGGAACGGCGCCCATACCGGTGTTCAACGCTTCACCACCGGAGGTTGCCTGGCCTTTATTCTGCGACGGGATCATCTGAATCCACAGGCCCAGACGCATGTCGTTGACGAAGATGAAACCGTGCACCGGGTCAGTGGAAATGCTGCCCCAGTTCATGCCGCCCAGCGAACCCGGGAAACTCAGGGATTTGTCAGTGCCCGGCGCGGTGTACAAGCCGTCGTAACGCATCGACTTGAAATCGATCCGGCACAGCAACTGGTCGTACGGCGTGGCGCCCCACATGTCCGATTCGGTCAGGTGCTGGGCACCGATTTGCGGCATACCGACCGATTTAGGCTGGGTAGGCGAGTACGGCTCGTTGGGGATATTGGCTGCCTTGACCGGCACTTCTTTTACTTCGGTCAACGGTTTTCCGGTGGCGCGGTCGAGTACGTAAATCTGCCCGGCCTTGGTGCCGATCACCACCGCCGGAACGGTTTTACCGTCCTTGGTGAAGTCGATCAGGCTTGGCTGCATCGGCAGGTCGAAGTCCCAGAGGTCGTTGTGTACGGTCTGGTAGACCCACTTTTCATCGCCGCTGTTGGCGTCCAGCGCCAGGATCGAAGCGCCGTAGGTGTGGTCCAGTTTGCTGCGCTCGACACCATAGATGTCGGTGGACGAACTGCCCATCGGCAGGAAGATCGTGTTGGTCGCCGGGTCATAGGACATCGGCGCCCAGCTGTTCGGCGTGCTGCGCACGTAGGTGCTGCCGTCTGCCGGTGCGTTTTTATCCTGCGGGTTGCCCGGGTCGAATGCCCAGCGCATGGCGCCGGTCATCACGTCGAAACCACGGATCACGCCGCCCGGCATGTCGGTCTGCACGTTGTCGGCAACGCGACCGCCAACCACCACGGTGGTGCCGGCCATCAGCGGCGCGGAGGACAGTTGATAGTAGCTGTCCGGGACATCACCCAGACCGGCCTTCAGATCGACCTGGCCGTTGGTGCCGAAACCCTGACAGAACTCGCCGGTGTCGGCATCGACAGCAATCAGGCGGGCGTCGATGGTGTTGGTCAGCAGACGGCGCGTGCAGTTGGCTGCGGGCGCGACCGGGGTTTCGCTCACTGGCGAGCTGGCCGGTTTGGCGACGGCGGCGCTGGCGTCGAAATACGCCATGCCACGACAACGCTGCCAGACTTTGGATTGAGCATTGATCGCGTTTTTCCAGAGTTCTTTACCGGTATCGGCATCGAGTGCGATCAGGTTGTTGTGCGGGGTGCAGATGAAGACTTTGTTGCCGATCTGCAGCGGAGTCAGCTGGTCTTCGGCGCCGTTGCCGTCGCTCTCGGCGATGTCGCCGGTGTGGTAGGTCCACGCGACTTTCAACTTGTCGACGTTGCTGCGGTTGATTTGGTCCAGCGCGGCGAAGCGGCTGCCACCTTCAGTATTACCGTAGTGTGCCCAGTCTTTCTGCGCTTTTTCCGGCTCGACCGGCGTCAGGCCCGGGCCGGTGCCAGTAGGGGCAACGGTCGGGTGCGCGACGAACATGTTGCCGGCGGCCACGGCCAGTCCAACCGCCAGAACAGCGGCAACACCGTAGGCACCACGACCCGCAACGCCGCCGTTGGCGCGCTTGAGCAGCGGATAGACCAGCGCAACTACCAGACCCACGGCGCTGAACATGAACAGACGCGAGAACACCGGCCAGAACACCAACCCTGCGTCGATGACTGCCCAGATCGCCGTCCCCAGCAGGAACGCTGCGAACAGCCAGGCGCCGGAAGGCTTGCGGCGTGCGATCAGCAGACCGGAAATGGCCATCGCCAGACCACCCACCAGGAAGTACCAGGAGCCTCCCAGGCTGACCAATTTCACACCGCCAGCGGCCAGTGCCAGGCCGAGCAGGGCGATGATCACGCCCAGCCCGACCAGAATGAATGTTGATATGCCCGAGAGGCGTTGACTCTGCTTCACGTTGAATGTCCCGTTGAAATGAGGAGGGCATTATATAGTTAGGTAACTACCTAGTTAAATCACTAATTCAGAATGAAAGGGGTTTTGGCGCTCAATGGTGCGACGGATCGACGCTGGCCTTGTCTTCGCGGCACCTCAGGTGCTATTGAAACGGTAGAAAAGTCCTCTATTTGCCAGCAGATATGGAATTTATGACAGGTTGATCACGGCCTGGTGGTTCCCGCCAGACAGGATCTGCGGGAACAGTATTGGCTGCGGCCGAGATGAAAGCTTAGCTAACCATCAGCTCATCCAGTGCCCGCTCGAGGGTGCTGACCGTCCGCTCGATGTTGTGCAGCTTTTCGAGTCCGAACAGACCGATACGAAAGGTCTGGAAGTCGGCCGGTTCATCGCATTGCAGCGGCACCCCAGCGGCGATCTGCAGGCCGTGGCTGGCAAATTTCTTACCGTTTTTGATATCGGCATCATCGGTGTAGCTCACCACGACGCCTGGCGCCTGAAAGCCGGCTGCGGCCACGCTTTTAAAGCCTTTGCCGGCCAACATGGCGCGCACCCGGTCACCCAGAACCTGCTGGTCGTCGCGGACCTTGTCGAAACCGTAGACCTGCGTCTCTTTCATTACGTCGTTGAACCGCGCGAGGGAATCGCTGGGCATGGTCGCGTGGTAGGCATGTCCGCCCTGTTCGTAGGCCTGCATGATCTGCAGCCACTTTTTCAGGTCGCAGGCGAAGCTGCTGCTTTGCGTTTGCTCGATGCGTTCGAGGGCCAGAGCACTGAACATCACCAGAGCGCAGCAAGGGGAGGCGCTCCAGCCTTTTTGCGGTGCGCTGATCAGCAGGTCGACGGCGCATTTGTGCATATCAACCCAAAGCGTGCCGGAAGCGATGCAGTCCAGCACGAACAGCCCACCCACCGCATGCACGGCGTCGCCGACGGCCCGCAGGTACTCGTCGGGCAGGATAATCCCTGATGAGGTTTCAACGTGGGGGGCGAAGACAATCTGCGGCCTCGAAGCCGCAATGGCTGCCAGCACTTCGTCCAGAGGTGGCGGGGCGTAGGCAGCCTGGCGACCCGTTTCGACCGGTCGGGCTTTCAGCACCGTCGTGGCTGCCGGGATGTTGCCGGTGTCAAGGATCTGGCTCCAGCGATAACTGAACCAGCCGTTGCGTATCACCAGACATTGCTGGCCGGTGGCAAACTGTCGCGCCACCGCTTCCATGCCGAATGTGCCGCTGCCCGGAACCACCGCAACGGCCTCGGCGTTGTAGACCTGTTTCAGGGTCTGGGAAATGTTCTTCATCACGGCCTGAAAGGACTGCGACATGTGGTTCAGCGAGCGGTCGGTGTAGACCACGGAGTACTCGATAAGCCCTTCGGGATCGATTCCGGGGTATAGCTTTGACATGGGGTGGCTCCTTATGTGATTCCCTGGCAGTCAAAAGGTCTGGCGAACATCATTGGGAAGCAAGTCTAGGCAAAGGGCAGGGATGAGCTGATTCAATTTCAGTAAATGAGGATAGAGTGCTCATCAATGCCTCAATCGTTGTGTGAAAAATGAATCGTCCGCTGTTTATTTCTCTGGATGGGCCAAAAGGAACCGGCAAGACCACATTATTGGAAGCGGTTACGGCAGTACTGAGGGCCGACAACAAGAAAGTCATCCGGCTTTGCGAGAGAAAAAGCGATCCGTACCGGGGTGCCACGATGGCCCTCGTTAACGAACTTGCCAGAAATCCCTCCCGGGATCTGGAGTGGGCTGTGTGTCAGCGCTTTGCTGATAGCCGCAGTTGGATCTCCCGGCAAGTGCTGACTAAGCAGCCGCTGGGCAGCATTGTCTTGATCGATCGCTGGTATCCGTCTGACGCCGCGTTTCGCCATACCGTCCCGTTTGCAGAGATTCTCCAGTTGAATATCGAGCAAAACGTGCAGGTACCTGACCTGCATGTCGGCGTCGTCACCACGCCGGATGTTTCATGGGCCAGGGCAACGGCACGATCCAGAGGACTGGGCGGTACTGTGATTCAAAAGCACGCAGAGCATGTCGCGTGTACGGAGATGTTCGAGCAAGCAGCTGCCGATCATGGTTGGGTTTTGTGCCGTAATGAAGGAACGGTCGAGGATGCGACGATGCAGGTGGTTTCTGAGATCTATGAATTGTTCAACTGATTGCCGAGGTGGATCAGATGGTTTTAGGCGGGAGTTCATAAAGTTCCGCCCAGACACATCATTTAACATAATATACATTACACGTAACAAAGTATTACGAAGTCAGCCCGGTTGCGCACACCATTTCAATCTCCAGCATCGCTCTCAAAGGACCTGATCCTTGGTGCCTGCAGATCTCTCCATTTGAAACGTGCTGCGCTCAATCCTCGTCACGCGTCAGCTTTTCAATCAGCACTCGATGCTGCGGATACTGCGCTGTGAGCTTCCGCCGATTTCCCATTTCCATATCCGCGAAATCAAACCCTGGTGAAACCGCTTCGCTGATCAAACCAAATCCGTTCGAACCATTCAGCAATCTGGAGGCTTTCCAGATTCCGCCCGGTACGTGCAATTGAAGTCGTTGGCCGGCCAGAACATCGTTGCCCATCACCAACGTCTGCAGTGAACCGTCGGCATGAATCAGGCTGTACTCGATGGCGTCGCCCAGATGGAAATAATGCAGGATGTCTGACTGGTTGCAATGAAACTGGCCAACCGGTGATTCTTCGGTCAACAGGTAGTAAATCGACGTCATCCGATAACGCGGCCCACCGGCGGTTTCGAGCATGTCCCGATGATCGGCCTGGTAGGTTCTGCGAAAGAAACCACCTTCGACGTGAGGCTCAAGGTCCAGTGACGCAATCAGGTTCGATGCAGTAATCGGGCGTGGATTCATGACCTGCTCCATCGTTTCAATACGATCTGTAATAACTCGACTAAATGACCGTTTAGTTGAGTTATAGAAGAGGCCCAAAGTCCCCTGCTCGAAACCACATTTTATCTGAATCATCTGCTTTTAAATAAAGATTACGCACCTGAACCTCCGGTGCCAAACTTAGCCTTGTACCACCACCGTGCTCTCATAGTGGAATTCTTAGCTCGACCACTCTACGTATTTTCTTTCTATCACAGGTCGGATCCTGTGCGTTGACGGCGTAGATAACGATGCCCCGCTCGCCAGCGTATCCGCCAACTTGCCGAAGCTCCTCACTACGATCGGGTCGGATCATCGCCTCAACTTTTTCCCGATACACAAGCGCTGATCAAATTCCTGGCCTATCTTTGTCTGCGACGATTCGTTTATGCGCAAGCCTTGAGCCTCCATTTCATAAGGGATTTCGAATGAGTGCACTGACCGACCTCAACGCTTTGCAGGCCAATATCTCTGAGTCAGTGCTCGGGCAGGATCAGGTGATCCGTCAGATTTTGCTGGGGTTGCTGGCTAACGGGCATTTGCTGCTAGAAAGTCTTCCAGGGTTGGCCAAGACGCGCACGGTGAAGGCGCTATCCAAGCATCTTGATGCAAAGATGAGCCGCATTCAGTTCACGCCGGATCTGTTGCCATCAGATATCACTGGTGCAGAGGTACTGCATCAGGTCGAGGGTCGCAATGAAATCCGTTTCCAACCGGGCCCGCTGTTTGGCAACCTGATTCTTGCAGACGAGATCAATCGCGCACCGGCCAAAGTTCAGGCCGCGTTGCTTGAAGCGATGGAGGAACGACAGATCACCGTAGCCGGCAACAGTCATCCTTTGCCAGAGTTATTTATCGTAGTCGCGACCCAAAACCCCATTGAGCAGGAAGGCACCTACCCGCTGCCGGAAGCGCAAATGGATCGTTTTCTGATGAAAGTCTTGCTCGATTATCCCAGCGCTGAAAATGAAAGTCAGGTGCTGCGCCTGCTACGCGACGAAGAATTCACCAAAGGTTCGAACACAGCGTCCAAGAACAACTTCGAGCTCGCCCAGGATGTGATCTTCGCAGCGCGTAAGGAAGTCAGCGCCATACATGTTTCGCCCGCCATTGACCGTTATCTAATCGACCTGATCAATGCCACCCGCTATCCGGCTGACTATGACGAAGATCTGGGCCGCTGGATCAGTATTGGCGCCAGTCCGCGTGGTGGCATCGGCCTTGATCGCTGCGCCCGCGCCGATGCGTGGTTGCAAGGCCAGGACTTCGTCTCGCCGGATAACGTGCGCGCTGTAGTGCATCCGGTGCTACGTCATCGTATACAGCTTAGCTATGACGCAGTGGCCGATGGAGTGACGGCTGACCAAGTGCTGGATCGGATACTGGACAAGGTAGCAATTCCGGCATGACCAGTGATGGGTTTGTCTATGTATCTCTCGCCCAATTGATGGCGTTGGAGTTTCCGGCTCGAGGGCTCAGCTTTGCTGCGCGTCAACCTCAGGGCAGCATTCTCGCCGGTAATCATGCTTCGCGCTTGCGTGGCAGAGGCCTGAACTTTGACGAATTGCGCCGTTACCAGCCCGGCGACGATTTGCGGCATTTGGACTGGCGGGCTTCATTGCGTACCGGCAAGCCTGTGGTGCGCACTTTCACTGAAGAACGCGACCGCCCTGCTCTGATTCTGGTCGATCAACGCATGTCGATGTTCTTCGGCTCTCAGCGCAGCTTCAAGTCCGTCGTCGCTGCCGAACTTGGGGTGCTGGCTGCGTGGATTGTATTCAACGCTGGCGACCGAGTGGGTGGTCTGGTGTTCAACGACTCCCGTATCGACAGCATTTCACCCTTGCGCAGCCGCAAGCGAGTGGAGGCATTATGCAGTCGTATCGCTGCGCAGAATCAGGAGCTTGATGCGTCCAGTCCCGATGCCGAAGATGCCGATCAACTCGACAAGGTTCTGCAGCGTTGCCTGGCGTTGGCCGGCCATGACCACTTGATATGCATCGTCAGCGACTTCGCAGGTGCGGGTGAGCGTACGTTGCAACTGATGCGGCAACTGGCGGGACACAATGATGTGATTGCCATGCAAGTCTATGACCCGATTGCGATAAATCTGCCAACCGACGGCAGGTTGTTGGTGACACAAGGCGAATTACAGGTGGAGTTGGCGGTGGGCCGCCGTCAGGTGCATCAACCACTGGGTGACTATCTCGGCGGACGGCTCAAGGATGTTGCCACCCTGCTCCGCCGCAGCCAGGTACCGTTAATGATGTTCAGTACTGCCGAAGAGTCGCTCACTCAATTGCGGGCAGAGCTGGGAAAACAACCGGGGTGACGACGATGAGCGTGAACGTTCCGAGTATCGCGCAACTCAAGGAGTTGGCGCTGCCCCTGCCCGTCAGCTATTCACCGCAAACCTGGGGTTGGTGGTTTCTATTGGCGATTCTGCTTCTGGCTGCCGCAATCATTGGCACCAGGCGCTTGATTCAATGGCGTAGTGATCGCTACCGGCGCGAGGCGCTGGCACAGCTGGCGCAGCTGCGCACTAATAGCGACGAGTTGCATGCGCTCCGGGAACTGCCTGAACTGCTCAAACGTGTAGCACTGTCTATGCAGGGACCAAGATCTCTCACCTCTAGAGCCGATGCTGCAGCGTTGGAGGGTTCTGAGTGGCAGACTTTCCTTCAAACACATATCGATCAACAGCTCCCCGACGAGTTCGCGCAGCAGCTCGCGACGCTGGCCTATGCCCCTGACGCTACCCTGCTCGCCCTCCCCGCCCCCTGCCGCGATGCAATGTTTGATACCTGCAAACTCTGGGTGGAGCGACATCATGTGGCAGTTTGAGTATCCGTGGTTGCTGTTTCTTTTACCGTTGCCTTGGGTTACTTACCGTTATCTGCCCGCCTACCGTGAAGCTCGAAGTGCTTTGCGCGTGCCCTTTTTCAGCGCAATGAGCCGCGCGGTGGGTGAGACGCCGTCGTCTGCTGGCAGTCGCGGCAATCGCTGGCAATTGCTGTTGAATCTGGTGGTATGGGCGCTGCTGCTGGTCGCCGCCGCTCGCCCTGTGTTCATTGAAAAGCCTATCGAGCGACAACAACCCGTGCGGGATCTGCTGCTGGCCATCGACATTTCGCAGTCAATGGAGACCGAAGACTTCACTGACGCCAATGGACAAAAGACCAATCGCCTGGCTGCGGTCAAAGCCGTCGTGCAGGGCTTTATCGACAAACGCAAGGAGGATCGCATCGGTTTGATCGTATTTGGCAGCGGCGCATACCCTCAGGCGCCATTGACACTCGATCACGCTAGCCTGTCACTGTTGCTGAACGACACTGGCATTGGCATGGCGGGGCCCAATACCGCGATTGGCGATGCCATTGGTCTTGGCCTCAAAATGCTGGAAAAAGCTCAGGAACAGGAAAAAATCCTGATACTGCTCACCGACGGTAACGACACCAGTAGTGCAATTACGCCGGATCACGCCGCGGAAATGGCCGGTGCCAAGGGCGTAGTGATTCATACAATCGGCATTGGCGATCCCGGTGCTACGGGCGAAGCCAAAGTCAATCTGAGCGAGCTGGAGCGTATTGCCAAAACCACAGGCGGCCAATTCTTTCGGGCCGAAGATCGCACCGCGCTTGATCAGGTGTACAGCACACTCGACCGCCTCACCCCACACCAGGTCAAAACTTTTAGCCACCAATCCCAGCGTGAGTTGTTCTTCTGGCCGATGGGGGCGGCGCTCGTATTGTTGGCTCTGTATCACATATCCGCGTTGCTCGGGCCCCGTATGGTCAACTCGAGCCGGCGTCAGGAGGTGTGAGATGGACATAAACCTCAGCGACTTCCATTTCCTGCGTCCGCCATGGCTTCTGTTGGCTGCGTTCGGAGCTCTGCTGCCGTGGATCTGGCGCCAAAGTCGCGATCTTCAGCGCAGCCTGCGTGGAAAGATTGCAGAGCATTTGCTGCCACATCTGTTACTCACTCCACAGGACCGTCAACGACTGCGGCCGGTACATTTACTGTGCGCCCTGCTGGTGCTTGGCGCAGTGGCTGCTGCCGGACCGACCTGGGAACAGGATCGCCCGGACTTTCTGGAAAATCGTGCACCGTTGATCATCGCCCTCGATCTGTCTCCGTCGATGGACGCCAATGATATTCAGCCTACGCGGCTGGAAGCGGTCAAACATAAACTTCATGACTTGATTCAGCGAAGAGCCGGCGCCCGCACCGGACTGATCGCCTACGCAGGAACCGCACATCTGGTCTTGCCTGCGACGAACGACCCAGAACTGTTGGACACGTTCATCCAGGCGCTAGATACGGGACTGATCGAAAAGCAAGGCAAGGACGTTGCGGCGGTGATCGAACAAGCGAAACGCTTGCTGGACGCTGAGAAAACCCCTGGCACCCTGTTATTGATCACCGACGGTGCCGACACCACCCAGTCAGAGAACCTCGGCAAACAGTTGCAGGGCGGCTCGCTTCAGGTTCTTGTGCTGGCAGCCGGAAATGAAAACGGTAGTGTGATTCTCGACAGCAACGGCCAGCCTCGTACCGCAGCTGACGGGCGCCCTGTAATCGGCAGTTTTGATCCGGCCGCGCTCAAGGATTTGGCTGCTGCCCTGGACGCACCGCTGGGCAGTCTGACACTTACCAATGATGATCTGGACTGGATCGAAGGACACGCTCAACAACACTTTCGTAGTGCCAGTGAAGAACAGCGAGTATTGCACTGGAAGGATGCCGGTTATTGGTTGTGCTGGCCGCTTCTACTGCTGGCGTTGTTCAGTGTTCGCAAGGGGTGGAGTGTCAACTGGATGCCGGCGCTATTGCTGACAATCGGGCTCGGATGGCCGAGCGCACCGGCGCAGGCAAACGCGCTGACAGATGCTTTTCTCACCCGGGATCAGCAAGGGCGGTGGGCGTTCGAACATGAGCATTTCCCCCAGGCAGCAGCGCTGTTTACCGACCCGTTGTGGAAAGGTATCGCAGCCTACAAAGCGGCCGATTACGACTTGGCGCTGACATCATTCGCCCGCCTCGATACGCCGCAAGCCTATTTTTATCTGGGCAACATTTATGTGCGCCGATTCAAGTTCGATGAGGCGATTGCCGCTTACTCTCAGGCATTGAAACTGCAACCGCAGTTTCCAGAAGCCAGCGCTAACCTCGCTTTGGCGCTGGCTTTGCAGAAAGATACCGAAAGCGCCGAGCAAAATGCCCCCGATACCAAACCGGACCAGGTCAAATTCGACAAGGCACCGGGAAAAGGCCAAAGCAAGACGATTGAAACCGAACAGGCAACCTCGGATGCTCTGTGGTTACAAAACCTGACAACCTCCCCTGCGAAGTTTCTCAAGCAGAAATTCCGCTTGCAGGACCAAGCAGGAGCCACGCCATGAGACTCACCGCCTCACTCGCGTTGACCTCCTTTTTGCTGTGCAGCGTAAGCGCCCTCGCTGCCGAGCCCCAACTCAAGGTCCGGACCCATTTGCAGCCTGCCGATGGTGCAATGGTCGGTGAGATGTTGGAGTTACAACTCGACATCCTGACAGACACCTGGTTTACCAGCGCTCCCACCCTGCCTGAGCTGGTACTTGATGGCGCGCGGGTATTACCTCCCGATGGCCAGGCCGAGCACCTCAATCAGACGCTCGATGGCCAGTCGTTCAGCGGCATGCGTTATCGCTATCTGATCACACCGAATGTCGCCCGCGAATTCACAATCCCGGCGCTGACCGTACGCGCCACACCGGGGCAAGCGACAGAGGAACAGAGCGCCTCCAGTCAAATAGTACAGTTCAGCGCGGCCCAACCGCCGGGCTTCGAGCCGGATGAAATACCTCTGGTTGCAACGGGACTGCGATTGAGCCAACGCATAATCAATTCAGCCTCGCCCTTGAAAGTCGGCGACAGCATTACTCGGCAGTTGACTCTACAAGCCGACAATGCCCTTGCCATGACGCTGCCGGTGCCACCGTTGGGCACAGTTGACGGCCTGAGCCGTTATCTGAAAACACCCCAGATACGCAATCTGGACGATGGGCGGGGCTTTTTGCTTGGTGGTGAACGGATCGACAGCGCCAGTTACCGTATCGATAGCGCCGGCACTCACATGTTGCCCGCTATCAAAGTGAAATGGTGGGACTCCGGCACCCATCAGGTCCGTACCGCTCAAGTTCCTGCGGTGACGTTTGAGGCCACCGCAAACAATGCCTACAAGCCTGTGTTTTCGATCGCAGAAGACCTGCGGCAACTCGGGCAAGACAGTCGCTTGCATCTTTCCACCCGGTGGTTGAGCTGGCTGGTACTTGTGAGCTTGCTGATCGCCGGCGTCTGGTTCGCCCGGCCATTGCTGACTCGTGGCTACCGCGCCTTGCGAACCCGTCAGCAAGCGCGCCATCAGGCACGATTGCAATCCGCCGACTACGCCTGGCGGCAAATCAGACCGCAGGTCGAAGGCCGGCCTCCTCAACTGACCGCTATATATCTGTGGCTGCGCCGAGGTCGACTCGGCGTGAAGCTCGCGGCACTCGACCCACATATGCAAACGCTGTTAAGCGCCGTTTATGGCGAAAAAACCAATAAAGACCAAGCGTTGCGTGAACTTCCTCAATCCTTGGCTAAGCTGCACAGTCAGGCCAAAGAGAAACAAGGCTTGCCGAAACCAGCCTTGAGACCGCTCAACCCCGTTCATGACAAGGATTACTCATGAGTCTCCCGAATCTGCATCTCCGTCGTTTCGGTCTGATCCTGCTGTTGCTCATTGCGCTGCCAAATCTGGTTCAAGCCGGTGAGCCACTGCCTTCGTGGAATGACGGCCCATCAAAAAAGAGCATCATCGAATTTGTCCAGTCGGTAACCGACCAGACGAGCAAGGATTTCGTCAAACCAGCCGAGCGTATTGCTGTATTCGATAATGACGGCACTTTGTGGAGCGAGCAGCCGGCGTATTTCGAAGTGTTATTCGCATTCGACGAGGTCAAACGCACGGCGGCGCAGCACCCTGAATGGAAAACCACTCAGCCTTTCAAGGCTGTGCTTGAAAACGACCATAAAGCGCTGGCTGCGACCGGCATGGATGGGTTGCTGAAAATCGTCGGTGCGACGCACAGTGGCATGACTACAGAAGAATTCAATGACTATGCCCAGACTTGGCTGACGCAGGCCCGACATCCAAAGACCGGTAAACCCTATACCGAGATGATCTTCCAGCCGATGCTCGAGATGCTTGATTATCTGCGCAGCGAAGGTTTCAAGACCTACATCGTCTCTGGTGGGGACACAGGCTTCATGCGCGCCTTCGCCGAAAAGGTTTACGGCATCCCGCCCGAGCAGGTCATCGGCACAACGTTCGACACGTCGTACCAGTTCAAGGACGGTAAGGCATCCATCCTGCGCAACCCGAAGTTGGCGCATAACGACGACGGGCCGGGCAAACCCGTGAGCATCGACAATATTATCGGCCGACGCCCGATTCTGGCATTTGGCAACTCAGACGGTGACCTGCAGATGCTCCAATGGACTGCTGCCGGCGCTGGCAAACGCTTCATGGGTCTGGTACATCACACCGATGCCAAACGCGAATGGGCGTATGACCGTCAGTCGCAGATTGGTCGTCTGGACAAGGCACTTGATGAAGCCAGGCAGCGGGGCTGGACGGTTGTCGATATGGCGACAGAATGGAAGCGTATCTATCCCGCCGATGCGGGCCAACCTGCTCAGTGACAAGCGCTTTGTCCTCCAGGCCCCCGGTAAAGCCCGAGTAACGTTAAGCACTTTCGAATCGGAATAAGGCTGTCGTGCAATGTCTTCACGAGTTACTAGCGAAATCCCGGATATGTCTGTTGCTGGCCCCTCTCGTATAGCCCTGATCGTCCCCGCGCTTTTGCTGTGCATATCCGGTGCGGCGGCATTGATCTATCAAGTGCTCTGGATCAAGCAGTTGTCATTGGTGGTTGGTGTTGAGGTCTATGCCATCACCACGGGCATCAGCGCATTTTTCGCGGGTCTGGCGTTCGGTGGCTGGCTGTTCGGCCGCTGGGCAGATCGCCTGCATCAACCTGTCGTGCTCTACGCCATTCTGGAAGTGCTGGTTGCCGCACTAGGTGTCGGCGCAACGTTCGCACTTAGCCTTTCTGCCCCGGTGTTTGCCTGGCTGCAGCAGTATGTCGGCGTGCTGGCATGGATACTCCCCTTCGCTCTGGTGGGCGTCCCTGCTTTGCTGATGGGAGGTACGCTCCCCGTGCTGGTGCGATCCCTGGCATCAGCCCCGGGCAAGGCCGGCGGCCAACTGTACGCAGCCAATACCCTCGGCGCGATTGCCGGTACTCTGCTTGCCGCGTTTGTACTGGTTGCCACCTTCGGTGTCAGGGGCAGCGCGCTATTCGCCGCCATGTTCAATCTGCTGGCTGCCGCCGGCGCGCTCTGGTGGCAGCATCAGCAGCCGGTAACGAAGGCTGCTGCGGTCAAGCACCTTTCCGAGCAATCCCCCGATCGCACAGCCTTGTGGCTCTACGCAGTAGCCGGCGGTGTGGCCCTGGGCTATGAAGTGGTGTGGTCGCAGTCGATCGTGCAATTCATGAGTACTCGTACCTACGCATTTGCCGTGGTGTTGGCGACGTACCTTGCCGGGCTGTTTCTTGGAAGCGCCCTGCTCTCCCGCCGCGTTGATCGGATCCGCGATCCATGGGGCGTGTTTGGTTTGCTTATCGTCGCCGCCGGGCTGATTGCGCTGCTGGAAATCGCTTTGCTCGGACGTTGGTTAGTGATGGCGCAGAGTCAGGCCGAAATTTGGCTGCTGGCATTGGGCGCCAGTGAACTGGCGGGGATGAGTGCCCGTTTTGCAGTTGCCGCAATGAGCATTGTGTTTCTCCCGACCCTGCTGCTCGGGGCGGCGTTTCCTTTGGCGTTACGCCTCAGCGTTGGTCATGACCGAGTTGGCCGAGACGTCGGTGCGGTGGTCGCCTTCAACACCCTTGGCGGGATCATCGGGGTGCTGCTCTGCGGATTTGTGCTGATTCCCTTGCTTGGCCTGGTGCGTACTTTGGGCCTGCTTGCGGTCATCGCGGCGGGCATCGGTTATCTGGCGGTACGCAAAGCACACGGAGTGAAAAAAGGACGGCGCCAGGCTGTGGTTGCGCTCGGCCTGGTATCGGTAGCATTCGCACTGTTAACGCCAGTCGATAAGCTGGCGAGCCTGTTACCCGGCGCTCGCAATGGAACGCTGGCATTCTACGAAGAGGGTCGCGGCGGTACGGTTGCGGTGGTCACCCAAGGTAAAGGGCAAAACGCATTCCGGCGCCTTTATATCCAGGGGGTTTCAAACACCGGCGACGCGATGCCGTCACTGCGCTACATGCGCATTCAGGCGTTGCTGCCGTTGCTCATCCACAATGGCGAGCCCCGCTCGGCTTTGGTGATCGGTTTCGGTACCGGAATCACCGCAGGTGCATTGCTCAAATATCCAGGGCTGGAGCATCGAGTAGTAGCGGAATTGCTGCCCTCCGTGATCAAGGCCGCCCCATTATTCAAAGGAAATTTCAACGCGGCCAGTGATCCCGGTGTCGACGTGCGCCTGCGCGATGGCCGTCAGGAGCTCCTGCGCAGTCCGCAAAACTACGACTTGATTACGCTCGAACCTCCACCACCCTCCGCCGCCGGCGTAGTGAATTTGTATTCCCGGGACTTCTATCAATTGGCCGCCAGCCGTTTGCAGAAACACGGCCTGGTCGCTCAATGGTTGCCTTTGCCAACACAAAATATTGAAGAGTCGCGCTCACTGGTGCGCAGTTTTCTCGACGTATTTCCTTATGCGAATATCTGGACCAGCGAATTTCATGAAATGTTGTTGGTAGGTTCGATGGAGCCGATCGAACTGGACGTGACAAAAATCAGCCAGCGTTTTCAGCAAGATTCGGTGCGTGGCACATTGCAAGACGTCGGTATTGGCTCACCCGCAGCGTTGCTGTCAACCTGGGTCACCGACCGGGCCGGACTTGAGCGTTTCGCCGCCGATGCACCTGCTGTAACGGACGATCAGCCGCACATTGAATACGCACCATGGGTGCGCGCCAAAGAGATCACCCGGGTACTTCCAGCATTGTTGGACCTGTACGTTTCGCCTCCTCTGGTAAATGGTGACGAAGGCATTAACCAGCGTATGGAAGCCCATCGCCAACGCCTGATGCAGTTTTACCGAGCCAGCCTGCATGCCTATGACGGTGACCGAGACGCCTGGGCACGCGACATCCGAGAAGTCATGAGTGGTGACGGAGGTAATCCGTATTTTCGCTGGTTCGTCGGCCAATGATTACCTATTGAACATTGACACTCGCCTGCCAGCAGGCTAAAGCTGCATCAGCTCGAATACTTGCCTGAAGGCACATGGACCTGGACTACGGAAGTCGCAATGCCCAAGCATAAAAACAGAGCCGCACCGAATCAGCCTGACACCACACAAACCTCAATTTCTCGCTACCTGTTTCCCGTCACTATCGGCCTGCTGCTGGCAGCCGTCGCGGGAATCGGCTGGTTTCTACTCAGCCCGGCACCCGCGTCGAGCAAGTATGTGGAGGTCAGCCCCCCCGTGGTGCAACCCGCCAAGTCTGTACCGGTGGTCGCAGCCAAACTGGCGACGATGGTCGATGAACAACAATGCCAGGGCTGTCACAGCGAACAGGTCAAGGATTGGCAAGGCTCACACCATCAATTGGCCATGCAACCGGCCACCGCCGAAACCATGCTGGGTGACTTTAACAACGTCACCTTCAAAGCCGAAAACGAGACCACCCGTTTCGTGCGCAAGGGCGACGAATTCTGGGTCAATGCACCGGGGCTCGATGGCAAGAACGCCGATTTCAAAGTCGCTTACACCTTCGGCATCGCGCCGCTCCAGCAATACCTGATCGAGGTCGGCGAAGGTCGCCTGCAGGCACTGGGTGTCGCCTGGGATACCGAGAAGCATCGCTGGTTTCATCTCTACGCAGGCCAAGGTGTGAATTTCAAGAATCCACTGCACTGGAGCAAGCCGAGCCAGAACGCCAACTTCATGTGCGTTGAGTGCCATACCACCGGTTTCAAGCGCAACTTCGATGCCGCCAGCAACACTTTCGCCAGTCACTGGAACAGTCTTGGCGTCAGTTGTCAGGCGTGCCATGGTCCGGCGTCGAACCACCTTGAGTGGACAGCGAAGCAAACAGATCTGATCCATGCTGGTTTCGACGTCAACCTTAAGGACAAGAACGCCACCGTCGAAATCGAGACATGCGCCCGCTGCCACGCTCGCCGCGCGCCCTTGGGTGATGGCTACACCGTAGGAAAGCGTTTGATGGACGATTACCTGCCAAGCGCCCTCACCCGCGAGCTGTACTCACTGGACGGCAAAATCAAGGATGAAGTGTTCGAACATGGCTCGTTCCTGCAAAGCAAAATGTTCGACAAAGGCGTGCGCTGCAGCAATTGTCATAACCCGCATAGCAGCGAGTTGAAAGCACCGGGTAACGGAGTGTGCTTGCAATGCCATAACACCGCTGGGAAAACCGCCGTCGAAGGTGTCGATGGTAAAGGCCTCCAGGCAAAAAACTACGACTCGGTTGAACACACCCGCCACGCCATGGGCCAGCCTGGTTCACAGTGCGTCGATTGCCACATGCCCGGCAAGTTCTATATGGGTAACGATTTCCGGCATGACCACAGCTTCAGTATTCCCAACCCGGAACGCGCGGCAAAACTCGGCACTCAGGACGCCTGTTTGACTTGTCACCAAGGCCAGGCCGGGGACAAGATCACCGCGCAATTCAAACTGTGGAACAGCTCGACTGCCCCGCAGGCGCCGCGTTACGACGAAAGCCTGCGACTGATTCGCAATGGCCAACCCGGTGCAGCGCAGGCGTTATACGAGCAGTTGCAGCGCAGCAATCTACCGGCTATTCAGCGTGCGACGTTGTTGGCGGAGCTGGCGCTGTATCCGAGTGATCAAGCGTTGAAGCTGGCAACGCAGGACCTGAAAAATCCGGAGCCGCAAGTCCGTGAAGCCGCAGTACGCGCAGTCAGCGCGTTTCTCCCGCCGCCGGAGCGGACCTCTCTTTTGACGCCGCTACTGGGTGATTCGGTCAAAGCTGTGCGCATCGTGGCGGCACGGGATCTGTTGAGTGTCGCTCGCAACGGACTTGGCCCGGCACAGGCCAACTGGGACGCCGCAATTGCCGAGTACGAAGCCGTGCAAAAGAGTCTGGCGGAGCGCGCGGAAGCCAACCTCAACCTGGCGATGCTCTATCAAGCCAATGGTCGTTCCAGCGAAGTAGAGGGGCTACTGCGCACGGCAATCAAGCGCGATCCGGACTTCTACCCCGCTTTGGTCACGCTTGTGCAATGGCTGGAAGGCAACAGCCGCAGTCAGGAAGCCCAAGCCCTGCTTGATGAAAGCCTCAAACAACACCCTGACGCCGCGTTGCTGCACCATACTCGCGGACTGTCCTTGATCCGCGCGGGAAAAACCGCCGAGGCCATGCCATCCCTCAGCAAGGCTGCGCAACTGGAGCCGCAGAATGCACAGTACGGTTACGTTCTGGCAGTTGCTCTGCACGAGAATGGCAAAGTGGATGAAGCCTGTGCGCAACTGGAGCGTTTGCTCAAGGTGCAACCTGCCAATCGCAACGCGCGGCTATCGCTGATCGAGTGGTATCTCAACAGCGGGCAGGAACCCAAGGCACAGGTAGTCTTGCAGTCCTGGAAGAAAATGAATATTGCGGATCCGGCATTGAAATGAGTGCGGTTACGACTTGTAGCCTAAGGTGAAGGGGGCTGGCCGGTTCCAGGCCAGTCAATCACAGTTGCGCGCTACAGCCATTCATGAAGGAGCGGGCTATGTTCAAGTTCTTCAAGACTACAGTGCTCGGTGGCCTGATCTTTATCCTGCCGCTGGTTCTCATTTTCGTGCTGATCGAAAAAGCCATTCACCTTCTGCGAGGCCCGGTGCAAAAGCTTTTGCCAATGTTCTCCGGCTATGACATCGCCGGTGTCACGCTACTAAGCCTGGCTACCTTGGCGGGTTTGATTCTGCTGTGTTTTTTGGCTGGCCTGCTGGCGAAGACGACAGCCGCGTCGCGTGCTATCGACGCGATTGAAAACAAGGTCCTTGGCAATTTGCCCGGGTATCAACTGTTCAAGGACGCCGCGAGTCGAATGGCCGGGCTGGAAAATGACGACGGCTCAAAGGTCGGGTTAATCGCGGAAGGTGAAGGGTGGCGCGTCTGTCTGGTGCTCGAAAGTGTCGGCGAGCTCCTGACGATCTACATGCCTGATGGTGGTCCCGCTGGCGGTACTGCGGGTGAAGTGCGCTTGATTCCCGCATCACATGTGATCATTACCGAGCTGACATGGCTGACGCTGCTCACCAATTTGCGACGTGGAGGTCGTGGCCTCCTGGAAGCTATACAACCCTGGTTGCCAAATCCTGAGTGCCAGCCCACCTGCCCTGCCCCTCATCATGGTTGACAGGACAGAAGGGTTAGCAAGTCAGTCCGACGTTACTTGTTTTTCAACTTCAGGTACGACTGGTGAAGGTCCGCCGCCCACTCGTCCAATACCTTGCGCGCATCTGTCGCTTTCATGATTTGGCTGTCGTTCTCCAGCGGCTGGCCAGTGCCTTTGCGCACAACCTGAGCAATCACCGCGTTATTGCCGCCATCCAGAAATACGGCTTCAGTGGCGATCGTAGTTTCCTGGTCACGAATACCAGTCGCAGTGCTCACTGCAGCGGCGACCAGCGCGATTGGAATCACTTCGTATGGCTTGAGCCCTTCAGTCTTGCTGCTGACAGCCGTGATAGCCGCTCGCACAACGATGGTGCCCGGGCCTGGGCCATTGGCCAAAGGCAGGGACTTGCCCAGCTCACGCTTGAGTGCAGAGTCGTAGTAGGACGTGATGCCGTTGAGTGTGCTTTGCGGAATCTTGTCGGTAGGTTGTGGTTTGGGGTAAAGCTGGCTCGGCTCTACGTAAACGCTCGAGTATTTGTTCAGATCGAGCTTGGGATCAACCCAGCGCATCACGGCTGCACCCGAGGGGGATTTTTCCTCTTTCAAACGGCTGTAATCCTTGAGGAAACCCGAGTACTCATCAGGCTGAGTCAGCTTGCTTGAACATCCGGTCATGGCTAGCGTAGCCAGACATACCGACCCCATCAAAAGCGTTGCTCTCATTCTTGAATCTCCCTGGTGTGCGAAATTTCGCGAAGCCCATTCGATCAATGCATGGCTGCAAACGTCCTGGCTTTTGATGAGCCAATAGACGAGCCGTTTATGTATAGCTCAACTTTTTGCCCTGATCGCCAATCGAAGTAGATCTCGTGCTTTTCATCAGATACTGAAATAAAAAAAGTTGCTGAACCTTAAAGCACTTCTATTCTCATTGAAGTTTTTCCAGTCTCTAAAGTCCGCCGAGCGTACCCGATGGGAAATGACAAGGGATGGATCATTTGCGAGCACTGCGACGGTGTTTACGAGCGCAGCGTGCTCATCAAGAATCAGAAGACTTGGTGCGTGCGCTGCGGCGGCGTGCTCCAGCGCTATAACGGACTGACGATTGAGCAGCGTTTGGCGCTCACTCTCACAGCGCTGGTGGTGTGGATTTTCGCTAATTTTTATCCGGTGATGAGCATCAGCCTCAAAGGTCTGAAAAACAGTGCGACGCTATGGGATTCTGTCGTGGCGTTGAGCCTTGGACCGATCACTTTCATAGCACTCGTAGCCGCAGTAGCCATGATCATTGCGCCGATTATCCAGTTGCTGCTGCTGGTTTGGGTGCTGGGCTTTGCGCTGAAATCTCGTCGTTCCCCCGGTTTCCGCTTCTGCATGCGATGGCTGGAAACCCTTAGACCCTGGAGCATGCTTGAAGTCTGCCTTCTTGGGGCCATGGTCGCGGTGATCAAACTTGCCGGGCTGCTGGACGTGTTGCCGGGTATTGGCCTGTTTGCTCTCGCCGTGTTGAGCCTGATGATGATCCGCATTGCCGGGCGCGATATCCGCGAACTGTGGGACATCCTATGAACATGCCGCCCAATGCCAATGACCTTAACTTGTGTCTTTGCCACAGTTGCGGCCAGGCGTGCGACATGACGGGCGAACCCCATGAGTGCGAACGCTGCGGGTCTACCCTGCATCGCCGCAAGCCCGATTCGCTGACGAGGACCTGGGCCTATATGTTCACGGCGCTGGCGTTCTATGTTCCGGCCAATCTGCTGCCGGTCATGAATACCAAAATGGTCGGCAACGGCGCTGACAGCACTATCATGAGCGGCGTGCTGGAGTTCTGGGAGGCCGGAGCCTGGGATATCGCGCTGATCATCTTCATTGCAAGTATCGCCGTGCCCGGTATCAAGTTTGTCGCGATCACGCTGCTGCTGGTCACGGTTCAGCGCGACAGCCAATGGGCGCTCAAGGAACGCTCCCGTCTGTACCGGTTCGTTGAGGTCATCGGGTATTGGTCGATGCTCGACGTCATCGTCGTGGCACTGGTCGCGTCATTGGTGAAGTTCGACGCACTGGCCGACATCGAACCACGTGCCGGCATTCTGTTTTTTGGCTTGGTGGTGGTCTTCACCATGCTCTCGGCGATGAGTTTCGACCCGCGCCTTATCTGGGACCAACACAATCGGCAAGACAGGGAGTTCATGGATGAAGTCATCCACCAATGACAAGCCGCATACCCCGGGACAGGCCCCGCTCAAGACGCGTCGATTCGGCGTCTCGCTGGTCTGGATAGTACCCATCATTGCAGTGCTGGTAGGCATTTCACTGGTGGTTCACAGCATTCTTCAGGAAGGGCCGACCATCACGCTGACGTTTAAAACAGGTGATGGACTCACCGCCAACAAAACCGAAGTCAAGTACCGCAATGTGGTGATCGGACACGTCTCGGATGTCAGTCTGAGCGACGATCAGAAAAGCGTGAACGCCACGATCAAACTGGCCAAACAGGCAGAAGGCTTCACTCGCGAAGACTCCAAATACTGGGTAGTGCGACCCCGTATCGGCGCGGGTGGCGTGTCCGGCATCGACACCCTGCTTTCCGGCGACTACATCGGCGCCGATATCGGTCAGTCAAACACGCGGGCAAAAACGTTCAAGGGGCTGGAAAATCCGCCTCCGATTACCTACGGCGAACCGGGCAAACGCTTTACCCTGCACACCGAAGATCTCGGCTCCCTGGACATCGGCTCCCCGGTCTACTACCGCAAGATACCGGTGGGCCAAGTCGTGGCTTATGCGCTGGACCCCGATGGTAAAGGCGTCAGTATTGAAGTGTTCATTCATACGCCGAACGACGCCTATGTCACCGAGAATACTCGTTTCTGGAACGCCAGCGGTATCGACGTAAATGTAGGTGCCAACGGTTTCGCTTTGAAAACCGAATCACTGTCGACCTTACTGGTGGGTGGCATTGCTTTTCGGGCGCCCGAGTTCAGTCCGAACGACACGGCCGCAGGCGAGGACAAGAACTTCGAACTGTTCGCGAATCAAGAAGCCGCCCTCGCCCCTCCCAATGGCAAGGCACAATACCTCAGTTTGCGTTTCGATCAGGCGATGCGCGGGCTCAAGGTTGACGCGCCGGTCGAGTTTCTCGGTGTCGAGATTGGCAAGGTTGTCTCGGTCAATCTTGATTTTGATGAGGCCAAACGCAGCTTTCCGGTCAATGTAGGCATCGTGATTTATCCGCAACGGCTGGGCCAGGCACACGCAAAACTGCTGAAGGTGCTGAAACACGACCCGGAGGACATAGCGGGGACTGCACGGATATTCAGCACCTTTGTCGGCAACGGTTTGCGAGCGCAAGCACGTAGCGGCAACCTGCTCACTGGTCAGTTATATATTGCGCTGGATTTCTTTCCAAAGGCGCCGAAGGTGGCGTTCGACATCAACGCACGGCCGATTGCGATCCCCACCGTGCCTGGCAGCCTGGAACTGCTGCAAGAGCAATTGCAGGCCATGGTCGACAAGATCAACAAGCTGCCGGTCGAGCGAATTGCCAGCAATCTTGATGGCAACCTGACCGAACTGCGCAAAGGGCTTACACAGTTCAATGCCAAAACGTTGCCGAGGGTACAGAGCACGCTTGCCGACATGAGCAAAACCTTGCAGTCGGCCAATGCGACGCTGGCTGAAGACTCGCCGCAGCGGGAAAAACTGACTGAAACACTTAATGAACTCGGACGCATGTCGCGCTCTCTGCGTGAACTCTCGGATTACTTGGGACGCAACCCCGAATCGCTGATTCGCGGACGCCCCGCCAATGCCGCGCCACTGGACCTGAAAGGGCCGCCACGTAACTAAGCGCAGGAGCGAAACCGATGAAGTCAGGACGTATTTCAGCATTGGCCAGCATGCTGTTGCTGCTGGCAGCATGCCGCAGCGATCCAATCTCGTTCCACACCTTGACCCCGGCGCAACCGGCGGGCCCCTCCTACAGCGTCGTTGGCGAAATTCAGATCGAAAGCATGACGGTGCCGCCGCAAGTCGACAGGCCGCAGATCGTGATTCGCCAAGGCGACAGCGGGCTGGCAATCCTCGAAACCCAATGGTGGGCCGCCAGTCTTTCCGAAGAGCTACGCAGTGCACTGAGTGATCAGCTCAACAACGTCCGCGTTAATGGAAAAGTGCTACTACGCGTGGAGGTGCAACGCTTCGATTCGGTTCCTGGCCAATACGCTCTCATGGACGCTAATTGGCGCTTGCGGAGTGCCGACGGGGCATTTTCGCTGAATTGTCGCAGCGTCCTGCAAACCGCATCCGGTGTCAGCATTGATGATCTGGTAGCAGCCCAGCAAAACAACGTCAAACGACTGGCAGCGTTGGTGGGCCGAACTGCCAGCAAACCCGGTAACGGTTGCCCTGCCGCCCAGTAAGGAGAGACCCTCATGTCCGTCACGATTTTGCGCCGCTCTGGATCGGAACTCACCATTAGAAACGCCCTGCGCGAAGGCCTGTCACTTCTCGGTGCTACAAGTTTGTTGCTCAGCAGCATGTCCGCCCAGGCGGGCGGTATCATGATTTATGAAGCAGGCCACGAGGGCACGGGCCTTGCGAACGCCGGGGCGGCAGTGCTGGCCACAGACCCGAGTGTGCTGATGAACAACCCGGCCGGCATCAGTCAGTTGGCTGGCACCCAGGTCAACTTCAATGCCCAAGTGATCCTGGGTGACGTGAGTTTTTCCCGTGACGGAGACAATACCTTTAGTGGCAACGAGGGCGGCAATGCACTGAAGTATCTTCCGGGCAGTAGTTTTTTCGTCAGCCATCAACTTGATGATCGTTCGACTATCGGCTTCGGGATGTATGGCAATTTCGGTCTGGCACTGGACTATGACGACGACTGGGCAGGACGATATTTCACTCAAGAGTCTGCAATTATCGGCGTTTCATTCCAGCCGACCTACGCCTATAAAATTTCTGATGATTTGTCGATCGGCTTTGGACCACGCTTCATGCTGGGCTACTTCCGCACTGAAGTAGCGGTCAATAACAACGTGCTGGGCCTGGGCAACGCTGACGATGGGCAGTTACGTTACAAAGACACCGACTGGGGCACGGGCGCGAATATCGGTTTGCTTTACAAACTAAACGAAAGGACCAAGCTCGGGATTGCATGGACCAGCAAGGTCAAACTGGAATTTGAAGACCGGCCCGAGTTGAAAAACATCACCAATCCTCTGCTTCGAGTCGCGCTGAACCGTATTGACGTCGATCAACTGAATATCGACATGAATGTTCCTCAGACAGTCACCACCAGTATTTCATACCAGCTCGATCCTCAGTGGACATTGCTGGGTAGCCTCGGCTGGCAAGACTGGAGTGATTTCGGCAAGTTGGGTGTCGAGGTTGACACCGATGCCGCATCGACCGCGCGCACTGCCGATCGGCAATACAAGGACACTTGGCATGTTTCCGTCGGCGCGCAAAACCAGATCAACCCCAAGCTGCGCTGGAATATCGGCGTCGCCTATGACTCTTCCGCCGTCGACGACAAGGATCGCACTGTCGATAACCCCATGAATGAGACATGGCGTCTGGCAACCGGATTCAACTACACGCTGCAAGAAAACCTGGACGTGCACATGAGCTACACCCTGATCTACCTGGGGGATATGGACGTGCAACAGACCAAATCACGCTCCGGAGGCACGGTATCCGGCGAGTATAAGAACGCAGCGCTGCATGTATTGGGTGGTGGTTTGGTCTGGCGGTTTTAAACCACTCGGTAAGAGTGGCTGTGCCGTGTGTCCCAAAAAGGCACAGATGACCGCAGATGACTTGGTAAAAGACGCCAGCTACTCCTACGCTTGATGTGTCCGTCGCACTGCGTCGGCATTCAATGGAATGATTCAGCACGTAGTACGAGGGCCGATCATGAATGGTTCACGGGGTGTATTTTACGGCGCACACCTGCGTCCGCAGCGTCAGTCGTTGGCTTTGGAGCCAAGGATCCTGTTCGATGGTGCTGCAGCCTCAGCGACGGTCGAGCAGCATCACACTGATCCTGCCGCCCAGCCGGCTGCGGTAGAGGCTCAAGTCCCTCACGCAACGCCCACTGAAGGCCGGGCCGATACCGAGCAAGCACCGTCTGCAGCGCGCAGTTTGTTGGTGATCGACAGCCGCATTGAAAATAGGGATCAACTGGTCGCGCAGTTGCCGGACAATGTCACAGCGATTGTGGTGAATGTCGGCGAAGACGGTCTGGCGGCGATCTCTGCGGCATTGGCACAACTGGGCAAGGTCGATTCGATCCAGATCATGTCCCATGGCGGCGCCGGACAATTCACCTTGGGTAACCGCACCGTCACCTCAGACAACATCGACTCGCTGGGCAAGACCCTCGAACAGTGGCGTAACAATCTGACCCAAGGTGCGGACATTCAGCTCTATGGTTGCGATGTGGGCGCCGGTGCGGCCGGGCAAACCCTGGTCAGCGAGCTGGCGCGCTGGACTGGCGCCGATGTCGGCGCCTCCAGCAACGACACCGGCAGCAGCAAGTCCGGCGGTGACTGGACCCTGGAAACCCGGGTTGGTGACCTCGATAAGAGCATTGCTATCAGCAGCCTCGCCATGGCCCATTTCGACGGCTTGCTGGCCGATGCGGCACCGACCGCCACGGTGTCCACGGGTGGCAGCGATGTGCTGCTCGGTGACCGCTTCACTTTTACCGTGAACTTCAGCAACACCTCGACCCAGGTGGGTTACGCGCCATTCATCAATCTGGCGATACCGGTCACCGGCAAGGATGGCGACGACGGCATCAATTTCATTTCAGCCACCTACCTGGGGCAAAACCTGATCAGTCACGTGGTGACGTTCGACGCCAACGGCAACGCTACGCATCCCTTGGCGAAAGACGCCAATGGCAACCTCCTGATCATCAACGCTGCCACCTACGGCATGCGCGCCGGCGACAAACTGGTGGTGATCGAGTTGCCCTTCGCCAGCGTCACCAACCAGCAGCCGGTGATCGGTGTGCAGGTTACCGCCAGCTTGAGCAATCTTGCCGACACGGCGTTTTCCAACGGTTCGCCTGACCTGACCATTCGCGCCAGTGGCGGCTTCGAATTCGGTAATGACGCGCTGGACAACCCGACCAATGATCCGAGCCTGATCCAGGCCGGCACCGCTGCCTTCGTCGTGCACCCGACGGTGATCACCGTCAGCGAAACCATCAATACTCCAGAAGGTGAAACTGCCACCGGCCCCAACTATGTGCGGACGCTAACCCTGTCGGCGACGCCCGCGCCCGGCCAGACGCTGACCAACGTCGTCGTTACTCAGCCCCTGCCAGACAATATTCAGGTCAACTCGATTACCCCCGGCGCTGGAGGCCGGCTGACCTCGATCACACTGCACGACGGCACTGTGGTGACCAATGCGGCGCAAATCGCTGTGCTGATTGCGGCCAACGACGTTTATATCAATTCGTTCACCGTCGAGTACGCCAGCCTTTCTGGCAAGACCGACACCGTGGTTGCGTTCTACGTCCCTGAAGTCGACGCCAACGGCCAGCCCGTGATCAACCCGGTGACCGGTGACGCCGTGACCGTAACGCTTGGCCCGCCGACCGCTTCCGGGCAATGGGTGCCACTGGATCCGCGCGACCTCACCGCGCCGAACACCACCATTGATTTCAGCGGCACCGGCCAAGGCACGCAATTCATCGCCAAATCGATCACGCTGCTGAAAACCGCGACGATGCAGACCGACATCGGCCACAGCGGCATCAGCCCCGGCGACACCCTGCAATACACCCTGAACCTGGCAATTTCCGACTACTTTGCCTTCGGCAAGGACTTTTTCAATGAGGGCCAACTGGTCATCCGCGACCAGCTCAGCGATGGTCAGATCTTCAGCGGCACGCCGACCCTGACGGTGACCATCAACGGCGTCGCGCAGACCATTACTCTGGTCGCCAGCGTGGTGAACAACGCCGATGGCAGCACGTCAATGGTGTTCGACATTGCCCAGTCGCTGCGTAATGCATTCAACAACATTCGCGGCTGGCTCAACGGTGACCTGGCCTTTGACGACACGTTGCAGGGCGCCGTGGTTGCGGTGTTGAGCTATTCCGCCGTCGTCGGCCAGACCTACAAGCCGCCTTCAGGCAACCCGCATCCGGACATCAACGAAGGTGACGAACTGGGCAACACCGCTACCGTGGACGGCACGCTATTGGTCGATCGTTTCAACCTGACGGGCGAGAGTGAAACCGACGGCTCCGCCACCACCAGCGTCATTCCCACCAGCAATGTCGATATCAGTCTGGTCGAGGTCAATAACGGCGCACCGCCGGGCAACGGAGAACTGCGCCCCGGCGATGAAGTGACCTTCGAGCTGAGTTACGACCTGGTCACCGGCGATTACGAGCAGTTTAAACTCACCGCGTACCTGCCGCTGCCGTTATTCAACGTCAGCGCGATTACCTGGGGCTCGGGCAGTGATGTCGGCCAATGGGAGCTGGGCGCAGGCAATACCAATGCCGGTGGCGTGGTCAGCGTCACCAGCGCCGACGGCAATTCGGTGGTGTTCGATTTCGGCAGCTTTGCCACCAACACCACCACCGGCAGCCGCATCGTTATTCGCTTCACGGTCAGGGTCGGGGACCAGCCGTTTGCCGACCAGCGTTCGCTTGACGTCCTCGCGCAATCGAGCCAGCAGACCACCCTCACCGACCGCACGCTGATTTCCTCTGACGTCGTTGCGATCGTGTCGGTCGCCGAACCGGTGCTCAATATCAAGCACGGCGTGGTGTCCGGCTCCAACGGCACGGTGACCGGTACTTCCGGTAGCTGGAATCCACCAGGGACCGCGGGCAAACCGTTCAACGGCAGTGTCACCGACCTCTCGGCAGTCGACGGCAACATCAGCAATATCGACGGCGCCGACCGTTTGCGTCTGGTCACGGCCATTGAGAACAGCGGTGGTGGCGGCGCGTTTGACGTCAGCACCAGCATCACCCTGCCCTCTGGCTTGAGCTTCGTCGGTGGCAGTCTGGCGGCGGCCAACCTGCAGATTTATCGCGGCGACGGCACCTTGTTGGTGCTCGGTACCGACTACAGCGTCAGCGGCAATCAGATCACCTTCCTTGACGCCGGCGGCCAAGCCAGTCTGTTGGCAGGGCGCAGCGGTACGGCAGCCGATACCAGCGGTGCCAACGTTGTGATAATCAGTTATGACGTAGTGGTCAGTGCGACGATCGAGGCCAGCCGTAGCCTGCAATCCACCGCCACTCTGAGCAATTACGCCAGCGTCAACGGCGGCAGCGATTTCACCCCCACCGACCTCACAGACCTGGCCAGCCAGCAGATTGCCGCGCCGGTCATTAGCAAGGTCTTTGCCGACGGTACACTGGACAATGGCGACTCCAGCGCCAGTCACACCAACGGCAGCGATCTGGTGGTCGGCGAAAGCATGCGCTACGACATCGTGATCACCTTGCCCGAAGGGACCACACAAAACCTGCGCATCGAAGACCTGATGCCGCCGGGGATGCGTCTGGACACCAGTTTCAACGGTGGCCTCGGCTATCAGATCATCACCACCCGCGCCGGCAGTGGCGCTCTCGGCGCGGATTTCGCTGGAAGCGTACTGGTCAGCGGTTTCGCCGGGATTGGCGGCGCACTGGGGGGCGACGGTGTGGATGGGCGTTGGACCTTCAGCGTCTCGAGCGTGTCAGCGGACAACCAGACCGGTAACAACACCTTCGTGATTCGTCTGCAACTGGTGGCCAGCAACGTCATTGCCAACCAGGCCAACGTCTCACTGCAGAACAACGCACAACTGATTTTCAGTGACCCGGATGGTGACACGCCAAACGGTACCGTCGCGCTGGACCGCAACGTTGCCCTGAGCGGCGGTCAGCCCACCGTGACCCTGCGCGAACCGATACTGCAGATCAATCAGGTCATCACCTCGACTTCGGGTCTGGGCGGTTATGACCAGGGCGATACGGTGACTTTCAATATCACCCTTAGCAACGGCAACGGCAGCACCGACTTCAGTGCGTTCGACATCACTTTCCTCGACACCCTGCCGACCCAACTCAGCAACGTCACGCTGGTCGGCGTGCTGTATCAGAACGGTGCGACCAACAACGGCGGTGTTGCCTTCGAAATCGTCGGCGGCCAGTTGCGCACCGCCAGCGGCGCCAATATCGATATTGCCAAGGGCGGCAGCATCGTTTTGCAGCTTAGCGGCATCGTCAACGCCAGCGCTGCGGCCCTGTCGAATATTGCCAACGTGGCGAGCGTGCAATGGACCAGCCTCGACGGTGGCAATAGTGGCGAACGAACCGGCGTCGACGGCGCGCTCAATGGCGGCACCCTCAATGATTACCGCAACCTGTCGACTCTGCTGATTCCCGTGGCGCAGGCCATTCAGATCTCCCGTGTCGGCGGTTTGCCAGACACCGCCGCGCCCTCGCCTACCACCGCTGCCATCGAACAGGTGACCGTCGGCGAAGTGATTCGCTACCGCGTGGTGGTGCTGGTGCCAGAAGGCAACAACCCCAACTATCAAGTGCAGATCACCCTGGCCAACGGCTTGCAGTTCATCTCGCCGGACGCGCTGGTCAATGCCTTGCGCATCGCGTTCATCTCCAACGGAGGGCTGATCAGTGATGCCAACCTGATCGTCGGTGGCACGCTGAACATCGACGGCAACGAAAACAGCCCCGAAGCCCTGCCGATCACCGCCGACCTGTCAGGTCTGGCGCCGCAAGGCATTTTCGACTCGAGCCGGCTGTCCGTCGTCACCAACCCCGATGGCACCCAGGTAGTGACTTTCAATCTCGGTAACGTGGTCAACGGAAATGGAAACGACGATGATCTGGAAGGCATCTCGATCGAATTCAACGTGCGCGTAACCAACATCGCCGCCAACATTGCCGGCGCGCAACTGGCGGTGACTGCAAGGGAAATCGTCAACGGTGCCGGGCGTGCGGTCAGTGACACGGTGTTCGAACGTGTGGTCGAGCCGAACTTCAGCGGCCTCGACAAGCAGATCGTCGCGTTCAACCCCAATCCCGCCGGCAGTACCGGCAACGCCACCGTGCAACTGAGCTTTATCCAGAATGGCGGTCTGCCGGCGTTCGATGCGCGCGTCAGCGACGGCTTTGCCGGCGGCAGCAATTACACCTTGCTCAGCGTCAGCATCAACGGCGTCAGTTACGGCCCGGGCAACCTGCCGGCGGGGATCAGCTTCAGCACCAGCGGCGGTTTGAGCGTCAACTTCGATCAATTGGATGTCGGCGCGCAGATTCAGGTGCGCTATTCGGTCGATCTGCCGAACTCGAGCATTGTCGCCAGCAGCAATGCGACATTGACCTGGAGCAGCCTGCCTGAAGACTTCACCAGTTGGGGCGGCAACAGCGTCGGGGTCGATGGCACCACCACCGGTGAACGCGATGGCAGCGCCGTCGGCCCGAACCAGTACATTTTGCGCGACACCGCCGGTCTCGGCGTGATCACCGGCACCCTGTGGAACGACACTACCAGTCCAACTGCCAGCGCTACGCCAGACGGCCCCGGTCTGGCCGGGCAAACCGTGACCCTGACCTGGGCCGGGGCCGACGGACGCCTCGACACCAGCGCCGACAACCTGCAATTCAGCACCACGACCGATGCCAACGGTCAGTACCACTTCGGCGTCTTGCCGCTGGGCGTGTTTCGTATTGACGTGCCGGCGGGGCTGGTCAGTTATCCGCAACCGGTGGGTGATCTGCGCGTACGGGTTGACAGTGATGCCGGCACCCTTGGCCAGATCACTATCACGTTGGGCGACGCCGATACGCAAAGCGCCAATGCCGGTTACGTCGAACAGAACGACGCCCCGGTCAACACCCTCCCCGGCACACAAAATGGCCAGGAAGATGTGGTGCTGGCTATCGGCGGTATCAGCGTCGCTGATCCTGATGCCAACCGTGATCCGAACGTCAACGACCGCGCCATCAGCGTTATTCTCACGGTCACTCACGGGACACTGTTCCTCGGCGCGACCGTGCCGGGTGTCACGGTCAGCGGGTCTAATACCGCGAGCATGACCCTGACCGGCAACCTCGCCGACATCAACACCGCGCTCGCTAGCCTGCGTTATCTGGGCAATACCGACTTCAATGGCACCGACACCCTGACCGTGCTGACCAACGATCGTGGCAACTACGGCGATGCCGACGGCGACGGTCTCCCGGGTACGGCCGGAGATGCGCTGACGGACACTGACAGCCTGCAAATCATCCTCGACGCGGTGAATGACAACCCAGTGGGTGTCAACGACAGCGCCACGGCGTTGGAGGCTGGCGGCACCAACAACGCCTCCGCCGGTATCGACCCACGCGGCAATGTGCTGAGCAACGACACCGACGTTGACATCGCCACCAACGCCGATCAACTGCATGTGGTGTCGGTCGGCCCTGGCGCCGGCATTCAGACGCCAGTACTCGGCGTCACCGTGATCAATGGCCTGTACGGTCAGTTGGTGATTGGCAGCAACGGCTCTTATCAATATGTCGTCGATAACAACAACGCAACCGTGCAGGCCTTGCGCGTGTCGGGCCAGACCTTGCAGGACAACTTCAATTACGTCCTCGCGGACCTTGCCGGGGCGACTTCGACAGCAACACTGACCGTCACCCTTCAAGGTGCCAACGACACGCCGCAGGGTATTGACGATGACGAAGTGGCCATCGAGGCCGGTGGGGTCAACAACGGCACGCCGGGCAGCGATGCCACCGGTAATGTGTTGAGTAATGATCAGGACGTCGACAGCGCGGCCAACGGGGAAACCCGCACCGTGACCGGTATCCGAGCGGTCGCCGAAGCCGGCGCCGGCAATTTCACTGCCGTCAGCGGCGCAACGGCCATTGCCGGGCTCTACGGCACCTTGACCATAAATCCCGATGGCACCTACAGCTATGTGGTCAACAACAGCAATGCAACAGTTCAGCGGCTCAGCGCCGGTCAACAATTGGTCGAGTTCTTCAGCTATCGCCTGACCGATACCGGCGGTCTGGATGATGTCGCGCAATTGCGCATCGTCATCCAGGGCGCCAACGACAACCCGGTGGCCAGCGATGATGCGGCGTCAGCACAAGCCGCGTCGACTAATGGCAACGCCTCGGAAAGCAATCCGAGCGGCAACGTGATTCAGTTCCCCAGCCGCCCCGGGCCAATCACCCAACCCGGTGGCAATGGTGTCGATCAGGACGTCGACACCAATGACCAGCCGAGCAGCCAATTGCAGGTCAATGGTGTAATCAACAAAAGCGAAGCCAGTTACAACCCGGCCGTCGACGTGCTCAGTGGCGTGGCCACCGGTACCACCTCAGCCAACGGCACCGTGGTGGTCGGCCTCTACGGCACCTTGCGCATCGGCGCAGATGGCTCGTTTTTCTATGACGTCGATAGCACCAATTCGGCGGTCCAGGCCTTGGCGCCGGGGCAGACTTTGACCGAGTTTTTCACTTACCGCGTGACCGACACCACCGGCCTGACCGACACCGCGCAACTGGTGATTACCGTGCACGGCGTCAACGATCCACCGGTGGCGCAAAACGTCGTCGCTATCGCCACTGAAGCCGGCGGGATCAACAACCTGACGCCGGGCGTCAATCCTTCGGGCGACGTCACGGCCAATGACACCGATCCCGATGGCGACCCTTTGACAGTCACGCTGATCAAGTCCGGAGCGAGCGGCGATCCGGGAACACCGATCGCGGTAAATGTCGGCGGTACGGTGATTGCCGGACTGTATGGCACGCTGACGATTTTCCCCGACGGCAGTTATGTCTATGAGGTCGACAACAGCAACCCTGACGTTCAGGCCCTGCGCCGCAGCGTGGATCTGCTTTCCGAGCGTTTCACCTACACCGTCAGCGATGGCGTCGGCGCCACTCCAGAAACCGACACCGCGGAAATCATCGTGCTGATTCGCGGGCAGAACGACAACCCACGGGCCAACGACGACTCAGGCGTGGCCATTGAGGCCGGTGGTTTGAACAACAGCCAGCCCGGTCAGGATCCTGCTGGTAACGTGCTGGATAACGACAGCGACGTCGACGGCGGCGAAGTACCCGGCGACCTGCCCAATTACGATTATGGTGAAACCCGCGCTGTGTCCTCGGTGCGCACCGGTACAGAGTCCGGCACCGGAACTGCCGGCACTTTGGGCACTGAGCTGCGCGGTACATACGGCTGGCTGACACTGAATGCCGACGGCAGCTACAGCTATCGCCTCGACAACAGCATGGCCGCCGTGCAGGCCTTGCGCGCCGGCGATACGTTGCTCGATGCGTTCAGCTACGAGGTGATCGACGCCGCCGGCGCAAGCGATCGCGCGACGCTGAACATCACGATTCAGGGGCGCAATGACACCCCGATCGCCCAGAACGACAGCAACACTGCTGTTGAGGCCGGAGGCTTGAACAACACTACGCCGGGTACTGATCCGACCGGCAATGTGTTGAGCAATGACAGCGATGTCGACGGCAACGGCGAAGTGCTTAGTGTCATCGGCGTCAGTCAGGGCTCGTCGGTGGGCCTGATCGGTAGCGGTTTCAATGGCACCTATGGCGTTCTAACCCTGAATGCCGATGGCAGTTACAGCTACGTGGTCGACAACCTCAATCCGCAGGTCCAGGCACTGCGCAGCAATGCCGACACCCTCACGGAAACCTTTACCTATCGGATCCGCGACCTGGCCGGCGCCACCAGCAGCGCGACGCTGACCATCACCGTGCGCGGGGCCAACGACAATCCGATCGCCAGTGACGACAGCGCGGTGGCGGTCGAGGCCGGTGGAACGTTCAACGGCACGCCCGGGGTCAATCCAAGCGGAAATGTGCTGAACAACGACAACGATGTCGATGCCAACGACGCCAAACTGGTCACCGGTATCCGCACGGGCAACGAAGCGGCGGGTGGCGCCTTTATCAACGTCGTCGGCGCGCAAACCTTCAACGGTTTGTACGGCACCCTCACCCTCAATACCGACGGCACTTACAACTACGTGGTCAATAACAACCTCGCGGCAGTGCAGGCGCTGAAGCTCGGCGATTCGCTGGTGGAAACCTTCACCTACCGCCTGCGCGACATCGCCGGGGCCACCGACACCGCGCAACTGAGCATCCGAATCGACGGTGCCTGGGATGCGCCGGTCGCGGCCAACGATACCGTCCTGGCCGTGGCAGATAACGGCAAGGGCAACGGCGTCAACCCTAGCGGCAACGTGCTGCCCAATGACACCGACGTTGACCAGGGGGACAGCAAGACGGTCACCGGCATTCGTTTCGGCACGGAAGACGCTGGCGGCAGTCTGACCGGGGTCACGGCCGGTACCGACAACAGCAACGGCACACTGATCAATGGCCTTTACGGGCAATTGATCATCGGCGCCGATGGCAGCTTCACCTACAACCTCGACTCGAGCAATCCCGCGGTTCAGGCCCTCGGCCCGCTGCAATTTCTCAACGAGCGCTTCACCTATCAGGTCAGCGACCGTGGCGGGCAAAACGATCTGGCGGAAATCCACATCATCATTCGTGGACGCAACCTGGCGCCGGTGGCCAATGGCGACACGGCCACCGCCATCGAAGCCGGTGGCACCAACAACGATCAACCCGGACTCAACCCCGGCGGCAATGTGCTGGACAACGATACCGACGCGGAGAGTGATCCGCTGTCGGTGATCGGCATTCACACAGGCACCGTCAGCGACATCGGTACAGTGGGCAGCGTCGGCACGTCGTTGCGCGGCTTGTATGGCGACCTGCTGATCAACGCCGACGGCAGCTACACTTACACTGTCGACAACAATCTGGCCGCCGTCCAGGCCTTGCGCCAGAGCGGCCAGACCCTGAATGAAGTATTCACCTACACCATCGTCGACCGCTGGGGCGCCACCAGCACCGCCGAATTGCGCATCACTGTCGACGGTCGCAACGACACCCCGGTCGCCACTGATGACAGCGCCACGGCGGTTGAAGCCGGGGGTGTCAACAACGGCACGCCGGGCAGCAACGCCAATGGCAACGTGCTGGACAACGACAACGACGTCGACAGCGTCGTCAATGGCGAAAGCAAACAGGTGCAAAGCGTCAGCAATCAGGCCGGTCAGTCAGCAGGTGCCGGGCAAATGCTGATCGGCCTCTATGGGCAACTGACACTGAATGCCGATGGCACCTACACCTACGTTATCGACAACAATAATCCCGTGGTGCAGGCGTTGCGCACGGCAGGTGAAACCCTCAGCGAAACCTTCACCTATCGCATGGTCGACACTGCCGGCGCGACTTCGGATGCGCGGCTGACCGTGGTTATTCAAGGCGCCAATGACGCACCGCTGGCGCAGAACGACAGCGGTTTTGCCAGCGACCAGTCTCCTGCCCCGCAAACCACCGGTAACGTGTTGCCCAATGACCGCGACGTTGACGGCAACGACATCCTGGTGGTGGTCGGGATCCGCACCGGCGCCGAGGCGGGTTCAGGGACTGCGGGTGTGATCGGCCAGCCGATCATTGGCCTCTACGGCACGCTGGTATTGAACGCCGACGGCAGCTACACCTACACCATCGATCAGAACAACCCGGCGGTGCTGGCCGCCGCCGGTCTCGGGCAGATCCTGCGGGACGTGTTCACCTACACCATCAATGACCGTAACGGCGCCAGCGATCAGGCTGAACTGACGATCACCCTCGACATCGCTACGCCGTTCATTCCGGCGCCGGGTGGCAACAACTTCGAGCGCGACCCGAACACCCTCAACCGCAACTTCCTCATCCCCGATCCACAACCGGCGGTTTTCGTCACGCCAGTGGTTGAGCGTGAGGCGCAAATCTCCGAGCTGTCAGCCTGGGGCGTCGATGGCAGCAACCTGCGTCTGGCAGCGGTCGGTGAGTTCACCAGTGAGTCGGTGGGCAATGGGCTGGGGCTGGTGCCGGGGCAATTCGTCCAGCAAGCGGTGCGTACCAGTCGCCTGGAAAGCGAACTGGATCTTCTGTGGATTCAGGGGCGTCAAGGCCGTACCGGGTTGAGTGCCGATGGGCTGTTGAGCGATCCGTCGTTGTTCACCTTGAACCCGGCGGATATGACGCACAGTGCGGCACACGCTGAAAATCAACAGGAAAAACCACGGGCCAAGGGCTTCAGCGCGCAATTGCGTGATGCAGCGCAGCGGCGCTAGCCGCAATAACGCCGCTGAACTGAAAAATTCCAAGAATGCAAAGGAATGAACATGCGTATACATGCGACCCGGCTTCTCATTACCGCCATCGCTTCTGCACTGTTGCTCAGTGCTTGCTCTTCAACGGAGCCCAAACCCTCCACCGATGAAGAAAACCGCCAGCGCATCATCGCTGACCAGTCACGCATGTATTCAGGCCAAGAGCCGGTAACCACGCCGATCACCTTTTACGAAGCGGCGGCGCGGGCGCTGAAATACAACCTGGACTACCGCCTCAAACTCATGGAAAGCGCATTGGCTTCAGACCTGCGCGATGTCTCCAGCCATGAAATGCTCCCGCGGCTGGTCGCCTCGGCCGGGTATGCCGGACGTGATAACGATTCCGGTGGCACCTCGATCGGCATCGAAGACCGCCAGGTCAGCTTGCGCCCATCGACTTCGGAAGAACGTTATCGTGAAGTCTATGGCCTGGGTTTGAGTTGGAGCCTTCTGGATTTCGGTGTTGCCTATTACCGCACACAACAGAAATCCGATCAGATCCTGATGGCTGAAGAACGCCGGCGCAAAGTCGCGCAGAACGTTCTGCAGGACGTACGCAACGCCTATTGGCGCGCACTCGGCGCCCAGCGTTTGATGCCGGAAGTCGACAAACTTCTGATGCGCACCCATACCGCCCTGACCTCGGCCCGCGAAGCCGAAACCCGTGGTTTGCTGCCGCGCCAGGAAATCCTCGCCTATCAACGCGCCCTTCTCGACTCGATCTATCTGCTGACCGTGCGCCGCCAGGATCTGGAATTCGCCCAGGCCGAGCTGTCGGCGCTGATGTCGCTGCCCCCTGGCTCGAAAATGATCCTCGCCGACATGCCCGATCCACCGCTGCCAGAAGTTCGCCAGAGCATGGCGCGGCTGGAACAGTTGTCGCTGGAAAACCGCCCGGAAATCATGGAAGAGTGGTATCGCAAACGCGTTAACCAAAAGGATCTGGAAATTGCCAAGGCGCAGCTGTGGCCCAACGTCAGCGTCGATTTTGGCTACAAGTACGACTCCAACAAGTACCTTTACAACAACGACTGGATGAGTACCGGTCTCCAAGTGTCGATGAACCTCATTCGGCTGCTGCAATTGCCGTCGTTGAACGCCGCAGAAAAATCTCAGAACGAAACCGACGACACCCGCCGAGTGGCGCTGTCGATGGCAATTCTCACGCAGGTGCGCGTCGGCACCTTGCGCTATCAACTGGCTCGTCAGGAAGTCGAGTTTGCCGAAGACAGCCTGCGCGTCGATCGCAGCCTGCTCGACTACGCACAAGCGGCGAAAACCGGCGCTTTGGGCTCGGAACTGGAAGTAATCCGCTCTGAAGGCCGTTATCTGCTCTCGCGTTATCAGCGTGAAGCGGCGTTCTCCAGTGCTCAAGCTGCATGGGGGCGGATGTACAACTCGGTTGGCCTCGACGTATTGCCCAAGGAAATCTCGCAACACGACATCAAGACACTGGCCCGGGAAATCCAACGCACCTTGAATGAACAAGAACAACAACGTCTGCTCGCTGCCACTTCGCAAGGATCGCCGAATGCGCAAAATCGCCCTTGAGGCCCGTTTTGGGGCCCTGTTGTTGGCCAGTCTCATCCTGTCCGTCCACGCTCAAGACAATGCGCAAGCCCCGGCGCTGGAAAGTGCCAGTGCGATTCGTGTACTGCTTGCCGCCGAACTGGAAACCACCCTGTCCAGCCAAATGGCCGGCACATTGGGCGAATTGAAAGCCGGTTTCGGTGAACCGGTCGCCAAGGCCGAATTGCTCGCACGCTTCAATTGCAACGAGGCCGAAGCGCGCGCGAAAGTTGCAGCGGCAGAACTGGCCATGGCCAAACAAAACCTTCAGGCCAAACAGCAATTGCGCCAGCTCAACGCGGTGGGCGATATCGAAGTTTCGATGGCCAACACCGAAGTGCAGAAGGCCGATGGCGCGCGGGCCATGGGCGCGGCTCAAAGCAGTTACTGCCAAGTGCTTGCGCCGTTTTCCGGACGTGTGGCCAAGGTTTACGTGAAACCGTATCAAACCGTCACGGCGGGCACGCCGCTGTTCGATCTGGTGAGCGATGGTGCCCTGAAAGTGCGCCTGAACGTGCCGTCCAATCTGCTCAAAGACCTCAAACCCGGCTTGCCGCTGCAAGTCAGCATCCACGAAACCGGCAAGACCTACCCGGCCCATGTCAGCGGTATCAACTCTCGGGTCGATGCGGTGGCGCAAACCGTCGAACTGGAAGCTCGGCTCGACAACAAGTACCCCGACCTGATGGCTGGCATGAGCGGCACCGCGCATTTCGACCAAGACGCACGCCCATGACGATGAATGAGCCGCTGCCGCACCCTCACCTGCTGCTCGAACTCGACGCGCTGCGAGACAAAGCCATGGCCGCCGACTCGCTGAACAACCTGGCGTTCAGCATGGCCAACGATCTCTACCCGCTGCTGCAGTTTCATCAGGCCCTGGTATTCGCCCAGCGCGAATCCTCACTGGAATTGCTCAATGTCTCGGGCTTGTCACGGCCCAGTGAGGATTCGCCGTATCTGGTCTGGCTGCGCCGCGCCAGTCGCTGGGTCGCGGCGCGGGTGCCAGACGCCGAGCCGGTATGGATCGCTCAGGACAGCGCCAATCCACCAGCAGACATTGCCGAAGGCTGGAACGAATGGTGGCCGTCAGGGCTGTGGTGCGTGCCGGTGCAGGATCGTGACAATCAACGATTGGGCCTGTTGATCATCTTGCTGGAGCAGGAACCGCCGGCCGTGTTGTGGCAACACCTCAAAGGGTTGGTGGCGACGTGGGCGTATTGCTGGTCGGCGCTGACCCGGCGCAAGCGTTTCAGTCGCTGGCGGCCGAATCGCAAGCAACTGCTGCTGGTAGCGATTGTGCTCGCTGCACTGCTGTTGTTGCCGGTGCGGCAAACGGCATTGGCACCGACGGAAATCGTCTCGCGGCAGGCGCAGATCATCAGCTCGCCGATTGATGGCGTGATCGAAAAGATTCAGGTGCGTCCGAATCAACCCGTCGATGCCGGGACAGCGCTGTTCTCGCTGGATGAAACCACCCTTCGCAGCCGCGCCGAAGTGCTCGGCAAGGAAGTCGCGGTCGCCGATGCAGAGTTGCAGGCGGCCAGCCAACGGGCGTTCGACAACCCGCAAAGCAAGAGTGAGCTAACGTTGTTGACCGGTCGCGCTCAGCAACGGCGGGCGGAACTGGCGGCGGTGCAGGCGCAACTGAAACGTACGCAAGTGCTGTCTCCTCGCGGCGGTGTCGCCGTGTTCAGCGACCCCAACGACTGGCTGGGCAAACCGGTGGTGACTGGCGAACGCATCATGCAAGTGGCCGACCCGACGCAACCGGCAATGCTCCTTCAATTGGCCGTCGCCGATGCGATCGCTTTGGAACCGGGCGCCGAGGTCACCTTGTTCCTCACCGCGTACCCGCTGACGCCGCTCAAGGGGCAGATCCTCGAAACCAGTTATCAGGCGCGGCCCAGCGACGAAGGTGTGGTCGCTTATCGCCTGCTCGCCAGCATCGACGGCGCACCGGAACATGCGCGACTCGGCCTGCACGGCACGGCGAAAATCTACGGCGGGCGGGTGATGCTCGGTTATTACCTGCTGCGCCGACCGCTGGCGACGCTACGTGCCTGGAGTGGCTGGTAATGCTCGATCCGGCCGATCTGCCCGTGCCGCCCCTGCGCGAAGACTTGCGCCTGAGCGAAGCGGCCCATGGCAGCAATGGCGAACCGGCGTGGGTGATTCAGGACACGGTGATCAACCGCTTCTACCGGATTGGCTGGCTGGAATTCGAATGCCTGCTGCGCTGGGGCCAGTCGCCACGCAAAATCAGCGAGCAGATCGCTGAGGACACTGCGCTGAAACCGGATGTCGAACAGGTGCTCGACTTCCGCCAGTTTCTCGAACAACACCAGTTGTTGCGCGCCGGCCCTGCCGCGCTGGAGCGGCTGAAGAGTAAAAGCGGAGAAGGCGGTTGGCTGACGTGGCGCTGGTGGTTGCACCACTACCTGTTTTTCCGCATCCCGCTGCTGCGCCCGCAACGACCGTTGCAATACCTGGCGCGGATGCTGGGTTGGCTGTTTCATCCACTGACCGGGATTACGGTGCTGAGCCTGAGCCTGCTCGGGATCATCTTGGTGTTGCAGCAGTGGGACGTGTTCACCAGTGCCGTGGTCGAGTCGTTTTCCACCGAAGGCTTGTTCAGTTTTGCCCTGGCGCTGATCGTCGCGAAAACCCTGCATGAACTCGGCCATGCCCTGGTCGCCACGCGCCTGGGGCTGCGCGTCGGACACATGGGCATAGCGTTTGTGGTGATGTGGCCGATGCTCTACACCGACACCGGCGAGAGCTGGAAACTCAGTCGCTCGCGGCAACGCCTGGCGATTGCTTCGGCGGGGATTATTACCGAACTGTCGCTGGCCGGGTTGTCGACCCTGGGTTGGGCGTTGTGCGATCCCGGCGCGTTGCGCAATGCCCTGCTGTATCTGGCGACCACCAGCTGGCTGCTGTCACTGGCGCTGAATGCCAGTCCGTTCATGCGTTTCGACGGTTACTTCATCCTCTCCGACCTGCTGGATTTTCCCAACCTGCACGAACGCGCCTCAGCGCTTGCGCGGGTGACGCTGCGGCGCAATCTGCTGGGTTTGCAGGAAGATTGGCCAGAGACATTTCCGACCGGTCAGCGACGTTTGCTGGTGACCTTCGCGATCATTACCTGGCTGTATCGGCTGATGCTGTTTCTGGGGATAGCGCTGGCGGTCTATCTTTTTTTCTTCAAGATTTTGGGGATTTTCCTGTTCATGGTCGAACTGTCGTGGTTTATCGCGATGCCGGTAATGCGCGAGCTGGGTCATTGGTGGAAAAACCGCACGGTGATTCCGAACCGCCGCAAAGTGGCGTTTTATACCGTGCTGCTGACGATTCTGGTCGTTCTGGCGATCCCCTGGCGTACGCAGATCGATGCGGTCGGCGTGGCCCGTGCCGAACACCAGTTGCGTGTGTATGCGCCCTATCCGGCACGCCTGCAATCGATTCACCCGGACGCCCCGGTCAAGGCCGGGGAAACCCTGATCACCCTTGATGAGCCGGACATCGCCTCGCGTCTGCAAACCAGCGAAGCGAGCGCTCGTAGCTACGAGGCTCGGCTGTCTGGGCTGATCGCCGACCCCGGTGGTCTTGCTGAAGACGCCGTGACCCGCCAGCGCCTCAACGTGCAATTCGAAGAGGCCCGCGCCGCCCGCTCGGAAATCTCCCGGCTGAACTTGCAGGCACCGTTTGCCGGCGTGTGGCTGGACGTCAATCCAGACTGGAAGCCGGGGCAATGGATCGGTAGGCAGGAGCCGCTGGGCATGCTGATCGATCCGCGCAGTTGGCAGGTCGACGCGTATGTTGCACAGGATCAGGTACACCGCATATCCACCGGTGATCACGTGCGCTTTTACCCGGACGGCCAGACCACGCCGCGATTCGGTCGTGTCATGCAGATCGGCAGCACCCGTGCCAGTCAGTTGGCGCACCGAATGCTGTCTTCACGCTTCGGCGGCCCGGTGCCGACGACCAATGCCGAACACTCGCTGATTCCCAGCAGTGCGCTGTTTCAGGTGTTGATTCAACTGGACGAGCCAGTGCCGAATCTGCGCGAGACACGGGGGCATTTGAAGATCGAGGGCAAACGGCGCAGTTTGCTGGGCGACGGTGCGACCCATGTGCTGGCGGTGTTGCTGCGCGAAAGTGGTTTCTGACTTGTTCTGTTAGCCGACGGCGACAAACACGATAATCGGCCCGCACACCGCCAATAGCACATTGGAAATCGCGTAGCACACCGTGAAGCCAATCACCGGCGTGTTGCTGCCGGACTGCTCGATGATCTTGTTCATCGACGCCGCTTCGGTCTGTGCCCCGGCCAGCGCGCCAAACAGAATCATTGGGTGCAGGCGCAGCACGTAACGGCCGAAATACAGCGCCACCAGCGGCGGTAAAATCGTCACCACCGCGCCGGACAACAATAACGCCAAGCCTTGCTCTTTCATCGCAGCAAACGCCGCCGGCCCGGCGAGCAAACCCACCACTGCGCCGAACGCAGTCAGACCGAACTCGGAAAAAGCCCATTGCGCCGCTGGCGGCAGTGCACCGATTTCCGGGTGGCGCGAGTTATACCAGCCAATCACCAGAGCAGCGACCAGCACACCGCCACCAATGCCCAGCTCCACCGGGATCATGCCGATGTGGGTCGACAACAATCCCAACAGCGAGCCGAGTACCATTCCCAGAGTGTGCATAGCGATGTCGCTTTTGTAATTGTTCTTTCGGATGCGCCCGAGACGTTTGGCCAACGCTTCGACACTCGAGGTGCGACCGGTCAACGTAAGCACGTCACCCCGGCGTAGTACCGTGTTGGGCAGCAACGGCAGTTCGTACCCCTGTCGCGTGATAGTATTGAGGAAACACCCTAGTCGCCCATCAATGCCCAACCGGGCTCTGGCTTGATGAATGGTTGTGTCGGCGAATTCAGCCGAGGTCAGTACGATGTCCACTTCGCGGGTCGGAAAAGACAAGGATTCAGGGTGATCGATCTCCGGACCAACCCAATGGCTGAGCGTGCCGACCGCGTCGCGCAAGGCATACACGCCAAGGACATCGCCGGCCATGAGGACGAAATTTTCATCGCGCTCGATGATCTGTCCTGCCCGCACCACGCGCTCGACGGTCAATGAGTCATGCAACTTCTCAAAATCAACGATGCGCTGGCCATCCGCTTGGCCATTGCTCGCCACCTGGTGAGCCCGAACGACGATGCGGGTGTAGGGCACGGTGATCGCCTCCTCTTCCTTGGCGATGCCCAGTTCCAGCTCCAGTTCGCGCGCCGATTCGCGCAGGTTCACCCCGAGTAGCTTGGGCGCAATGCTGCCGACAAACACGATCAAACCAATAGTGCCGAACAGGTAAGTAATGGCGTAGGCAATGGCCATGTGACTGTTGAGTTGCGCCTTGGCAGCGGCATCAATCGTCAATTGGTTGATTGCGCTAGTCGCTGTGCCCATGATCGCCGTGTCGGTCAGCGCGCCAGCACCAAGTCCTGCAGTAAACCCGGCGTCGAAATCGAACACCGCATACATCAGCAGAATTGCACCCAGGGCGGTGGCACACAGCACCACCGATAGCAGTACCAGTTTCATCGTGCCGCGATTAAGGCTGCCGAAAAACTCCGGACCACTCTTGAAGCCGACGGCGTAGATGAACATCACGAAAAACACCGATTTCAGCCCCGCCGGCACTTCCAGACCAATTTGCCCAATCAACAGACCCATCAGCAACGCACCAGCCACGGAACCGAGGTGAAAACTGCCGATGTGAATCCGGCCGACAAACACGCCCAGGGCAATCGCGAGGAACACGGCGATCTCCGGATCAGTGCGTAGCGCGTGCAGAATGAAATCGAGCATGTCGCGGACTCCTTGCAACGGTCACTGATTCTTCGGTGGTTGCGCCGGTGCGGTGTACCACTGGTCCTTCGGCACCCACTTCTCTTGTTGCGGATCGCCCAGATAGTGCGGCGACATGATCTGCACGCTGTACTCGTTGAACACATCCTGAATATTTGCGTGCAGCATACTGAGCAGCTCGGCACGCGGACGCGGCTGGCTGGGAATCGCCTGAGCGACGAGCCGGTACTCTGGATAAAAATCGGACAAGGCCGTCTGGAAAACTTGTGGGGGGGGATTTTCAACTACACCGGGCGTGCGTCTCGCAGCCTCCAGCAACATGCCTTCCACCTGGCGCCAAGGTGTGTCGTACCCGATGGTTACCACGGTATCTACCACATACCCTGGACCCTGGACGGTACGTGAGTAGTTTTTTGTTACAGCACCGGTGATCATCGAATTCGGTAAGGTGAGTACTTCTCCAAGACCAGTGCGAATACTGGTAGTAAACATGCCAAGCTCGGTCACCGTACCTTCATATTCGCCAATCCTCACGAACTCGCCGGGTCGCAGGGTGCGCGTATAGGTCAGGATCAGTCCAGCTGCCGCCTGACCGACTACGCTAGTCGCGCCCAAAGAAATCATCAGACCGATCAGCACGGACAGTCCTTTAAACGCGTCGGTACCGGCCCCGGGTAAATACGGATAGGCCATTGCCAATGCGAATAGCCAAATCGCCAGTGAGGTGAGTCGCTGGGTCGGGTGCAGGGTCTCGTGGTTCAGCCAGCTGAATGTTCCTGGTGTCGCCATGCGTCTGAGCACACGCCGACTGAAAACAGTTGCTCCTCGAGCCATGAAAAAGATTGCCAAGGCAATCACAAGTCCAGGAACCGCGTCGATGATGGCCTGAAGCAAATAGCTCGCGACCTCAACCAGGTAACTGTTGAGGCTTTCGCCCCAAGGGCGGGTGTAGGGAAAGCGTGACAGGACAAAACCCAGCCACTCGTAAGTCAGCAGCAGGATCACCAGCCAGCGCACGAGCCAAAACAGTCGATTGACCAGCGAATACAGGTAATTGGCATCAACTAACTGAATGCGACCTACCCGCAGCGCTTGTGTATGGCGATGCATCAACTCGGGTAATTTGCGCAGCAATTTCTTGCGCAGCCAGGCAATTCCCCAGAGCAACACGAAGTAAATGCCTGTAGCAATCGCTACTGCGCCAAGCGACCGCACCATAAGTTTCAGACTACGGGCTTCGCCAGTTTCCGCGACAACCTGACGCAATTTCTCGGCAGCGGCCTCTGCTGCCAATTGCACCGAGGGGTACTGGAGATTGTCGACGTCTTTGGGTGAAACGATGAACGCGCGCTTGGTCCCCAGCAATATCAGGTAACTGTCCTGAATAGAGTCAATGCTGACTGCAAGATCGTCGGCTTCTTCCAATGCTTCGCTGATCACTGCTTTTGCGCGCTTGACTCGAGACGTTGGTGCCTCCCCAAGCAATGTAGCGCGAAAGACCATGATACTGCGGTTCGCAACCTTGAGTTCAACAGCCTGCTCAGCCGACGCGCCATTCTCATCAGCCCAAACGAGCGCAGACCAGACGACGCTGAAAACGATCATCATCAGCACAGAAAACCGGTTCTGCATGCGTCTGTTCCTTAGGCATCAGGCATGAGTTCGTGAACTACAAAACGCAGCGTAGTTCAGCGATGAACGGTTGTCAGATATGAACACCCAGCTTTTTTCGCACATTTGGTGCCCACAAATATGCGGTCATGACGACGAATCGGAATTCGCCCACTACGCTGGCTGGGGTAAACGCGTTGATGCAAATTTGCCGGTTGGTTACATACAAGGAAGATCATCATGTCCAGGCCGAGTCTACTGATGTTGCCGCTGACCTTGGCGTTACTGCACAGCGGTTTGATCTTTGCAGAAGATTCCGCCGAACTTGCCAAACAAGCACTCAACCCCGTCGCCGCAATGTACAGCCTGCCCGTGCAATACAACTGGGATCAAAAGATAGGTCCCACCGGCAAAGGAATGCAAAGCGTCACCAACATTCAACCGGTGCTACCGTTTACCCTGAACGAAAACTGGAACCTGATTTCCCGAACCATCCTGCCAGTGATCGACCAACATGGTCTTGCTGCAGGTGGCGCAGCCGACAAGTCCGGCGTGGGTGACATTACCCAGAGCTTTTTCTTTTCCCCAAAAAAATCCACCGACAGCGGCTGGATACTCGGCGCGGGCCCTGCTCTGCTGATTCCAACCGGTAGTGATGAACTGCTGAGCAGCAAGCAATGGGCGGCCGGGCCTACGATCGTAGCGCTCAAGCAAGCCAATGGCTGGACGCATGGAGTCCTCGCCAACCACCTATGGGGGCTAGAAGGTAGCCCGCCAGATGACAAGGACAAGGTCAATCAAACTTTCCTGCAACCGTTCCTTTCCTACACCACGAGCCAATTCACGACGTATGGCATTAATGGCGAGTCCACCTATAACTGGCGGCAAAAAGAATGGTCGGTTCCGATCAATCTTACGGTTACTCAATTGTTGAAAATCGGTGGCCACCCGCTGACAGTCCAGGCCGGGCCACGTTACTGGGTCGATAGTTCCGAAGACGGTCCTGAGGGGTGGGGATTTCGCGCGGCAATCACCTTTTTATTTCCGCGTTGACTATTGTTTTGTGCCGCTTATCCCAAAAGCGAGGCTCAAGATCGGGCAAATATCCAGTGCTGGACTATCGTCCTTATGGTTGTCGAATTGTGCTGTTCATTTCTGGACCCAGCTGAACTTACGCACCGCATTCGCAGCATAAACAGGACCGCATCTGACATAAAAGTCGCATTTGTGCGACCCACCGGCCAAGGAGCCAGTCTTATGACTAGCGTACGCAAGTGGTTACCCAAATTCGCCATCGTGGCGACCTCGCTCATTACGTTGTCTACAGCCGTTTCAGCCGCCGATAAACCTAACATCCTCGTAATTTTTGGCGATGACGTTGGGCAGACCAACATCAGTGCTTATTCCCATGGAGTCGTGGGCTATAAGACGCCAAACATCGACCGGATTGCCAAAGAAGGCATGATGTTCACTGACTACTATGCGGAGAACAGTTGCACCGCCGGGCGTTCGACATTCATCACCGGTCAATCACCACTGCGTACCGGACTTTCCAAAGTTGGTATGCCGGGTGTTCCAGTCGGGCTGCAAGCAAGGGACGTCACGATCGCTCAAGCGCTGAAAGCAAAGGGTTATGCGACTGGACAATTTGGCAAGAACCATTTGGGCGACAAGGACGAATACCTTCCCACCAACCATGGCTTCGATGAGTTCTTCGGCAACCTCTACCACCTCAATGCCGAAGAAGAGCCCGAGCGCGAACTGTGGCCAAAAGACGATGCGGCCTTCGTCAAGGCTGCCTCTCCTCGTGGCGTAATCCACAGCTTTGCCGACGGCAAGATCGAAGATACCGGGCCGTTGAACAAAAAGCGTATGGAAACCATCGATGACGAGACCACTCAGGCCGCCATCAACTTCATGGACAAACAAGCGAAGGCCGATAAACCGTTTTTCGTCTGGATGAACACCACGCGTATGCACGCATTCACCCATGTGCGTGAGTCGATGAGGGGCCAAAGTGGCATGCCGGGCAATGAGTACGCTGACGGCATGCTGGAACACGATGGTGATGTAGGCAAGCTGCTTAAAGCAGTTGATGATCTGAAAATTGCCGACAACACGATCGTGGTCTACACCACTGACAACGGCCCGAACCAATGGTCTTGGCCGGACGCTGCAACGACTCCGTTCCGTAACGAGAAAAACTCTAACTGGGAGGGTGCATACCGCGTGCCGGCGATTGTGCGCTGGCCTGGAAAAATCAAGGCCGACACGGTTTCTACTCAGATGATGTCCGGCTTGGACTGGTTTCCGACATTGCTTGCCGCAACGGGCGATACCGATATCAAGGAACGCCTGCTGAAGGGGGCTGACGTCGGTGGAAAGAACTTCAAGGTTCATCTGGACGGCTACAACCAGCTTGATTTTCTGACCGGTAAAACTGACAAGAGCGCACGGAACGACTTCTACTACTTCAGTGATGATGGTGATTTGGTAGCCATGCGTTACGACAACTGGAAGTTCGTCTTCTGTGAACAACGTGCACCGGGTGGATTCAAAGTGTGGAGCGAACCTTTCACCTGCCTGCGCGTACCTAAAATTTTCAATCTGCGCATGGACCCTTACGAGCGCGCCGACGTTGTCTCCGATCAGTACTACGACTGGGTAGCGAAGAACGATTTCCTGATCTTTCAGGGCATCAGTAAAGCCGCAGCTTTCCTGCAGACCTTCGTAGATTATCCGCCAAGCCAACGCCCTGCCAGTTTCAGTATCGATCAGGTCAGGGCTGACGTAGACAAGAAAATCGAGGAGAAAATGAAACAGCAAAAATAATAAAAGCTGCCTTCCAAGCGTCCGCCTGATGGCGGACGTTTTGGTTTCTGGACCGAGTAGCTCAACTGATCATGGATTGAAGGAAGAAAAGCAGTGGAAAGAAAGACTTTAGTTGCCAGCTTTTTGTTATTCACGCCTGCGTTTGGAATGAGTTCCGTACTACTTGCGGCCGAGGGTGGCGTCGGGCGTCCGATTACGGGCCAACAGGTATTTTCCAACGCGGGGGTAGTGCCACCGGAACCTGGCTGGATCATGTCATTGACCAGCATCTGGTACGACGGTGATCTCAAGGGCAATAAGGGCGTGCCAATAGTCGGCAGAATTGGTGGGGATCTGGATATGAAAGTGTCCTATACCATCGCCAATTTCACCCATGTATGGGATACCGGCAAAGGTCGATGGAACTATGCATCGGCTATTGGCGTGCCGATGCAATATACCGATGTAACCGTGGACATTACCCAGCCTCGGGGTCGCGTGCTGGGGGCAGAAGACACGGGAACACAGTTTGCCGATATTCTCGTGACACCCATCGCTGCCGGCTATCACTTCGACGCGCAAAACCACATCTCCTTTTCCCTTCCTGTTTACCTCCCGACGGGTGCCTATAACGATAATCGCTTGGCCAATCCTGGCCAGAATAATTACACGTTTATGCCCACCTTAGCCTTCACCCACCTCGACGGCTCGGGCGGCGAAATTACGCTGTCCTCCGGATTGGAGTTTTACACCGAAAACGATGCGACCGACTATCGCAATGGCAACATTTTCACCTTAGATGCACTCTGGACGCGGGGTTCGGCAAAGGCTGGAGCGCAGGCATCGTCGGAGGGTATGTGCAGCAAGTTACCGACGACAAAGGCCAGACTGCTGAGTTATTCGGAGGCTATCGCGGTCGCGCCGTGGGAGCCGGCCCGGTGATCGGTTGGGCCGGTAAATTCAATGATGCCAGAGTGAATGTCAGTGCACGCTGGGTACCGGAGTTCGATACCAAAAATAGGCCGGAGGGCAACGGTTTCGCGGTCAATTTGACGCTGGCTTTCTTTTAAGCAAAGTTATTCTCGGCAACCGATTACGTGAAGAACGAGTCAGATTGAAAATGACTCAGTAACATTTATGTTTATCGACGGTCTGGATGTCAATGCCATTCCAAGTAAGAACCCGTCAATCCTGTAATTAAAGTCTATTACTACGTCCTCATCGGCCGAACTGGGGCGGTATTTTATAAGTCACCATGGGACGGCTAGCAAATTATAGCTTCTCTACTACTTCACACGTTGTAAAATCTAGCGCGCGTCGGCTGCCTGGAGCCGACTTGACAGTTAAAGGGGATCGCCGTGACGAAATCAGCCGATCAAGAACAGCTTCACCCTGCTCCTCTTTGACGGCAAAAGCGTTGCATATGCATCAAATGGAACAGGCACTGCCACCGTGCTTTTCAAGGTGGCGCTGATGTTCTTCATCTGCCTTTTGAAACTCACCCAGTGGCAGGATCACCGTAGCCACTGGCTTGTCCAACTGGCCACTGGAGTCCAGTTGCTGCCTGGCGACAAGCGCCAGTCGGGCCTGTTCGGCACTGTTGAAAAACAGCGCGGAACGGTATTTCGCCCCGACGTACGCACCCTGCCGGTCGATTGACGTGGGATAATGAAGCTTCCGCTCCCCAGAAACAGCCGGCACCCAATGTCGCCTGCTCTGACAGGACGTCGCCTGAAAAATCACTCATGCGCGGCCTCCTCACCATTTTGATAGTGCAGGTGCAAATGCAACTGGGCGATATGCTCCGGGCCGATTCCACAGCATCCGCCGACAATGCTGGCCCCTGCGGCAACCCATGACTTCGACCAGTCCAGGTAGGACTCGGGGCCCAGATCACGCCGAATTTCCAACAAATCGCTATTGGCCTCGGCTTTGGCACTGACAGGGGGGAAAGCATTGGCATAAACCCCCAGTTCGACAGGATGATCCAGGTTTTCAATCACAGCGCGTGCCTCAATCAAAGCCGCGGCCATCACTTCCGGCTGGCTGCAATTGAAGAGCACCGCCTTGGCCCCCAGCTCAGCCGCCACCCGAACCGCATCGGCAACGGCCTCGTTTGAGCGTAATCGCGGCTCCCGCCCCTCTTCGTCCAACAGCGTGAACGATACCCAAAGTGGCGCGGGATCCGTTCCGAGGGCTTCGGCCACCGCCCGCACTTCAGCAATGGAGCTTTGCGTTTCGGCCAGCCAAACATCGACGTGCGTTCGCAATCCGGCAATCAGTTCGCGGTGGATCGCTACTGAACGCTGATGATCGAACAGATCCGGCCGGTAGGACCCCAACGCCGGCGGCAACGAACCGGCCACGGTGACCGCATCGGTACTTTCGCCGGCGGCCTGCCGCGCCAGCCGTCCGGCGCGCTCAGCCAGCGCTCTTCCCTGCTCGGCAAATCGCTCGTCGCCAATATGAAAAGGCACCACCGCATAGCTGTTGGTGGTGATGATCCGCGCGCCCGCTTTCACGAACGCCTGATGCGCCTGCAGCACATACTCGGGCGCTTCGATCAGCGCGAGGGCCGACCATTCCGGTTGACGGAACGGCGCGCCGATTCGCTTCAACTCCCGCCCCATGCCGCCATCGAGCACACGTACGTTCGCTCTGGTCATTGGGCTGAACTCATTTGCTGCGCCTTTCCTGCAAACCACTGGTCAACAGTAGAAGGGTTGGCTTGAACCCAGGCCTTGGCGGCGACGTCTGCTGGCTGTTTTTCCTTTTCGATCTTCTGGATCAGTCCGTTCAACTGTGCCGGGTCGATGGCGAAATTGTGCAGAAACTCGGCAATTTTCGGTGCGCGCTTTTGCAGTGCGGTGGAAGCCAGGACGTACACCTTGGCATCCGGGAAGGCGCAGGTGATGTGGCTCTTGTTCAGCCAGTCAGGATCGACGGTCGGGCTGACAAATTTCCAGCAGCCATCCGCCTTGTAGAGAGGATCTTCTTTTTTGTTGTCCTGGGCGTAGCCATCGAACGCGGGTTCTTCCAGGCGACGCAGATCATAGGCCGAGAAAATCCAGTCAGGGGTGTAGGCGTAGAACACCACGCCGCGTTGCGCCTTGTAAGCCGAGGCCAGTTTGGCGTAGGTCACCGAGGCTTCCGTCGACACGGACTCGAATTTATCGGCGAAGCCGTAATCCTTGGCCTTGATCTGGCCGATATAGGTCGACTCCCAGCCCGCCGGCCCCACCAGCAGTTCGGCCTTGCCGCCGCCCACTGGCTCGAAGAGCTTGGCCACTTCCGGTTTTTTCAGGTCGTAGATCGATTTGACGCCGTACTTGTCTTGCAGATAACCGGGAATGTAGAAGCCTTGTTCGCCGGCATAAGGGTGAGCATTGGGCACCAGTGAGCGGGTGCCGCCGGTGACGTACTTGGCCCACGCCGCCGACTGATTGGGCAGCCAGATGTCCGTCAGCACATCCACAGAACCGTCGCCCTTGGCCGCCGCACTGAAAAGCACCGGCACGTCCCCGGCCAGATACGACACATCACCGTCCAGACGGGTTTTGATCACCTCACCTAAAATGTGTTGAATGGCGATGGCCCCCGTCCAGTTCTGCTCGCCAATGACAATTTTGTCCTTGGCCATCACGCTGGCCGGCACGATCAGGGAGGCCAGCACTGCAGCCGCACTCAAGTTACGCAATAGATGTTTTGCCACGATAAGTCTCACTGTTCAGTTATGCAGATGGTCTTGCTTGCGCAAGCTCGATTGAATGATTCGATCGGGGATCAATGCACACAGCACGATCGCCACGCCGGCCAGCACGCCCTCGCCGCCCTTGATATTGCGCAACGCCGTCATGACGTCGTAACCCAGTCCTCCAGCGCCGATCAGGGCAGCAACCACGACCATCGACAGGCTCATGACAATGGTCTGATTGATCCCGAGTAACAGAGATCGTCGCGCCAGCGGCAGTTGCACCTTCACCAGGGTTTGCCAAGGGTTCGCTCCATGGGCGATTGCCGCTTCCACGGCATCCTTCGGGACTTCCTGAATGCCCAGGGACGTCAGACGAATCATCGGTGCCAGGGCAAAAATCACCGTCGCAATGACCGCCGGGGTCTTGCCCACCGAAAAGAACGCCACAGCGGGAATCAGATAGACAAAGGTCGGCAGGGTCTGCATGACATCCAGCAAAGGCGTGAGCAGCCTGCGGGCAAACGGCCGCTTCGCCAGCAAAATGCCGGTGGGTACGCCGATCACCAGTGCGATCAGCACCGACGAACCAACCAGCGCCAGCGTGGCAATTGTCCGCTCCCAAAACCCGAACAGGCCGATATACAACAACGCTGCGCTGCTGGTGAGCGCCAGGGCCATGCCCGCCGAGCGCCAGGCCAGCAATACCAGCGCCAGCGCGCAAACCGGCCAAGGCAGCCAACCAAGCAGGGATTCGATTCCTTCAATGACCGTGCGAACCGCAACGATCACGCCGACAAAAGCGCTCTCGAATGTCACCTGTGACCAACCAATAAAATCATCCAGGCTCTGTGCAGTCAGTAACAGCGCCTGGCGGCTGGCCGGGAACTGCAAGAACGCCTGGGTGGTATCGGGCGTCAACACGCGCCAGATCACCAATGCCTGACTGACCAGCAGCACCGCCAGCGGCAACGCCCAACTCGAAACGGCGCGCCGCACCGGTTGACGGCTCAGCGAATACGCGGTGAAACGACTGGCCGCCAGCAAGGCCAATCCCACCACGACCGATATCCAGGATGCGCTCGCGATGCCCTGCACCGCAGTGGCCAGAGCCGCGAGCTCTGCGGCGAACCCGAGCCAGAACAACCCGCCTCGGCCCCGCGCCGCCAGCGCTGCCGGCCCGAGCAACAGGGCTTGCCAGCCGCGCAAGCCCGGCTGAACCGGTTGCTCCTTCGGTGCCGTTTCGGGATCCTGACGTACCGCGCCACCGGCATCGTGCAATACCGGTGCGGCTGGAAGGCAATCGCGGAAAAAATCCGCGACCTCAGCATCGACCGGCGTCTCGAGCAGCTGTTTCGGGGTGCCCGACTGCACCAGACGTCCCTGGCGCAATACCGCTATCCGATCAGCGAGACGGACCGCTTCGGCAGGATCGTGGGTGACCAGCAACGTGGTGATCCCGCGCTCGCGTACCAAGGCCAGAAAATGCCTTTGCAGGTCTCGCCGGATGGTCGGATCCAGTGCGCTGAAAGGCTCGTCCATCAGGAGAATATCCGGATCAGTCACCAATGCCCGCGCAAGACCGACCCTTTGCTGCATACCGCCGGACAACTCGTGGGGATAATGCTCGCCCCATCCCTCAAGGCCCATCGCCTGTAACTGTCGGGTGGCCGCTGCGTGCCGGACGGCCTCGGATTCGCCGCGCAACTCCAGAGGCAGCGCAACGTTGTCCAGCACCGTGCGATGGGGCAAAAGACCAAAATGCTGGAACACCATGCCGATTCGCCGCGAGCGCAAATCCCGCAACGCTTTGTGGCTCAGGCCGCTGATAGCCTGACCTTCAATCAAGACCTCACCGCTGGTGGGTTCGATCAAACGATTGATATGGCGAAGCAAGGTCGATTTGCCGCTGCCGGAGGTGCCCATCAGGCACAGCACTTCGCCGCGCCGGACCTTCAAGCTGACGTGGTTGACAGCCGGCAACGGCGATCCGCCCTTGCGCAGATAAGCTTTAGTGACGCCTCGCAGTTCGAGGACAACATCGCCCTCCTCGGCGCTATCGTCGATGGGTGGGGCCAATCGTTCAGGCAAGTCGATCTGTACCGTTGCCAAAGAGGTTTGAATAAGTGTCACGAGGGCTCCCGGCAACGAACCGCTGACGGCCAGATATGTGGCCGTTCCAGGGTAAAAAATGGACAAAAGCCTCGGGCGATGACCGCGGACAGGGTTGGCCTGAGGCAAAAAAACGCCGCAAGCGAGGCGCTGCACGTTTCTTTTGTTAAAAGCTAAACGATCTTAAAAAGATTAAATAAATATCTTTTTGGAATGAGCTTAGGCCTTCCCGCCCGGTTCCCGGAGGTGCTTTTCAAAGCGATGTGGTTTGTTGCGTGCCGACCGCCGGACGTGCTGCACAGCGACAACGATCCTGTATCGCAGGTCCCGCGTGGTTCATCTGCGGTCCAATCGGGATACGAGGATTTTTCTCGCAAGCATTGGCCATTCGGATGGCCGGGCTTCGCAGATTGACTGACGGTTGGCTGCTTCAGGGAACTGCCGGTGCCAGGCATCGTCCGAGCTTAAGCGTTTAAGCAAACTGCTCGCCACGAGGTTTCCGTTTGAAAGCTGCCATCGTCAAAAAATACCGCCTGATCATCAAGACCCTGGGCTACGTGGGCTGGTCTCTGTTCTGGTTGCTGCTGTGGGACATCGCCGTCACCGTCGACTTCATGCTGTTTCTCAACGCCAAGCTGAACCTGCCGCTGATGCCGCTGACCTTGCTGGGTTCGGCGTTGATTGTATTGATCAGTTTTCGCAACAGCAGCGCCTACAACCGCTGGTGGGAAGCGCGGACGTTGTGGGGGGCGATGATCAACAACTCCCGCAGCTTCGCCCGGCAGGTGCTGACGCTGCTGGACGACGCCGGCGGCGAGGTGAATCCGGTCAAATCCACTCTGCTGCGTCGCCACGTCGCGTATGTGAACTGCCTCGCCGCGCATCTGCAAGGCCAGCCTTGTCCTGACGAGGTGCGGGCGTTTATTCCCGCCGAAGAGTTCGCCCGCAGTGGCACGACCAATAACTTTGCCAACGATATTCTCACCGGCTCCGCGACTTTGCTCGCCAAGGAATACAAGGCCGGGCATCTGGACAGTATTCGCCTGGCGCGGCTCGAGTCGACGCTGGTCGACCTGTCCAACAGTCAGGGCGGCATGGAGCGGATCGCCAATACCCCGCTGCCCTACCCTTACGTCTATTTTCCGCGGCTGTTTATTTCGCTGTTCTGCCTGATCGTGCCGGTGGGACTGGTCGAATCCCTGGGCTGGTTTACGCCGCTGGCGTCGACCGTGGTGGGATTCATGCTGCTGGCCATCGAACGCATCGGCACCGATCTGCAAAGCCCGTTTCGCCACAGCGAACACCAGATTCAAATGGAAGCACTGTGCGAAACCATTGAAAAGAACTTGCAGTCGATGCAACGTGATTCGTTGGGTGATGTGCGCAGGCTTGAAGAGCACGCGTGAGGCGCTGCTTTAGCAGCAGCGCGATAGCGGGTCTCCCCTTTTCCTTATCAGGTGCAGAGCGACTATTGATGAGACGAGCGGATTAACTGACCTGTGTGCGCTCCAGGCCAGCCTTGGTGTTTCAGTTCGCGATCCTCGGCGCCTTCTCTTCATCGTCATAGTGGCGGCGAAGAAATTCGCGGACCAGGACGGCAGTTCGTCCAGCGCTGGTCACCACAAAGAAATGTCCCTCGCCCTCCAGAAGGCGAAGTTCTGAACGTCGGATTGTGCGGCGCAGGATATGGCCGTTGTACGCCTGTATTAACGGATCGCGGTCGCCGGCAAGAATCAGCGTGCGTTGAAGCAGCCGGGACAAGCGAAGCAGGCTTGTCCATCCGATCAAGGCTGCGAGCTGGAAATAGTAGGTTCGCGGATTAACAGAGAGCATGCCTTTCATCACACCGAACCGCAGCAGCGTCTGAACTGAATGGCCGGATCTTTCTTGCTTGTGCGGGATGGGAGGTAAGGGGTCAACCCAAAGCCGTGTCGAGAAACATCATGACCCCGAAACCGAGCATCAACCCCAAGGTTGCAGGTGTCTCATGACCGTTGCGATGGGTCTCGGGAATGACCTCATGGGACACCACAAAAATCATCGCGCCCGCCGCCAGACCGAGCGCTATGGGATATCCCAATGCGAAGCTGCTCGAAATCCCCAAGCCGACGATGGCGCCTATGGGCTCCATCAACCCTGAGCCCACCGCAATAAGCGCAGCGCGAAGCGCTGAAATCCCGGTCACGCGTAACGCAAGGGCCACAGCCAGGCCTTCGGGAATGTCTTGAATGGCGATGGCAGTGGTTAGCGGCAATCCCACCTTCATGTCGCCATTGGTAAAGCTCACTCCAATGGCCATCCCCTCCGGCAGGTTATGCAGCGTGATTGCCAGAACAAACAGCCATACGCGATTGATGCGCTGCACCTCGGGCCCACGGCGACCGCTTTTCTCATGTTCGTGAGGCACGAAGCGATCCAGACCGATCATCAGCGCTACCCCCAATCCCAATCCTGCAACGACGACACAGGCTGCGAGCAGCTGGTTACCGCAGAGCTCCTGGGCGGCTTCGATACCCGGAAGAATGAGCGAAAACGAACTGGCGGCCAGCATCATCCCGGCAGCGAAGCCCAGCATGATGTCCTGCGTTCTGGCGGCGATATCACGTAACGCGATCGCTGCCACCGCACCTATGGCCGTCGCAGCGAAGCCTGACATGCCGCCGAGAAATGCAAAGTGCAGATTTTGTTTGTTGGCGCCGACGAAGGCACCATACCCGCTGATCAGCAAGTAAAGCGTCACGCCAATCAGAATTGACCAGAAGGCTAGCCCGCCCCATCCGGATTTTGAGAACCGAACAAACCGTGAGCGAAGTGTTGCGCCATATGAGGTCAACGGCTCGGACATCGCACCCTCCTGTTGTCTTGAGATGAAAAAACCGCACGCCCTTTGGCGTGCGGTCACGTCGTTAAGGTTGTGGTTCGCCTTTCACACCCGCCCCCAGGTCCGCACCCGTGATCGGATTGCTGTCTGGGTCGGACATCGCCCTGGCTTCGTCGGCAATAGACATGAGCTGAATGACCTCAGTGATAATCCTCACCGGCGACCGCACGCAGATAGGCCGCATCTGCCTCCCTTCTCAGGTCACGCCATTCGGAATCGGTCAACATACCCAACCGATGCATCTCATCAGACTGGCGCAATAGTTCCTCGTGATAGGCATCGGGACACTCCATGCGTAACGCTCGGTTCTCCAATGCACGATGCCAGGCATCCAGGGCTTTCAATCTGGATTCCTGCTCAAGCGTCAGTTGATTCTTGAAAGCATTCATTTCACCCACCCCGTACATTTCCCGGTTGAGCAACAGTTTTCGAATTAGGTTCAAAAGGTCTGACGAAGCACAGCCTTTCGGTAATCTCGATGGAACGTTGCGCCAGGCCCCGTCCTCTATCGCAACACCAGCGAATCTGAGGATTTCATCATGATCGACCCAGCAACCGGTATGAAGGCAGGCGAGCGCTACACCATAGACAGTCTCGAACGCACGCGACATTTCCCGGGTTTCTTCCTCGACGGAAAATATTATCTTGGCCCGGAATTGATGACGGCCATAGGTTGGCTGGAAGGAAAGCAGTTTTATTACGATGAACTTGATCCCACGGGTGAGCCGGTGTTTCCCGATCGACTCGCCGGGACTGTCGAGGACCTCACCCTGACTCTCGCGGACGGTGCGCGTTTGCCCTTGAACGAAATGCCGTACAGGGCAGATGTCGACTCCCCTGCCAGTCCAAGCAGTCTTAATCCATCGCCATCACGGAATCGACCTGCTCCGGCAAGCGATCAACTCGGAGTCGAGGGCGTCCGGATGTCAGGTAAACATCCGTATCCAATCCTCCTGGCGGCAGGCGCTGCGTTAATGCTGGGAATACTGCTTGGAGTCAAACAAGCCAATCGCCTTCCTGCCCGAAAACCTAGATAGCCGTCCTTGCTGAATTTTTGGAGAAGTGCTCTTTGAACGGTCGGAGACAGGAATGCATCCAGTGACACCAGACGGTCGCTACTTTGTTGTCAAAGGCCAGCTATGGCGATGTTCCAACCCGTCTTTGGATGAAGATGTGCGCCAGCGTCTTGTCGATGCGCTTATGGCCGCTCGACGAGAGGTCAAGAACGCTAAGAGTGCGCAAGACGGGTCGCAACTCAAGCGCGCTCGGGAAAAGGTACAAATGGCCAAAGTGGCCCTCGGGGAACGGGGGCCTGTCTGGTGGGCTGATGGAAGCGCTGACTTCAACCGGCGGCTGGTCGTCAACTCCCCTTATGCCGAATGGTTCAGCTCGCTCCAAGAGCCTGATTAACTCTCGGCGTAAGGTGCGATTCGGATGACGTTCCAGTGTTGCTCATGATCGACGAACCGAGGCATTGGATGCACCCAATACAACCGCTGGCCCTCTGGCATTTGTACGACGTAGCCAAGTTAACGCTGCGGTGGCTTGGCATAAGGTGCCCAGCCCTTGACTCAACGCATGCTTAGAGAATTCTCGTCATCAGCGACGTGCAGTCCTTCCGCGAGTTACAACTGACCAGCATCGCGCGCAGCAACGGCAACGGTGGTCGGTGAATCGGAAAGCTTGACGAAGCGCCGAGTTGCACCATCCAGCGCATCGATGCAGCCCGCCTCGATGTCATAGACCCAGCCATGCAAATTCAAGCGTCCTTGCTCAAGCGCAAGCGCCACCGATGGATGGGTGCGCAGGTTCGCCAGTTGTGCGATCACGTTTTCACGAACGAGGCCATCGAGCTTGTCGCGTGGCGTATCGAACTCATGCGCCGCATTGATCGCTTTCGCAGCGTCCGAGTGCCGAAGCCAGTTGGCAACTGCCGGAAGATGATCCAGACACGTGCAGCGTGAAATCGCGCCCATCGCTCCGCAATCCGAGTGGCCGCAGATCACAATGTCCCGTACCCCGAGCACTGCAACCGCATATTCGACGGTAGCCGAAACACCACCCGGTTCAGGACCATATGACGGCACAATGTTGCCGGCGTTGCGGATCACGAACAGCTCACCCGGCTCACGCTGTGTGAGCAGTTCAGGCACTACACGACTGTCCGAGCATGTGACAAACAACGCCTTTGGGTTTTGCTCTGTCGCGAGCTGCCTGAAAAGCTCGACGCGTTGTGGATACACCTCGCGCTGAAACCGCAGAAAGCCATCAATAATGTCACGCATAAAGTCCTCCAAAGCCTGATTCCGGATGCCGAGACGAGCACTCGATGCCTTCGCGCCTCAGTGGGGCGTCATTATCGCAGACGTTGCAGGCGAGTGCGCGACCTCACACCGCTCAAGCTTCGTTTCAAACCTGTCAGGACCAAAACCCTCTGTGCGGTTCAGCGGCCTCCCCCTCCAACATCGGCCCCAGCACGCTGACCTTGCGTTGCCCCTTGGCGAACACTTCGCGGCACGGCAGCGAGAACGTCGGGTTCTCCGGGTGGTCCCCCGTCAAACCCAGCAAGGCATGCTCCGACAAGGCATAGACCACCCGCCCGATCCCCGTCCAATACACGGCGCCGGCGCACATGCAGCAAGGTTCGGCACTGGTGTACAGCGTGCACAGTTCCAACTCCTGCGGCGACAGCAGTTTTGCCGCTGCCGCCGCTGCCACCAACTCGGCGTGCTGCGTCGGATCACCTTCCGGGGGCATCGAGTTGTTCCCCGCTTCGACAATCACCTTGCCGTTGCGGTCGGCCACCAATGCCGCGAACGGATGGCGACCGCGTTGCTTCGATGCCTCGGACAAGGCGATGGTCTGGCGCAGTAATTTCAGATCAAGCGCGCTGATGCCAGCCGGGATGAGATCAGTCAATTGATTCATGGGTAACTCCAGGGCAGTGGAAAACAAAAGTCAGTCGGCCAGTTCAGCCGATGTAGCGCCGATGGTTTCGGTCGATTTTTTTTCATCGTTGAGCAGAACGTTGAGGACGATGGCGGTGATCGCTCCGAGGAAAATTCCACTGTCGAGCACCAGTTTCAGGGTCGGGCCGACGTGTTCGAACAGCGCCGGAAAGGACATCGGCAGCACCCCGACACTCACTGACACGGCGACGATAATGCCGTTGCGCGTACCCTCGAATTGCACCCGTGACAGTTCCTGAATCCCCGCCACCGTGGTCATGCCGAACATCACAATCGCGCAGCCACCGAGCACCGGCGTCGGCACCGCGGCGATCAACGCGCCGAGTTTCGGGAACAGGCCCATCAGCACCATGATTGCCCCGGCAGCGGCCACGACGAAGCGGCTTTTCACGTTGGAAAGCGCAATCAAACCGGTGTTCTGGGTGAAGGCGTTGTAAGGAAAGCTGTTGAACAAGCCACCGAGCATGGTCGACAAGCCGTCGGCGCGAAATGCGTTGCCGAGGGTGTGTTGCGTGGTCGGTTTTCCGGTCAATTTGCCGATCGCCAGGCAGTTGCCGGTGGTCTCGGCCATGATGACCAGCATCGCCAGGGTCATGATCAGAATCGGCACCGGCGCGAACTCCGGCGCGCCGAACGCCATCGGCGCACTCAGCTCAAGCCACGCCGCTTCGCTGACCCGATTGAAGTGAGTCATGCCGCAAGCCGCTGCGATCAGGCTGCCGACAAACAGGCCAATCAGCACGCTGAGGTTGCCGATGAAGCCCTTGAATTTGGCGTAGATCACCAGCGTCACACTGACCGTGGCCAAACCGAGCAACAGGTTTGCGGGATTGCCAAAATCGGCCGCATCGGGATTGCCACCGCCCAGCCAGTTCGCCGCGGCCGGCATCAGCGAGATGCCGATAATGGTGATCAGGCTGCCAATCACCACCGGCGGAAAGAACCGCAGCAATCGGCTGAACACCGGTGCCAGCGCAATGGTGAGAAAACCCGCCGCGATCACCGCGCCGAAAATCTGACTGAGGCCAAACTCCTTGCCGATCATGATCATCGGCGCCAGGGCAATGAACGAACAGCCCTGAATCAGCGGCAGGCGGGCGCCGAACTTCCAGAAACCGAGGGTTTGAATCAGCGTCGCCACACCCGAGGTCAACAGGTTCGCGTTGATCAGCAACACCACCTGTGCCGAGGTCAGCCCCATCGCACTGCCAAGAATCAGCGGCACCGCCACCGCTCCCGCGTACATCACCAGAACATGCTGCAAGCCAAACGTGAACAACTGGCGCAGTGGCAAAACCTCGTCCACCGGATGAATGCGTTGTGTGGTCATTTCACACGCTCCTGAAAGTGCGGCATCTGTTGAGATAGCGGGCATGCTCGGGGCGTTTGAAAGGAGGATCCGCCCCGGAGATCGTTTTGACGCGGGGCCATATTTGAACGTTTATTGCGATGAAACAAATTAGCAACCATCGCTTTTTCCGATGGCATGAATCTGGCATCTGCTAGCCACTCCAAATCTTCATTTCGAACCGGGAGTTCAACGCTTGCGCTTCTCACTCGATCAACTGCAGATGTTCGTCCAAGTGGTCAAAAGCGGATCGTTTTCCGCCGCCGGGCGCAAACTGGGCAAGACCCAATCGACCATCAGCGCAGCGATTGCCAACCTGGAAACCGACCTTGGCGTCGACCTGTTCGATCGCAGCAACCGCAGCCCTGCCCTCACCGCCAGCGGTCACAAATTACTGGTGCAGGCCGAAGCCGTGCTCGAACGCTGCATGACCTTCGAAGCCCACGCCGACTGCCTCTCGGACAACGTAGAGCCCAGCCTGACATTGGCCATTGAAACGCCGTACGGCCCGATCATGCCGGTGCTCAAAGCTTTCGAAGCAGCATTCCCCTTCGTCGACCTGATCATTCGTCATCCGGTCCATGGCGACGTCAGTGAACTGGTCAGCAGCGGCGAAGCGGTACTCGGTGTGGCGTTCTCGCAGCCCGGCTACCCCAAGGAGCTGGCGTTCCAGCAACTGGGCAAACTGATCATGCTGCACGTCTGCCATCCCCGGCACCCATTGGCGCAACTTGAAAACGTCACGTTCGAGGACCTGCACGTCCATCGCCGCCTGGCCTTCAGCGCCCACGCGAGCAAACTGCCGAGCAGCGAATACCTGCGTTCGACCCAGTTGTGGCAGGCTGAAAGCTATCTGGCGTTATTGGAAATGGTCCGCGCCGGACTCGGCTGGGCCACCCTGCCCCGCCAGCTCATTCAACGTGAACTGGCCGAGGGTGAGCTGGTGGAACTGCAGCTCTCGGCGTATCCGCATACGGACTGGCAGATTGGTGTGGATTTGCTTTGGGCGCGGCAGCGGCCGCTGGGTAAGGCGGAGCGGTGGTTGAAGGAAAAATTGCAGGGCAACAAAGTGTATGAACTGGATCGCAACGGGCAGACCACCACGCTTTGAGGTTTGTACATGACGCCCAATACTTCGCCGATCGCGCCAGCATCAGTAACTGAAGTCATGCCCCAACTCACGCTGCATCCATTCCAGAAAACGCCTCACCCGGGGAAACCCCGCATGCGCCCTCGGGAAAACCAGGTGGTGCGCGGTAATCGGGGCACTCAGCCCGGGAATGACTTCAACCAACTCGCCGCGCGCCAGATAGTCCTGCGCCAGCAGCGTGCTTTCCAGTGCAAAACCAAGACCGTGACTGGCGGCCTCGAGGGTCATGTAGGAGCGGTCAAAGCTCAAGGTATAGGGGCTGTCAGGGCGCGACAGCCCGTGTTGAGCAAACAGTTGCGGCCACTTGATCAGCGTCGCTTCCGACAGGATCAGGTTGCAGTCCAGCAAGTCGGCGACGGCGCGGATGGGGCGTTTTTCCAGAAGCTTGGGTGATGCGAGGACTGCGATTTTTTCGTTGCGCAACGTGCGCACTTCGAAACTTGGCCAGTTCGGCATGCCGTGGCGGATGTCCACGTCGATCTTGTCCCGACTGAAGTGCAGCGATTCATAGGAGCATGAGAGATTGAGCTGAATGTCGGGATGGCTCTCGCGAAACTGTTCCAGGCGCGGCATCAGCCACAACAGGCCGAAGCTGGGTGACGAATGCAATCGCAGGCAGTCGAGGCTGACATCACTGGTCGCACGCTCTGTTGCCACCGCCAGGCTGTGCAGGATGCCGGATATCTCGGACAGGTATTGCTCGCCCACGGGCGTCAACGTCACTCCCCTCGCCGTTCTGAGGAACAGCTGTCGCCCGATCATCGCCTCGAGTTTGGCCAGTTGGTGACTGACTGCCGAGGGCGTCAGGTCCAGCACTTCGGCCGCACGTGCGACGTTGCCAAAGCGCGCAGTTTGCTCAAAGGCCTGAATGGCTTTCAGCGGTGGCAGGATCGGCGGTGCTTCGCCAGATGAACTCATGATGATGGTTATTCCGCTGCAAGTGGCTGAGGCCGGGCGTTCGGCTATTCAAACACCGCAATCGCATGTTGGCGAGTGCTGAATTTTTTTCAGCATCCAGTGAAGTTTGCGTTATTGCTCAGGGTCGTTACGGGAGACAAGCTGAGTCATCGGTTCTGCACGGACCGACTCAATAACAACAATCAGAGGTTTTTTCCCATGCTTCTTCAAGGCAAAGTCGCGATCATCACAGGTGCTGCCTCCGCACGTGGTATCGGCCGCGCGACAGCTACGACCTTCGCTCAACATGGCGCCCGGGTGGTGATTCTGGATCTGGACGCATCCGCTGCCCGCGATGCCGCTGCCTCTTTGGGCGAGGGTCATCTCGGCCTGGCTGCCAACGTCGCCGACGAGTCTCAGGTACAGCAGGCTGTCGCCACCATCATCGAACACTTCGGCCGGATCGACATACTGGTCAACAATGCCGGCATCACCCAACCCCTCAAGACCCTCGATATCCGCCACGGTGATTACGACAAGGTGCTGGACGTCAGCCTGCGCGGTACGTTGCTGATGTCCCAGGCGGTGATTCCGCTCATGCGCCAGCAAGCCAACGGCAGCATCGTGTGCATGTCTTCGGTTTCCGCGCAGCGCGGCGGCGGCATTTTTGGCGGGCCTCATTACAGCGCCGCCAAGGCCGGTGTGCTGGGTCTGGCCAAGGCCATGGCGCGTGAACTGGGGCCGGACAACGTACGCGTCAACTCCATTGCTCCCGGCCTGATTCACACCGACATTACTGGCGGCCTGATGCAGGACGAACGCCGCCACGCGATCATCGACGGCATTCCGCTGGGTCGTCTGGGCGAGGCGCAGGATGTGGCCAATGCGGCGCTGTTCCTGGCCAGCGACCTGTCCTCCTATCTCACCGGCATTACCCTGGATGTGAACGGCGGCATGCTGATTCACTGACACACGTGGCGGGCCTCGCGGCCCGTGCGGTTCTGGATCGATGATACGGCCGGGCATTCTTGCCCGGCGGTCAATAAAAACAAGAGATCAGACCATCATGACTACCCTGTCGCTCGAAGCCGTTTCGGCGGTGCGTTCCAACGCCTACCGTAAAACCGCATGGCGCCTGATGCCGTTCCTGATGCTGTGCTACCTGTGCGCCTACCTCGATCGCGTCAACGTCGGCTTTGCCAAACTGCAAATGATGAACGATCTGGCGCTCAGCGAAACAGTCTACGGACTGGGCGCCGGCATGTTCTTCATCGGCTACTTTCTCTGCGAAGTGCCCAGCAACATCATCCTGCACAAGGTCGGCGCGCGAGTGTGGATCGCGCGCATCATGATCACCTGGGGCATTGTCTCCGCCCTCTTCGCCTTCGTCGAAACCGCCTGGCAGTTCTACGCCCTGCGCTTTCTGCTGGGCATTGCCGAAGCCGGCCTGGCGCCGGGTCTGCTGCTGTACCTCACCTATTGGTTTCCGTCCTACCGGCGTGCGCGCATGACGGTGTTGTGGTTCATCGCCATCCCGTTGTCGGGCATGGTCGGCGGTCCGCTCTCCGGGTGGATCATGAACCACTTCGCCGGTATGCACGGCTGGGCCGGCTGGCAATGGATGTTTGTGCTGGAGGCTGTGCCTACCGTGGTTGTCGGCCTGCTGGTGCTCAGCTACCTCAAGGATGGCGTGCATCAGGCCAGTTGGCTCAACGACGATGAAAAAGCCTTGATCGCTCGTGAGCTGGCGGAGGACGACCAGCAGAAAGTGACGCATGCGTCCGTGGGCGAATTCATTCGTGACCGTCGCCTCTGGCTGCTCGCGGGGATCTATTTCTGTGTGGTGATGGGGCAGTACGCAATCACCTTCTGGCTGCCGACCCTTGTGCGTAATGCCGGGGTCTCCGATCCGATGAAGATCGGCCTGCTGACCAGCCTGCCGTACCTCTGTGCCATCGCCGCCATGTTGCTGGTCGGACGCAGTGGCGACAAACATCGCGAACGCCGCTGGCACCTGATCGTGCCGATGATCGCCGGGGCCATCGGCCTGACCCTCGCGGCGCTGATGGGAGGCAATGTGATGCTGTCCATTCTCAGTCTGTGCCTGGCGGCTTCCGGCATCCTGTCCGCGACCTCGCTGTTCTGGATGCTCCCGACCACGCTGCTCGGCGGTGTTTCCGCCGCGGCCGGCATCGCCGCCGTCAACAGCTTCGCCAACCTTGCCGGCTTCTGCTCGCCCTACCTGATTGGCTGGATAACCACACTCACCGGCTCCAGCGCTATCGGCATGTATCTGATCACCGGCGTATTGCTGATCGGCGCCTCGCTGGTTCTGCGCATACCCGCCGCTCTGGTCAATCGTTGATTCACAGGAGAATTCACCATGACTGCCAACCTTTCATTCACAACACCCCAGACGCTGGCCGAGCGCGCCCACAACATTCGCCGCCATGCCTTGCGCATGGGCCAGGTGCAAGGCCAGGGCTACGTCGGTCAGGCCCTCGGTGCCGCCGACCTGCTCGCGGTCGCCTACTTCCATGCGCTGAGCTATCGCCCCGAAGACCCGGCGTGGGAGCCGCGTGATCGTTTCTATCTGTCGATCGGTCACTACGCGATTGCGCTGTACGCGGCGCTGATCGAAGCCGAGATCATTCCGCTCGATGAGCTTGAAACCTACGGCTCGGATGACAGCCGATTGCCGATGTCGGGCATGGCCGCCTACACGCCGGGCATGGAAATCACCGGTGGTTCGCTGGGTCAGGGGCTGGGCATCGCCGTCGGGGCCTGCCTGGGTCTCAAACGCAAGGGCTCGACATCGTTCGTCTACAACCTGCTGTCGGACGGCGAGCTGAACGAAGGTTCGACCTGGGAAGCCGTGATGTCGGCCTCGCACTGGAAGCTCGACAACCTGATCGCCATCGTCGACGTCAACAACCAGCAAGCAGACGGCCATTCCAGCGAGATCCTGTCGTTCGAACCCATCGTGGATCGCTGGCAAGCGTTTGGGTGGTTCACCCAGCGCGTCGACGGCAATGATCTGGGCGCACTGGTCGAAGCCTTCGATGCCGCCCGCCACCACCCTGGCACCCAACCCCGGGTGATCATCTGCGACACCACCATGGGCAAAGGTGTGCCCTTCCTCGAAAACCGCGAAAAGACCCATTTCATCCGCGTGGACGAACACGAATGGGATCTGGCACTGACCACGCTTGAAGAAGGAAAAAACCAATGAGCAACGCCGCCAACACACCGACCTCGACTGGCGAACCGATCAAGAAGCGCCTGACCACCTCGGCGATGATTGCCTCGATTGCCTCCGAAGGCCAAGCCACCCGCTCAGCACCTTTTGGCCATGCATTGACCGCACTGGCGGATCAGCGTCCGGACATCGTCGGCCTCTCCGCTGACCTGTCCAAGTACACCGACCTGCACATTTTTGCCAAGGCCCATCCCGAGCGCTTCTATCAGATGGGCATGGCCGAACAGTTGCTCATGAGTGCGGCCGCAGGCATGGCCCGAGAAGGCTTCGTACCGTTCGCCACCACGTATGCGGTGTTCGCCTCGCGTCGCGCCTACGACTTCATCTGCATGGCGATTGCCGAGGAAAACCTCAACGTCAAAATCGTTTGCGGATTGCCCGGCCTCACCACCGGTTACGGCCCCAGCCACCAGGCCACCGATGACCTGGCGATCTTCCGGGCGATGCCCAACCTGATGATCGTCGACCCTTGTGACGCATTGGAAATCGAACAGGCCGTGCCTGCCATTGCCGCGCATCAGGGACCGGTCTACATGCGGCTGCTGCGCGGCAACGTGCCGCTGGTGCTGGATGAATACGGGTATCAATTCGAGATCGGCAAGGCCAAGACCCTGCGCACCGGCAACGATGTCCTGATCATCTCGACCGGTTTGATGACCATGCGCGCATTGGAGGCCGCCAAGGCGCTGCAGACTGATGGCGTCGATGTCGCCGTGCTACATGTGCCGACGATCAAACCGCTGGATGAACAGACCATTCTCGCCGAGGCCCGCAAGTCTGGCCGGCTGGTGGTTACCGCAGAAAACAGCTCGATTATTGGCGGGCTGGGTGAAGCGGTTGCCGGGGTACTGCTGCGCAACGGAGTGACGCCGACGTTCAGGCAGATCGCGTTGCCCGACGCGTTCCTCGACGCCGGCGCACTGCCGACACTGCATGATCGCTACGGCATTTCCACCGACGCCGTCTGCGCGCAAATCAAGTCCTGGCTTTGACTGCTGGCTGATCGGGGCGCTTACGGATGAGCGCCCCGATCAGCTGGATTCTCTTGGCCGATCCGCCTGGCATCCCTTCGAACCGCCTGCGGCGGAACGCCAAACCCTCGCATGAATACTTCGCGCATGTGGCGACGGTCTCGAAACCCCGTTTCCTTCGCCACGCGATCCAGGCTGTGACGACTTTGCTCGATCATCACGCGAGCGGCCTCCAGACGCAGGCTTTCAACAGCCTTGGCCGGTGACTGGCCTGTCTCGGCAGTAAATACCCGGGTGAATTGTCTGGGACTCAAGTGCACGACGTCGGCAAGTTCCTCCACGCTGAGCGGGCGGTCCAGGTGCGTGCGCGCATACTCCAGCGCACTTTGAATACGGTCCGACTTTGGAGCAAGCGTAAGCAGTTCCGAATGCTGGGACTGCCCACCCGAACGCCGTTGATGCATGACCAGTTTGTGCGCCACCGACCTGGCCATGTCGGTGCCCAGATCCTTTTCCACCATGCCCAACGCCATGTCCAGCGCGGCTGTCATGCCTGCCGACGTCCAGACGGGACCGTCGACGATAAGGCTTCCGGCATTGGCCGCGCTTTGGCCGAGGCATTTCACCAGCGCGGCAATCAGGTCATCATCGCGGGCCGTCGCCAGGCCCTGCTGGATGAGATTGCTCGGGCCAATCCGGGAATCGACACCGTCCAGCTGGACATCAATGACCCGCAGCAAATCAAGGCCGTCGCCCAGGAAGTCATAGAGGAGGACATCTGAAGGCGATAGACGACGAGCGCGCTGAGGACCAAATCAGCAGCAACGCGTCGTGCATTGCCGTCCGCCGTAACGGGCTTTTTGCCGCTCCTCGAAAAACTCTTTGTAGGTCATTACCGGCTCGCCTGGATGACTGGCGGTTCGGAGTGCCACATAGTTATCGTAATCAGGCATGCCCACCATCAAGCGTGCCATCTGGCGTACCCAATTGTTGAAGAGATTCAGCTTGAACTTCATTTGCGCGTTTCCTTCTGGACTGGCGTTGCAGATGTGCCGTCCCATTCTGCAAGGCATTTGTATCTGGCATGTGTCTGAGTGCCAGATCGACACCCCTCTATTCTCGTTCGTGGGTAACGTCCACCAAGGGAATGGGCTCAATCGCCCAAGCGCGAACATGACGACGTTCGGGGCTGGGAACTGCGCACGCCATACGCCCCGTAAACGTGCGCGCAAGACGTTCTTCATCGATTCGCCAGCCACGCAGTTCCAGTGCCTGCACGCCTCTGCGAAAGGCAATTTGCAGCGCATCGGATTTCAATGAAACCTCCTGCTGAAACGAGTCCGGCACGCGCTCGGGCCGAACGTTTTTCAGCACCGCGTGATCTTGCTCGAAAATACGGATATTGCTGGCAATGAACCTGCGATCAAGCAGTCGGGAACGCAGGAATGTTCTGCCCATCATCCACCAGGTTCGCGTGCGATTGGCGTCAATCGGGACATGCGCCGAGACGATGTAGATCCGCCATCCATTGGGTAATTCAAGCTCCAGCGTCGTGCACGGGCCAGAAAAATGAAACCCCGGCACAGTGACCACACTGACAAACTCGGTGGATGATTTTCGCCGTAACAGCCCTTTGCGCGCAGGCCTGCGCATGAGCATTTGTGCGCTGCCGCTCCACATATCGCTTTCGACTTCAAACGATTCAATCTCGGGGTGATCCGGATCGCCGAAGGTTGAGCCATGAACAAACGGCGCATGCGCAAAATCAAGACCGTTTTCAATAATCCGGTCCCAACTGGCCTCCCAGTCAAAATGGCCTGATACCACCCGCACGGCAGGATCGTCGAGCCAGTCGAGTGTGGGTAGCGGCGGACGCTCAGGCTCAGGCAGGTCCCCTAGAAATACCCAGATCCAGCCGTAACGCTCCAGCGTCGGATAGGCGTCCACGCGGGCCTTGGCAGGAATTCGCAGGTCCGGCTGCGCAGGTATATGCGTGCAAACTCCATCCGCACCAAATCGCCAGCCGTGATAGGGGCATTGCACACTGTTGCCCACCCTTCTGCCGCCCGACAACGATCCGCCGCGATGCACGCAAACATCCGAAAGCACGTGAGCGACGCCAGCGTCATCACGGAACGCAACAAAAGGCTGTCCGAGCAAACGAACCGGCATCAGTCCGTCAGTCAACTGCGACGATGGAAGAACGACGTACCAGAGATTGGTGAGCATGAATGCGTGCGACCTGTCAGGTTGGAAAGATAAAACAGAGACAACGTCCGCCCCTGAGATACAGCAGATTATCCCTTGTCGACTTCAAGAACGGCATATTTCGACTGAGCCCTTTTGTTAGCTTATTCAAACCACAGGGCACCGCATGTACCGGTGCCCTGGCGCCGCTCTTCCCTCCCTCCCCCTGCTGTTAACAGCCCCCATCAGTCCTTTAAGGAGCTAGTTGGATGACAACACAATCTTCGAATACCTACCCCGTGGATTCGCATACGTCTCGACAGTTTTATATCAATGGTGGCTGGTGTTCGCCGGCAACGCCTGGCAGTTTGCCCGTGGTCAATCCGGCGACTGAAAGCGTTGTTGCAGAGGTCGCCAGCGGATCGGCCGAAGACGTTGATCGGGCCGTCGCTGCAGCGCGGGCGGCGTTTCCTCGCTGGTCTGCGACTTCCGCCGAAGCGCGCGCGGGTTTTCTTGGCAAGATTTACGACCTGATCCTTGAGCGAAAAGAGTCGCTTGCGCAGGCCCTTTCTCTGGAAATGGGTGCTGCCATCGGTTTTGCCCGAGCGATGCAAGTGCCCTTGGCGGCCGAACACGTTCGGATTGCCCGTGATCTGCTGTCCACCTATCGCTTCCAGACGGTTGAAGGCGGCACCGCGATTGAACGCGAACCCATCGGTGTCTGCGGTCTCATCACCCCCTGGAACTGGCCGCTTTATCAAATCACCGCCAAGATGGCTCCAGCGATTGCGGCCGGATGCACGGTGGTGCTGAAGCCCAGCGAACTGTCACCGTTGAGCGCCCTTCTTTTCGCCCAACTGGTGCATGACGCCGGCCTGCCACCGGGTGTCTTCAACCTGGTCAATGGCACGGGCCCCGAGGTCGGCGGCGCCATGGCTGCGCACCCGGATATCGATATGATTTCGATCACCGGTTCAAACCGCGCAGGTGCGCTGGTCGCACAGGCGGCCGCTCCTACAGTGAAACGCGTCACCCAGGAACTGGGCGGCAAGTCACCCAACGTGCTGCTGCCCGATGCCGACTTCGCCAACGTCGTGTCACTGGGCGTGATGACGGCGTTTCGCAACGTCGGGCAATCCTGCAGCGCCCCGACCAGAATGATCGTACCCAGGGACCGGCTGGCGGAAGTCGAGGCACTGGCCGCCGCAACCGCCAACGCGATCATCGTGGGGGATCCACAATCGGAAGAGACAGTACTCGGCCCAATAGCCAATGAGGCCCAGTTCAAGCGTGTGCAAGCCATGATCGAATCGGGCCTGAATGAAGGGGCCAAACTCGTCTGCGGCGGACCAGGACGGATGCCTGGTCATGAAACGGGCTTCTATGCCCGACCGACGGTATTTTCCGAGGTTGATTCGAGCATGCGCATTGCCCAGGAGGAAATCTTCGGACCAGTGCTGTGCATCATTGCCTATGAAACGCTCGATGAGGCTGTCGCGATAGCCAACGACACCGTGTACGGACTGAGCGCTCACGTTCAATCCCGCGACCTTGATCATGCACGCGCCGTTGCCTCACGCATCCGCGCAGGACAAGTACTGCTCAACCACCCGGCCTGGAATCCCATGGCCCCGTTCGGTGGCTACAAACGATCCGGAAATGGTCGTGAATTCGGTGTCTACGGCTTTGAGGAATATCTGGAAACCAAAGCCATCGTCGGCTTTGGTGGCTAGCACACAATGGGGGACAGTCAGCTGTCCCCCATTGGTTCGCACCTGATGGATGTAGGGAGCTTCAGTGCCGCAACAACTTGCGCAACGGCACACCGTCCTTGAGCACCGGGGACTTGATAACGATGTAGCTGAAGTACTTGGAAATGCCGATGTTTTTATCCAGCAGGCTTTCAATCACTTCCTGATAGTGCTGAATACTGCGCGTCATGAAACGCACCAGATAATCGTAACCACCGCTGATCAAATGGCACTCGAGCACTTCATCCACCAGCCGGATATTCGACTCGAACTTGGCGAAGTCTTCGCGCTTGTGGTCACTCAGGGTGATTTCGGTGAAGACCGTTACCGATTCGGTGATCTTCGCCAGGTTCAGGTGTGCCTTGTAGCTGGAAATGTACCCGGCCGATTCCAGCCGCTTGACCCGTTGCAGACAGGGGCTGGCCGACAATCCCACGGCATCGGCCAGGCTGACATTGGTCATGCGCCCGTCCCTCTGCAACTCAACCAGGATACTGATGTCGATGCGGTCCAGTTTGACTAAACCTTCCATTGCGAACCTCTTGACTGCCATTTGTAGGACAATCTACTAGCAAAATCAGCGCCGTAAACACTGCTGATGCTGTGCGACCAGATCAGCCATGCTGTTGATGCAATAATCCGCAGCGCATGGGGTCGGCTGTTGGCCCCGTTCGCGACCGATCAGACACACATCGCTCAGCGCCGGGCCACGGGCGGCGGGTCGGGTCACCCGCAGAATGTGCTCCGGCTTCAGCTCGTTGGCATTCAACCAGTCCTCGTCCCGCAGCGGATCGCTGGCCAGCGAAATAAAGTCATCGGCCACAATCCCCAGATGCTCGCACAACACGGCGCGATCCTCGGCATCCCGGTCGCCCACCACCAACAGGCGATAAAACTTGCGCAAGTACAGCATCGCTCCCGGTGCGTCTTCGAACAATGACCAGTTGGCAGCAGAGCGCGCGAAACTCATGCCCTCCTCCCAACTGGCTTTCAAGCTCCAGCGCTCGGCCAATTGGCGATGGGCAAAACACAGCAATCCACTGAAGCCCAGTTCGGCAAAGCGCGGATAGAGCCCCTGCACCACCTCGCGAAATTCGCCCAGCACCTGTTCCTTGTCCGGGCGCCCGCCCCGGCTGTCGAGCAACGGCTGCAGCGCTGTCCAGACACCCGAATCACGGTCAACCAGGACTTCGTCGCAATCGATGAGCAGTGCTCGATAATCAGTCAGCCCCATGGTGTACACAGCCTCCGATGATGCGTTTCATCAATCCGTGCGCCAAAAAGGTTCAGCGACGCTGGCCAGCGACCGCGCCGCTGAACCCGGCGGACATCAGTTCAATACCCGTGCCAATGCAGCCTGCAGAATCTGCAACGCTTCGTCGATCTGCGCTTCGGTCGTCACCAGTGGCGCGAGGAAGCGCAGGACGTTGCGATAGACGCCGCACTTGATCACCAGCAAGCCACCTTTGCGCGCTTCATCGATCACCCGCTGGTTCAGATCAGCGTCCGGGGAGCGCGCTTCATCGTCTTTGATCAGCTCGATGGCCAGCATGAAACCGGTGCCGCGTACGTCACCGATCTGCGGGTGGCGGCGCTGCAACTGCAGCAAACCTTCACGCAGACGCTTGCCCAATGCATCGCCACGTTCGAGCAGTTTCTCTTCTTCATAAGCGTCGATCACCGCAAGGGCCGCGGCGCAGGAAAGTGCATTGCCGCCGTAGGTGCCGCCGAGGCCTCCGGGCAGTGGCGAATCCATGATTTCAGATTTGCCGACCACGCCCGACAACGGTAGCCCGCCGGCCAGACTCTTGGCGACGGTGACCAGATCAGGCTGGATGCCGGCGTGCTGGAAACCGAACCACTTGCCGGTGCGGCCGAATCCGGTCTGGATTTCATCGAGGATCAGCACGATGCCGTGCTTGTGGGTCAACTCGCGCAATGCCTGGAGGAATGGTGCCGGCGCCGCAAGGAAACCACCGTCGCCCTGCACGGGTTCAATGATGATCGCCGCAACCCGCTCCGGCGCAACCTGGGTGGCGAGCAACTCGTCCAGCGCCTTGAGCGCCATCTCACTGGTGACGCCGCGATAGGCATTGGGATATGGGGTGTGAAACACCTCCGGCGCGAATGGCCCGAAGTTCTGTTTGTAGGGCTGGCTCATGCCGGTCAGCGTGGTGCCGAGCAAGGTGCGTCCATGGAAACCGCCGCGGAAGGAGATCACCGCAGAGCGGTTGGTGTGAGCGCGGGCGATTTTCACCGCGTTCTCCACGGCTTCGGCGCCAGAGGTGAAGAACGCCGCTTTGTAATGTTCCTCGCCACCTATCATTTCGCACAAACGCTGGGCCAGATCCAGATACGGCTTGTAGGCCACCACCTGAAAGCAGGCGTGCGAGACTTTTTGCAATTGGGCCTGCACCGCTGCAACCACTTTGGGATGGTTATGGCCGATGTTCAGCACGCCGATGCCGCCGACGAAGTCCAGATAACGCTGGCCGTCCACGTCCCACAATTCAGCCCCTTGGGCGCGATCAATCACCAGTGGGTGAGCGGTGACCAGTCCGCGTGGCACGAACTGATCACGCTGACGGAGTAAATGAGGCGTTTGGTCGACTTGGCTGTTCATGGCATTTCCCTTCGTGAGTCCGGCAGCCCGGAGTGAATGCAGGAGGTGGTTACACAGGGTCTTAAGATTAAGACTTGTGCGTAACGAACTACGCCGAACTTGGCCCCTGAGAAATCCGGATCGACTGTTTTCACCCTGCCAAACGGCAGATTCCTTCAGGCCGCCGAATCTGCCGGGCGCGTGCGTATATGAGGTGACGCGCAGTGTTCGCAGCGCTGCTTTCGACAGATCCTGCTCTGGGGTTGGGCGATGATGGGAGCACCTTCAACCTCCTCAGGAATTGACCATGGCCCTGCTCTACAAAGCTGACCCCGTGCGCGGCGAACGGTGGAAAGCACTGTTCGCCGAACATGCCCCGGACATCGAATGGCGCGCCTGGCCGGACATCGGCGATCCCGCAGACATCAAATACCTGGCGGCGTGGCAGGCGCCAGAAGATCTGCAGACGGTGCTGCCGAATCTGCAGGTGTTATTCGCGTTGTCGGCCGGCGTCGATCAACTGGACCTGAGCCGTGTCCCGCCAAGTCTTCCGGTGGTGCGCCTGCTCGATCCCGGGATCACCCAAGGCATGTGCGAGTACGCCAGTTTTGCCGTGCTCGCTTTGCACCGGGACATGTTGCGCTATCGCCAGCAGCAGATCGCGCGGTGTTGGCAGGCGCACCTGCTGCAGCCGGCGCATCAGCGTCGGGTGGGGGTGATGGGCCTCGGTACTCAGGCGCAGCAGATTCTCGCCACCTTGCAGCCCCTGGGCTTTGCCCTCAAGGGCTGGGCGCGCAGTGCGCATCGGATTGCCTGCGTCGAGTGCTTTGCCGGTCGCGAGCAACTGCCGGCGTTTCTGAGCCAGTGCGACATTTTGATTTGCGTATTGCCGCTGACCGAGCAGACCCGTGGCATTCTCAATCGTGAGTTGTTTCGGCAATTACCGCGTGGCGCGGCCCTGATCAACATGGGGCGCGGTGGGCATCTGGTGGAAGAAGACTTGCTCCAGGCGCTGGACAGCGGGCAACTCAGCGGCGCGGTGCTGGATGTGGTGCAGAACGAACCGGCGCCGGCAGATCATCCTTTCTGGGGCCACCCGCAGATTCTGCTGACGCCGCATATCGCGGCAATGACCCAGCCGGAAAGTGCATTTGCTGTCCTGCTGGAAAATATCCGCAGCTTCGAACGCGGCGAGCCCATGAACGGTCAGATCGACCGCAACAAAGGCTACTGATTCAGACCCTCTGCACGAGCGAGCAGGCTCACTCGTGCAGAGGATGACGATGTTTCAGAGGAACTCGGCGATGGCCCTGCCGACATCCTGGGTCGAGCCCTTCCCGCCCAGGTCCGGGGTGATCGGGCCCTCGGCGATCACCCGCTCGATCGCCTGCAGGATCCCATCGTGTGCTGCGCGATAACGCTCGTCACCGTTGCCCAGGAAATCGAGCATCAGCGCCCCGGACCAGATCATCGCAATCGGGTTGGCGATGTTCTGCCCATAGATGTCCGGCGCCGAACCATGCACCGGCTCGAACAGTGACGGAAAGCGTCGCTGCGGATCAAGATTGGCCGACGGCGCAATGCCGATGGTTCCGGCACACGCCGGCCCCAGGTCGGAGAGGATGTCGCCGAACAGGTTCGACGCCACCACCACATCGAACCGATCCGGTTGCAGAACGAAGCGCGCGCACAAGATATCGATGTGCTGCTTGTCCCACGTCACCTGCGGGTACTGCGCGGCCATCAGTGCGGTGCGCTCGTCCCAATAAGGCATGCTGATCGAAATGCCGTTGGACTTGGTCGCTGCGGTCAGGCGCTTGCGTGGCCGGGTCTGGGCCAGGTCGAAGGCAAACTTGAGAATCCGGTCGACACCCCGGCGGGTGAAGACCGATTCCTGCAGCACGAACTCATGCTCGGTGCCTTCGAACATCTTGCCGCCGACCGATGAATACTCGCCTTCGGTGTTCTCGCGAATCACCACGAAATCGATATCCCCCGGTTCGCGTCCGGCCAACGGGCATGGCACCCCGGGGAACAGGCGCACCGGGCGGATATTCACGTACTGGTCGAAGTCGCGACGGAATTTCAGCAGCGATCCCCACAGGGAAATATGGTCCGGCACTTTCTCCGGCCAGCCCACGGCGCCGAAGTAAATCGCGTCGAAGCCCTTGAGCTGCTCGAACCAGTCCTCGGGCATCATCTGCCCGTGTTCCAGGTAATAATCGCAATGCGCCCAGTCGAGCACTTCAATGCTCAAGTCCAGCTGCCATTTTTTCGCGGCCTGCTCCAGAACCCGCAGCCCCTCGGGCAGCACTTCCTTGCCAATCCCGTCGCCGGCAATCGCGGCGATCTTGAAGACCTTGCTCATCAGTTGTGGCTCCCCGTTGTTGTGAAGTTACAAGCCGCCGATGTGGAAGGCTTTGACTTCAAGGTATTCGTCAAGACCGTATTTGCTGCCTTCACGGCCCAGCCCCGATTGCTTGATGCCGCCGAAGGGCGCGACTTCCATGGAGATGATTCCGGTGTTGAGGCCAACCATGCCGAACTCCAGCGCCTCGCCGAAACGCCATGAGCGACGCAAGTCTTGAGTGAAGTAATAGGCACCGAGGCCAAACGGCGTGGCGTTGGCCAGCGCCAAGGCTTCGGCTTCGTCGGTGAACCGCATCAGCGGCGCGACCGGGCCGAAGGTTTCTTCGTTGGCCAGGAGCATGCCGGCATGGGCATCGCCAAGCACCGTCGGTTGGACAAATTGACTGTCACCCTCGGGAACGCCGCCGCAGAGCAACTGCGCGCCCTGGCTCAAGGCATCATTGATGTGGCGGGCCACCTTGCTCACGGCAGCCTTGTTGATCAGCGGGCCAATGGTCACGTTGTCCTGCAGGCCATTGCCGACCTTGAGCTTGCCGACCTCCTCGACCAGACGCTGGGCAAAACGCGGGTAAATGCCGTCCTCTACCAGAATCCGGTTGGCGCAGACGCAGGTCTGCCCGGCGTTGCGAAACTTGCTCAGCATGATGCCGTTAATCGCCTGCTCAAGATCAGCATCATCAAACACAATGAACGGTGCGTTGCCGCCCAGTTCCAGGCTCAATCGCTTGATGTGTTCGGCACTCTGGCGCATCAGCAAACGGCCCACCGCGGTGGAGCCGGTAAAGGAAATCTTGCGCACCGTCGGGTTACCGGTCAGCTCTTCGCCAATCCCGGTGGGCATGCCGGTCAGGACATTGAACACCCCGGCCGGAATGCCGACGCGCTCAGCCAACACCGCCAACGCGAGCGCCGACAGCGGCGTCAGATCCGACGGCTTGACGATGATCGGACACCCTGCCGCCAGGGCCGGTGCACACTTGCGGGTAATCATCGCGTTGGGGAAATTCCACGGTGTGATCGCCGCGCAGACACCCACCGGTTGCTTGAGCGTCAACAGTCGGCGGTCGCCGCTGGGCGCCGGCATGGTTTCGCCGTAAATCCGCCGAGCCTCTTCGGCAAACCATTTGACGAAACCCGCGCCGTAGCGGATTTCACCTTTGGCTTCATTCAGCGGCTTGCCTTGTTCGCAAGTCATGATCAGCGCCAGGTCGTCGAGGTTGTCGATCATCGCCTGATACCAGCGCTCCAGCAGCGCCGCACGTTCGGCGGCCGGTCGTGCCCGCCAGGCGGGCCAGGCCTGTTCGGCGGCGTCGATGGCGCGTCGGGTTTCCACGCCTTGCATGGCGGGCACGCGGCCGATCAATTCGCCGCTGGCCGGGTCGACGACATCCAGGGTCGCGCGGTCATCGGCGCCGATCCACTGGCCGTTCACATAAGCGAGTTCTGCGAGAAGACCGGGGTCTTTCAAACGATTCTTGAGCATGGTCGAGTCCTGATCCGAGACAGATTCCAGTCTAGGGAGACTCGACGGATAAGGATGCTGAAAGCGCGTAGCGGACAGTGTCGGCTGCTGAAATTGGCGGTGGAACAGCAGAATTGCTGTTTCCTATCGTTTCAACGAACCGAGCAAACCCTCCAGAAAGCGCTCCCCCGCTTCCATCTGACTGATCTCGATAAACTCGTCGGGCTTGTGCGCCTGCTCGATCGAACCTGGCCCGCAGACAACCACCGGCACATCCAGACGCTGCTTGAACAACCCGCCTTCCGTACCGAACGAAACCTTGGACGTCGCAGTATCCGGCGCCGCGAAATTTTTCAGGAACCGTACCGCTTCGACGCTCGGATGGGTGTCCAGTCCGGGATAGATGTTGACCGTTTCAATCTCGATGGCTGCCACACTCGAGAGCTTCTGCGCCTCGCGCACGATCACCTCGGCACGCTCCTGCATCTGCGCGAGGATCTGTTCCAGATCATCGGCCGGCAAATTGCGCACTTCAAAATCCACCGTGCACAGATTCGGCACGATATTCAGCGCCCGGCCACCGCCGATCTGGCCCACGTGCACGGTGGTGTAAGGCACGTCGTAATCGGCATCCCGGGCGCCCTGCTCCTGCAGTTGACGCTGGGATTCACGCAACGCTGCAATGAAATCGCAGGCCACGTGGATCGCGTTGACCGAGCGCGGCGCCAGCGAAGAATGCGCCTCCAGCCCCCGACAATAGGTGCGGTACGAGCCCTTGCCCTTGTGCCCCAGCACAAACTGCATGTTGGTCGGTTCGCCGATCAGGCACAGGAACGGCCGCACCGGCGCTAGGTGCAGCACATCGAGCAAACGCCGCACGCCAACGCAGCCGATTTCCTCGTCGTGTGACAGCGCCAGTTGCAGCGGACGGCTGAGGGAATGTTCAGCAGCCTCAAGCATGGCGTCGATGGCCAGCGCGATAAAGCCTTTCATGTCGCAACTGCCGCGCCCGTAAACCCGCCCGTTCTGCTCCGTCACCTGGAACGGTGGAACCGTCCACGCCTGCCCCGCTGCTGGCACCACGTCGGTGTGCCCGGACAGCAGAATGCCCGGTTGGTCTTTCGGGCCGGTGCTGGCAAACAGATTGGCCTTCTTGCCGCTTTCGTCCTTGACGATCAGCGACTCGATGCCCTTGCTCAGCAGCAACTCGCGAACGTACTCGATCAACGCCATGTTCGACTCCGACGACACGGTATCGAACGCAATCAATCGTTTGAGAATCTCCAGTACACGGGGTTTCATGAGGCTTTGCTCCGTTGTTCGGCCAAGGGGGCGAACCGGCGTATGGAAAAGGGTTCGATCAACGTGGAAGTGCTGCCGGTGCTGATCAGCTCAGCCATGACGTCACCGACGCCCGGCCCCAACTGGAAACCATGACCGCAGAAGCCGAACGCGTAATACAGGCCATCGACCGTACCGCTTGGCCCCATGATCGGCAGCGAGTCCGGCAGATAGCTTTCGATGCCGCTCCAGACCCGGATGATGTTCAGATTGCCGACACCCGGCAACAGTCGGCGCATTTGCCGGATCTGGTTGAGGATGCTGCGCGGCTCGACATAAGCGCGGCGATTGAGCATGTCCGGTTTGCTGCGATAGCCGCCGCCAATGATGATGTTGCCGCGCGGAATCTGCCGGAAATAAATGACTTCCTCAGGTATCTTGGTGAACACCCCAATCACCGTCGGCAAGGCGTATGGCACCGGTTCCGTCACCGCCATCTGCGGGCCATGGGTGTCCAGCGGAACCGGTTCGCCGAACTGCGCGGACAGTTTCTCGCCCCAGGCGCCGGCAGTGATCAGCAGTTGTGCGGCGCGATATTGCCGGCCATCGGTGGTGGTGACGCTGAACTCGCTTCCGATTTTCTGCACTTCGGCCACTTCGGTCTGTTCTTCGATACGCGCACCGATCCGCCGCGCCGCCCGAGCGAATGCCGGCGCCGCCAGACGCGGGTTGGCGTGACCGTCGTGCGGCGCGTAGGAGCCCCCCTTCACGTCCGGCCCAAGAAACGGAAAGCGCCGATGCAGTTCAGCGCCGCGATAGACCTGCAGATCCAGTTGGGCCGCCTCCGGTGCAGCGGCATACGCCTCGAGCTCGGCAATTTCGTCTTCGCGGTAACACACACGCATGTGGCCGCTGGCGATGAATTCCAGATCGTCGTCAATCAGCTCCGGCAAGCGCTTCCACAGCGCAAACGAACGGTTGGCCAACTCCAGTTGCCCCAGATAACGACCCTGACGCCGCACGTTGCCGAAGTTGACGCCGCTGGCGTATTGGCCAATCTGGTCGCGCTCGAGCAGCGTCACGGAGTGCCCGCGCTGACGCAGGAAAAACGCTGACGCCGCACCCATGATGCCGCCGCCGATAATCAATACATCACTTTTCTGCGAGTTCATGACGGCTCCTCGATGATGACCATCGGCAACGGTTTGACGGGGGCCTGACCGCGTTGGCGACCGACCTGTTGCACACTCACGCCAGCCGCGGCGGCAATCACTTCGGCGCCGGCCTGCGAGCAGTAGCGGCCCTGGCAACGGCCCATGCCGACCCGACTGAAAGCTTTGGCCCGATTGACTTCGCACGCACCCTTTTCGCTGACCGTACGGCGCAGTTCGCCCGCGCTGATCATCTCGCAGCGACAGACGATCGCCGAATCCGGCAACGCCCCGGCCTGTTCGGCGGGCCAGGGAAATGCCTGCGCCAGACCGAGGCGGAACTGATCCATTACCGCCAGTACGCGCCGTTGCTCTGCGCGAAAACCGGCATCCACCGGTTGTTGCTGATCCTCCAGCAGCGCCATCGCCACCAGGCGTCCGGCATGTTCAGCTGCATCGGCACCGCGAATCTTGGCCCCGTCGCCGGCGGCGTACACACCGCTGACCGAAGTACGGCCCTCTTCATCAAGCGCCAGCCACCACTGGCCGGACGCTTCATCAAAACGCATGCGACACCCGGCCAGATCGGCCAGCTGGGTTTCCGGACGCAAGTGATACCCCAGGGCCACGGCATCGCAATCGATGTCCAGGGTTTCGCCTTTGGCTGAGCGCACGCGCACGCCACTGACGCCGCTAGTGGCATCTCCCGATATGAGCTCCGGCTTGATCCCCAGATGCACCGGTATTTTCGCCTGATACAACTGCGCCAACAGTTTCATCCCGGTGAGCAACACTCCAGGCCGCGCGAGCATCTTCGGCAGCGCGACAATGCGTTTGCTCATCGGCGATGTATCAAGCACCGCAGTGACGTTGGCGCCGGCCTTCACGTACTGGCTGGCCACCAGATACAGCAGCGGACCACTGCCCATGAACACCACGCGATGGCCGATGGAAACCGCCTGCGACTTGAGCGCGATCTGCGCCCCGCCGAGGCTGTAGGTGCCCGCCAGCTGCCAGCCTTCAATGGGCATCAAACGGTCCGTGGCGCCGGTACACAGGATCAACGCGTCGAAGTCCACCGTCGTATGGTGACCCTGACTGACGCAGCTCAACTGCCTGGGCACCAGATTCCACACCAGCGTGTCGGGCCGGTAATCGATGTGTGGGCGCAAGCGCTCGAAACTCTCGTGCAGGTCGCGCGCCTTGGCCGCTTCAGTGCCGTACAGCGCGCGGTAGTCGCGGGTGAAACCTTCGGGTTGGCGACGATAGATCTGGCCGCCGTCGCGGCGATTTTCATCGATCAGGACCGGTTTGATGCCGGCCTTCACCAACGTCTCGGCGCAGCGAATCCCCGCAGGGCCGGCGCCGACGATAACTACCCGTGCAGTGGCCATGTCGCCTCCGGTTGTGTGGTGACGAGATCCAGCCCTTCACGGACTTCATTGGAGCACGCACGCAGACGTTCGCCGCTGCGCGTCCACACCCAGCAATCCTGGCAGGCGCCCATCAGGCAGAACCCGGCACGTCGACCGGCATCGAATTCCGACTGGCGTAGCGCATCGCCCTGAGTGAGCAATGCGACCATCAGTGTGTCGCCCTGCAACGCCTTGATGGGCACGCCATCCACGGTCAACCCGACGGTCACCCGGCCCTGCTCGGCCAGTCTCACAAAACGAGCGCTCATGCATAGGCTCCCTGATTGAAGGTGGTCACGTCCCGCTGGGTTTTCAGCAGTTCGACGCTGTCGTGGTGGCAAAGAATTTCACTGCCACCGTCGATGATTCGGCGGTTGGGTGCCGTACGGTTGCACAGGCCATCGACGCGCACCGGGCAGCGATTGAGGAAGGTGCACAGCTCGGCGACATTGGCTTTGGGCCCGATGGGCGGCAGTTCGCCGCAAGTCGTCCCGCAGGTTTCCAGCCAGCCCTGGCGCAGCTCCGGCACCGAGTGAATCAACAGATCGGTGTAGGGATGGAACGGCGCCTGCGCAAACGACTGGCGGCTGCCGGCCTGAACCTTGTGGCCGCTGTACATCACCACCACGTCATCGCACAGCGCGCGCACGGTGGAGATGTCATGACTGATGAACAGGTAGGACACGCCGAGCTGCTCACGCAAGTCGCGGAGCAATTCAAGAATCGCTGCACCGACCACGGTGTCCAGCGCCGAGGTCACTTCATCGCAAAGGATCAGATCGGGTTTGGCCGCCAGTGCCCGCGCCAGGTTCACCCGCTGTTTCTGCCCGCCGGACAACTCGCTCGGACGACGCTCGGCCAAGGCTCGCGGCAGGCGCACCAGATCCAGCAATTCGCCGATACGCTCGCGCAACGCCGCGCCTTTGAGGTTGAAATACATCTTCAGCGGCCGACTCAGAATCGTGCTGATGCTGTGCATCGGATTGAGCGCCGTGTCGGCGTTCTGGAACACCATCTGGATTCGCCGGAATTGCTCGTCGCTGCGTTCGGACAGACAACCGCCCAGCGGTTGCCCGTCAAAGGTCAGCCCGCCCAATGCCGGCGTCAGCAAGCCGGCCACCACGCGGGCCAGCGTTGACTTGCCCGACCCCGACTCGCCGATCACACCAATCGCCTGGCCCCGGCGCACGGTCAGATCAATGTCTTCCAGTACACGAATGGCCGGCATGCCCTGGGTGTTCTTGTTGCCGTAACCGGCGGTCAGGCCGCGAATGGTCAGCAGCGGAGTTTCTTCGGCAATTCCGCAAGGTGGGCGGATCGTCGTGTCCGGCCGCGCGGCCGCCAGCAGACTGCGGGTGTATTCATGACTCGGGCCTTTGAGGAGCGCCGCCGTAGCGCTTTGTTCGTATATCTGACCGCCATTGAGCACGACGATCTGATCCGCCATTTGCGCCACCACGGCCAGGTCATGGGACACATACACCGCTGTCGCGCCACGGTCACGCACCACGCGCTTGAACGCACGCAACACGTCGATCTGGGTCGTCACATCGAGCGCCGTGGTCGGTTCGTCGAGGATGACCAGCAACGGATCACTGATCAGCGCCATTGCCGCCATCACCCGCTGCAGTTGCCCGCCGGACACCTGATGCGGGTAACGCTGGCCGATGTGATCCGGGTCTGGCAGGGCCAAATCGCGGAACAGCTCAATGGCCTTGGCCTCAAGGGTGGCGCGGGTGCCGAGGCCGTGAATCAAGGCGCCCTCCACCACTTGGTCGATCAGCTTCTTCGCCGGGTTGAAAGCCGCCGCAGCGCTCTGCGCGATATACGACACCCGATTACCGCGCAGGCCCTGCAATTGCTGCTCGCTGAGCGCGAGCATGTCGTGCTCGCCGACCTGTACCACGCCGCCGGACAACCGACAGCCCCGTCGGGCGTACCCCAACAGAGCGAGGGCAATTGTGGTCTTGCCCGAGCCCGATTCGCCGATCAACGCCAGCACTTCACCTTGTTCCAGGGCAAAGCTCACGCCTTTGACGATTTCGGTTTCCCCGTGCTCGCCGCAAGCGACCACGCGCAGGTCTTCAACTCGAATCAATTGGGTCATTTCAATGGCCTCCCGTGCGGCGACTACGTCGCGACGACAATCTGTCGATAAACAGATTCACGCCGATGGTCAGGGTGCCGATGGCCAGCGCCGGGATGACGATGGCCGGGGCGCCCTGATTGAGGCCGCCGATGTTTTCCCGCACCAGCGAACCGAGGTCGGCATCCGGCGGTTGCACGCCCAGCCCGAGAAAACTCATGCCGCTGAGCAGCAGCACGATGAAACCGAACCGCAAGCCCAGGTCAGTCAGCACCGGGTTGAGCATATTCGGCAGGATCTCCACGCAGGCGATGTACAAGCGCCGCTCGCCACGGGTTCGGGCGACCTGCACATACTCCAGCGCTTCGATGTTCACCGCCATGCTGCGGGCGATACGGAACGCGCCCGGGGCGAAGCTCAACACCGCCGTGCTGATCAGCAGGGTCACTGAAGAGCCGAACGCCGAAACCATGATCAACGCGAGCATCTTGCTCGGGATCGAGATAAAAGCGTCCATCAAGCGGCTGATCACTTCGTCCAGCCATTTCGGCGACACCACCGACAGCAGCGCACAACCGGTGCCCAGCGCACTGGCCAGCACCGCCGCAATCAACGCCAGGCCGACAGTGAAGCGCGCGCCGACGAGCACCCGGCTGAGCATGTCGCGGCCCAGATAATCAGTGCCGAACGGGTACACCGCGCTGATGTTGTCAAACACGTTGCCCGAGACCACCTCGCCGACCGGATGCGGCGCCAGCCACGGGCCGAATAACGCAACCAGCAACCAGATAACGCAGATGGCCGCGCCGATGAGTCCCAGCCACACGGGACCGTGAGACACCTTGCCGGCTGACAGATCGGGGGCCGCAGGCGTCGATTTCACAATGAGATTGTTCATTGGTTTCTCAGCCTCGGATTGGACAGAATCGCGCACAGGTCGGCAATCAGCACCAGACCCAGATAAGCCGTACAGAACAACATGGTGCAGGCCTGCACCAGTGCCATGTCACGGTTGGTCACGGCATCGACCATCAGGCTGGCGATGCCGGGATAGTTGAAGATGGTTTCAACAATCACCACCCCGCCGAGCAGATACGACAGGCTCAGCGCAATCGCATTGGCAATCGGCCCGATGGCATTGGGCAAAGCGTGGCGCAGTACGATGCGCATCGGACTGACGCCTTTGAGCCGGGCCATTTCCACGTAGGGGCTGTCGAGCTGGTCGATCACTGCCGCGCGTGTCATCCGCGCCATTTGCGCAACGATCACGCAGCACAGCGTCATCACCGGCAAGGCGTAGGTGCGCATGAATTGCCACGGTGAAGTGATGTCACTGGCATAGGACAGCGCCGACAACCAGCCCAGGTTTACCGCAAAGATCAGCACCGCAAGGGTCGCCACCAGAAACTCCGGCACCGCGACCATGGCCAGGGTGGTGAAACTCAGGACACTGTCGATCCGCCCGCCCCGGCCCATCGCCGAGCCGATGCCGAGAACCAGCGCCACCGGCACCGACACCAGCGCCGTGGCGGCCGCCAGCATCAGGGTGTTGGGCACACGCCCGGCCATCAGCTCGACAACCGGCATCGCGTTCGATACCGACACGCCCATATCGCCACTGAGCAGGCTCATCAACCAGTGCAGGTAACGCACCACACCGGGTTGATCGAGCCCCAGTTTCAGGCGCAGCGCCGCCACCTGCTCCGGGGTGGCAAACTGGCCAAGGGATTGTTGTGCCGCGTCTCCAGGCAGTACCGCCGTGATCGCGAACACGACCATCGATACGATCAACAAAGTCACGATCGCGGCGCCCAGCCGTCGACCGATCAACCACAGTGTGCTGCTATTCATCGCCTACCCTCCTGCACCTGGCTTGCCGTTCATTTCGACGGCTCTGTTCAAGCGTCCAGCCAGACCTGCTCGGCGAACATGTAACCCATGAAGCCGCCGAGCGGGTTGCTGCCGTAGCCCTTGATCCGTTGATCGACGCCGTCGATGTTGCTGATGAACACCGGAATGCCGATGCCACAGTGGTCGTGCACCAGGGTCTGCATGTCTGCGTACATCTTGCCGCGCTTGGCATCGTCGGTTTCGCCGCGGGCGAGCATCAGCAACTGATCGAACTGCTCGTTCTTCCAGCCGGACTCGTTCCACGGCGCCTTCGACTGGAAGAACTGCGAGAACATCACGTCGGCGTTCGGACGTGGGTTGATGTTGCCGAAGCTGATCGGGTGCTTCATCCAGTGGTTGGACCAGTAGCCGTCGCTCGGCAGGCGCTTGACGTCGAGTTTGAGCCCGGCCTGTTTGGCCGACTGCTGCAACAGCACTGCGATATCGACGGAACCCGTTGCGGCAGGCGACGCAAACAGCTCCATGCTGATGTTTTCCATGCCCGCTTTTTTCAGCAGGAACTTGGCTTTTTCCGGGTCGTAGACCGTTTGCGGCAGGTCGCTGTTGTAGTAGCGCGAGCCGGGCGCGATCGGATGATCGTTGCCGACCACGGCAAAGCCGCGAAACACCGCCGACTTGATCTGTTCGCGATCGAGCAGGTACTTCATCGCCTGGGTGAAATCGGCGTTCTGACCGGGCAACTGATCCTGACGGATGATCAAATCAGTGTAGTTGCCCGACGGCGCATCAACGACCCGGTGTTTGGCGCTGGCCTTGATCCGGTCGGTGGAGCGCGGGTTGACCTCATTGATCATGTGCACGTCGCCGGACAGCAGCGCGTTGACCCGCGACGGCTCGTCGCCGATGGCAATGAATTCGATTTCGTCGAGGTACGGCAGGCCAGGCTTCCAGTAGCCGGTGTTGCGTGCGGCCACCGAACGTACGCCCGGTTTGAACTCCTTGACCTTGAACGGTCCGGTACCAATGCCCTGGTTGAAGTCGGTGGTGCCTTCGGGAACGATCAGCAGATGCGAGACGGCCAGAATCGACGGCAATTCGGCGTTCGGTGCAGTCAGGCGAATCTGTACTTCGTTGGCCCCCGTGGCCTTGATTTCGGCGAATTGCTCCATCAGTGGCATGACTTTGGAGCCGGTCAGCGGATCCTTGTGTCGTGACAGCGAGAACACCACGTCGGCCGCGCTGAGGGTTTTGCCGTTGTGGAAAGTCACGTCCTTGCGCAGGGTGATCGTCCACAGGGTCGCGTCGGTGTTGTCGATGCGCTCGGCCAGCTCCAGTTGCGGCACCAGGTGCGCGTCGAAACGGGTCAGGCCGTTATAGAACATGTAGTGCCGCACATAATCGGTGGACAGCGCGCCTTTGGCCGGATCGAGGGTGTCGGCGGTGGAGCTGGACATGCCGGCGACGCGTATCCGCCCACCTGGCTTGCCTCTGCCCGGCGTCGCCGTATCATCGGCCAGCAGTTTGCCGGCAGCACCAAACAGGCTGCCGGCGCCGGCAGCCGCTACGCCGGCCACACCGAGCATTTGTAACGCGTGACGACGTGACATGCCGCGATTGAGGCCTTCGAATACCCGCAGGCTTGCTTCGCCTGAGATCAATGGTGAGTCGTTCTTGTGATCAGTCATTTCAGTGCTACCTGTCGAAATTAAGAAGGCTCAAGTGTTCCGGTTGGCCGGAACGTCCTGGAAACGCAAACGACGGTAAAGCCACAACATCAGCTCAATGCAAATAGTCCTGAAAGCGGTAATAGGCGCCCACGAAAGGCAGGAACCACGGCTTGCCGAAATGCCCGGGGATCGCCGGCCAGTCGAGTTCACGCCAGGGGTTGGCCTCGGCATTGCCGGCCATCACATCGGCCATCACCTGCCCCATGTGCACCGACATCTGCACGCCGTGGCCGCTGTAACCCATCGAGTGGAACACGCCGCCGTGCTGGCCGGCTCGCGGCAAACGGTCGGAGGTCATGTCTACCAGGCCGCCCCAGCAGTAATCGATCCTGACGCCGGCCAGTTGCGGGAACATCTGGACCATCGCCGCCTGCAGCACCTTGCCGCTCTTGGCATCGTTGACACTGTCGGACATGGCAAACCGCGCGCGCCCGCCAAACAGCAAACGGTTATCCGGGGTCAGGCGGAAGTAGTTACCGATCATTCGACTGGTGACATAAGCGCGGCGCCCCGGCAGCAACTGATCGATCAACGCCCGCGGCAGGACCTCGGTGGCAATCACGAAACTGCCCACCGGTACGATTCGCCGCCGATACCAGCCCAGACTACCGTGCTGACAGGCACCGGTCGCCAGCAGAACCTGCCCGGCGTGCAGCGAACCCTTGCTGGTGTTGACCTGATAACCGCCGGCCCGGGCTTTCCAGTCGAGCACCGAGGTGCCCTCATGGATCAGTGCACCGTGACGCACCGCCGCTTCTGCCAGACCGATGCCGAAACGCCCGACGTGCATCTGCACGCCATTGCGCTGCAACAGGCCGCCATGGAACTGCGCAGAGTTGACTTCGGTGCGGGTCTGTTCGGCAGACAGCAATTCAACATCGGCATCGACTTCGTTGCGGATCAGCTCGCAGGTGCGGGCCAGGCCTTCGTAGTGCAACGGTTTTGCCGCCAGTTTCAGCTTGCCGTTGCGCAGCAGGTCACAGGCGATCTGCTCCTGCTCGACCAGCGACACAACGCTTTGCACGGCACTTTCGTAAGCCTGGTAATAGGCTTTCGCCCGGTCGGCACCGAGGCTGGTGCTGAGGCTGGCGTAATCCTGCGCCACCCCCGTGTTGCACTGCCCGCCATTGCGTCCCGAAGCCTCGCCGATCACCCGCCCGGCTTCCAGCACCACCACACTGGCGCCCTTGAGCGCCAGGGCCCGGGCCGCCGCCAGCCCGGTGAAACCGCCACCGACGATGGCCACATCGACTTGCCCGGGCAAACCGCCGAGCTGTGCGCCGGTGAAGGCCGGTGCGCTGTCGAGCCAGTAGGATTCACTGCCCATGTTCAATCCCGCCTTTGCCACTGAGGATGTCGTTACAGGCCGACCAGTGCGGCCAGACCGCCGATGTCCGGGATCTGGTGGTAGCTGTAGAAGGCGTTGCCCGGTACTTCGTGACCACGGGCGACGAAGGCCTTGTTCTTGATCTTCATGTCGTGGGCCGGCATCAGGTCGTAACGGAAGCTGGAGGACACATGCAAGATGTCTTCCGGGCCGCAGTTGAGGTTGTCGAGCATGTACTCGAACGCCGCCAGACGAGGTTTGTAGGCTTGTGCCTGTTCGGCCGTGAAGACTTTGTGAAAAGGTGCGCCGAGTTTTTCGACGTTGGACATGATCTGGCTGTTGCTGGCGTTGGAGAAAATCACCAAGGGAATCTTGTCGGCGATTTTCGACAGGCCGGCCGGTACGTCCGGGTGCGGGCCCCAGGTCGGAACAGCGTCGTAATACAGCTGGCCTTCTTCGCGGTATTCGATTCCCCAACGCTTGCAGGTACGCGCCAGAGCGGTCTTGAGAATCTCGTCATACGGCATCCAGTCGCCCATGACCTGGTCCAGGCGATAGGCCGAGAAATCCTTGACGAACTGATCCATCTGCTCAGCGGGAACGCGATCGGCGAAGAGTTCGCGGGTCATTGTGCCCATGTGGAAATTGGTCAGCGTTCCGTAGCAGTCGAAGGTAATGAATTTGGGGCGAAGAAAGCTCATTGAGTGCGTTCCTGAAGTTCGTTGAGGTCAATGGCGCTACAAGCATTTGCCTGGTTTGCGCAGTAGCGATGCAACGCTGCAGCACACCGTCATTACAACACCGTGAAATCAGCAGATGGCGTTAAAAGCGACCTCCGTTCGATACAAATCACCGTTTTGGTCATTCCACTCAGCAGACTTTGCGGTGCGCTCCAGCCTTGGGCAAAGCCCCTGTTTATGCGCACTTATGGGCCTTTATCTGGCGCTTTTGATTTCCGACAGCGACTTTGCCCGCAGAAACTGCGCCCCATCGCAGCCTTGGCATCAGTTGCTGCGGCGCCTGTCAGCCCGGTTCTGAATCGAGGCGATTGAACCTACATCCTGCGCCTGAGCGACGAGACTCGGTACAAGCCTTTTATAGGGTAAAAAGGCCCAAGCATTTGCTGCCGACACAAGGCCCGGATTAAGTAGTAAGTGTGGTCTTCGGGACCGTGCTTCGCGGAATCTGCCGAATATTCCCTGCCCCCTTGTCAGGCTTTCATCTAGATGGGATACAGGCTTCACCTCGGCGCAAAACCCGGCGCCAGCGCACACTCTTGATCGGAGAATCGCCATGTCCACCCCGCTCCCTTCCTACGTCTATCGGCCGATGACTGCCGACGACCTGCCCAAGGCTCATGCACTGTCCGTGCAATTGAAGTGGCCCCATCGACTTGACGACTGGGCCATGCTGCAACGGGTCAGCAAGGGCTTTGTCGTACTCGATGGCGAGCGTTTGATCGGCACCGCGTTTGCCTGCCCGCAAGGTGATTTCACGACCATTGGCCTGGTCATTGTCAGTGACGAATACCAGGGCCAGGGCATCGGGCGAAAGCTCATGGAACACGCGCTGCAGGTTTGCCAGTCAAGCACGGCGATATTGAATGCAACCGTGGCCGGCGCACCGCTGTACGCCAGTCAGGGTTTTGTCGAGTTTGGCCGGATTCAGCAGCACCAGGGCCAGGCGCAAGCCCCCGTGCCCGGGCCATTGGCAGACGGTGAAGAATGCCGCCCATTGCGCGAGTCGGATCATGCGCGGGTGCTGGAACTGGCCAATGCCGGGAGCGGACTGGATCGGCGAGCGGTGCTTACCGATCTGTTCGCCGTCGTCGAGCATTCGGTGGGCATTGTGCGTGACGGTCAGTTGCAGGCCTTCGCCCTGCTGCGCCCATTCGGTCGCGGTCGTTGCATCGGCCCGCTGATCGCCGAAAACCTTGAGCAAGCCCAACACCTGATCGCCACATTGCTGGCCGGGATACCGGATGCCTTTGTGCGCATTGATATTCCAGCGGATTGTGGCCTTTCCGACTGGCTGGAAGCAGCCGGCCTGAAGAAAGTAGACACCGTGGCACAAATGTCCCGCGGTGCAGCACCGCAAGCAAACAATGGCGTTCGGCAGTTTGCCCTGGTCACTCAAGCCATCGGCTGACTATCGCGCTGGCGCTGGTCGCCCCCCAAGAAATCCCCTCAAGACCTGGAGCTTCACCCGTATGTCCGAACCTTGCATCATGCTGTTGGCTCGTGCCGATGGCAGTCGCGTCGACACCGCTTTCAAACAGCAACCCTTGAACGCCGCAGACCCTTTCCCGACCGGACGTCAGGTTGCCTGGTCAGGGAGCGACGGCATATCTGCAGGCATCGTCGAAGCAGGCGCAAGCCTTGATATCGAGGATTTCCCGCACACCGAGGTGATCGTAGTCCATGCGGGGCATGTGACGTTGAAAACCCGGGAGCGGACGCTGGAACTGGCCGTCGGCGCCAGCGCGGTCATCGGCCGGGGCACGGACGTGCGGATCGAAGCACAGACCGGCACCCGGTGGGCGTTTTGCGCCATGGCCAGCGGAGCCGCGACACCCGGCCTGACGTTGCTTGACCCGCTGGCACACCTGTCTCCCTCCGCCGCGCCGGAGCAACAGATTCTGATCGGTCCGACACCGCAATGCCGGTCACGTAATGCCTTCGAAGACGCCACAACCGATCTGCGTGTCGGCGTGTGGGACTCGACGCCCTATGAACGTCACGGTCGCCCGCACAAGCTCAATGAGTTGATGTACCTGATCGAAGGCAGCGTAACGTTGCAGACGCCTGAGGGTTTGAGCGTGACCGTCAATACCGGCGACAGCGTGTTTGTTGCGCGCGGGGCACCGTGCGCGTGGAAAAGCACGCGCTATGTACGCAAAGTGTATGCGGTCAAATAGCGTCAGCCATGAAGCGCCTTGTCGAAGCGGAACGAAGCCCCATAGGCCGAGGCTGGCAGGTGGCTGGAGTGATCTGCCCGTAACCGCGAACGGACGGTGCCGCTTTGCGGTTGAGTCCGGTACAGCCCACGCTTTTGCAGTTCGGGAATCACCAGTTCGACAAAGTCCTCAAGGCTGCCTGGGCTGATCAACGGGTTGAGCATGTAGCCGCTGGTGCCGGAAATTCGCGCGTGTTCTTCAATGCGATCGGCGACTTGCTGCGGTGTTCCGACGAGAATCAGGTCGCTGCCACGGGTAACGCTGGCGAAGCGCTTTTTCACATCACCCGCCGTCAGCGGCTTGCCACTGCCATCGGGGCGCATCACATAAGAGGTCAGGCCTTCGGTGTGCGTCGAGAGTGCATCGCTGTCGGCGTAGCGGCTGATGTCGATGCCGGTGTCGCCGGCGTAACTGACCAGTTGTGCCTGCAAGTGATAGTTGCTTTGCAACTCGTCGTATTTGCGCTGGGCTTCGATTTCGGTTTTGGCCGTGACGATGCGCAGTACCGTCAACGATTTCACGTCTTCACGTTGACGCCCCCGCGCCTCAGCCTGGGCCCAGATGTCTTCCAGGCCCTGACGGATTTCCTGCGGGTTGGATTTGGCGATGAAGATCAGTTCCGCGTGCTTGGCGGCGAACTCTCGACCGCGTCCCGACCAGCCCGCCTGAATCAGCAACGGGGTGCGCTGCGGGGACGGTGCGGTCAGGTGCGGCCCGGCCACGCGATAGTGCGCACCCTCGTGATTGATCGGTCGCACTCGGTCGCCTCTCGCATACAGATGGCGGGCCTTGTCGGCAACCACGGCGTCATCGGCCCAACTGCCTTCCCAGAGTTTGTACACCACATCGAGAAACTCTTCGGCGCGCTCATAGCGATCGTCATGCTTGATCATTTGCTCCAGCCCGAAATTGCGGGCGGCGCTGGACAGGTAAGAGGTGACGATGTTCCAGCCCACTCGCCCATTGGTGAGGTGATCAAGCGTGCTGAAGCGCCGGGCGTGGGTAAACGGGTGCTCATAACTGGTGGTCACCGTGACACCAAATGCCAGGTTTTCCGTCACGGCCGCCAACGCCGGAATGATCATCAACGGATCGTTGGCCGGTGCTTCCACCGCCCATTTCACTGCCGCATCGGCGTTGCCACCCAGCACATCGTAGAAGCCCAGCACATCACCAAAGAACAACATATCCAGGTGCGCCTGATCGGCAATCCGCGCCAGGTTTGACCAGTAGCCCAGCGAGTTGATCGCCAGGCGTTCGTCAGCCGGGTGCGTCCACAGACTCGGCGCACCGCCGCACCCGACGCTGGCTTGTTCATAGAGTGCAAACAGCAGAGGTTTAGGATCGGACATCTTGGTTCCTGCAAGAAATCATTCAACGGAATGGCTCAGCGCTGATGCTTGAAGCCTCTGCCGTAATGGCGTTCGAGGCGATGCTGGATCAGTTCGAGACCGATGGATAACAGCCAATAGATGGCGGCTGCGGTGGTCAGCATTTCGATGTAACGGTAGGACGAACGCCCGTACGACTGCGCCAGAAACATCACTTCCCAAACACCCATGACCGAAATCAGGGACGAGTCCTTGAGCATCGAAATAAACTGGCTGGTGGTCGGCGGAATGATCGTGCGCATGGCTTGCGGCAGGATGATATGGATGAACGTCGCGGCCGGCCTCAGGCCCAATGCGGCGGCTGCTTCGCGCTGACCCGGGGCAACCGCGAGGATGCCGGCACGAAAAATCTCACTGAGATAAGCCCCGTAGTTGAGCGACAGCGCGATGATCCCGGCGCTGATCGCGCCTGGCACCACGCCCAGCTGCGGCAGCCCCAGATAGATCAACAGGATCTGGATCAACAACGGCGTGCCGCGAAAGAACGAGGCGTAGAAGCTGGCGATACCAAACGCCACGGCGCTGCTCGACAGCCTGGCCAACGCGGTGACAAAGCCCAGCAATAACGAAAACCAGATCGAGCAGAAACACAGAAATATCGTCAGCGCAGCGCCCTGCAAGAACCCGTTCGGCCCCAAATGCAGGCCGACCAGGTTTGGCCACTTCTCCAGAATGATCGAAAACTTCAGATCGAAGCGCATGAAAAACCACACGCCCAGACCCGACAGCGCCGCCCACGTCAGATACAGGCGCGTGCGAAAGCCGAACAGCTGACGTGTCAGTGGCGGCTGCTTTTGCGGGCTGACAGCCACTTTGGCCGGATGCGGATTGATTGCTGTCATTGGCTGATATCAGAACCGATCCACTTGCGGGATATTTTGCTCAGCGTGCCGTCAGTCTTGAGTTGTGCGATGACCTCGGTGACTTTCGCATTCCATTGCGCATCGCCTTTTTCGACCGCCACGACGTTCGGTTCGGCATACAGTGGATCTCCGGCAATCTTGAAGCGCGGATCCTGAGCGATGCGTTCACGCGCGGTGATCAGGTTGGTGACCATAGCGTCCAGGCGCACGCCGGTACCGAGTGCGAGATCCTGGAAGGCGACGGTTTCATTGTCGTAAGGCGCGATCTGGACATTGTCGAACGGATAGCTCAACGGTTTGTCCTCGGCGCCTTCAATGACCAGATCCTTGTTCAGATAGGCCTCATAAGTCGACGCACTGATCACACCGACTTTTTTGCCGGACAAGTCCTTGCCAGTGGCAATGTCCTTGTCCTTTGCATTGACCACGATCACCGCCGGTGACTGGTAATACTCCACGGGAAAATCGAACACTTCGGCCCGCGCCTTGCTCGGCGTCATCGAGCACACGCAGATGTCGTATCGACCGTTCCAGTGCCCGGCGGCAATCACGTCCCAGGAAGGCGTTTCAAGTTTCAGCTTGACCCCAAGGCGCTCGGCCACAGCTTTAGCGACATCCACATCAAAGCCGTCGAGCTGGTTCTGGTCATTGAGAAAAGAGAACGGCGGGTAACTCTCCATCAGGACACCGGTGAGTTCACCTTTTTGCGTCACGCGATCAAGGGTTGGCCCCGCAAATGCTGCAGCGCAACTGACGGCGAGCGCGAGGCCAAGTGTCAAATGTGTCGGGATCTTCAAGTGCGAATGCTCCAATCTGGGAAAGCCTGATTAGATTAAAACGCACTATAAAATTAATATGAACTTCGTTTTATGCATAAAAAGCTTCGCTTGGGCTATATCGATTCCACCACTATGGAGCGAAGGCCTTCATCTCCAAGCTCGACCAGAGCTGGATAATAATTCACTTGTACGATGTCCTATCACGGGCTATTACTGCGTCTCCAAAAAAAAATAAAACCACGGAGATCGCTACATGGACTCATCCCTGTCCGCCAAGCCTGACAACCTCGAACAGGTAAAAGGCAATACACGCCGCAGCTTCCTGAAGAAGTCCCTCGCTGTTTCCGCCACGCTTGCCACCGGCAGCGCCTTGCTGCCCAGTCTCTCTGAAGCTGCCGAACCATTGAGTCAACGCTACCCGGATCCACTGATTCACATCCTCGACGACAGCTTCCTCGACCTGCGTATTTTCAACGCCAGCGTGGAAAAACTCGCCACCGGCATGCGCTGGGCCGAAGGGCCGGTGTGGGTGGGTGACGGCCGCTATTTGCTGGTCAGCGACATCCCCAATAATCGCATCATGCGTTGGGATGAAATCACCGAAACCTTCACCGTGTACCGTGAACACTCGAACTTCTCCAACGGGATGTGCCGGGATCGCCAAGGGCGGCTTATCGTCTGCGAAGGCTCTACCACCACCAGCGAAGGCCGCCGCGTCACGCGCACCGAATACAACGGCACGATCACCGTGCTGGCCGACAGCTTTGATGGCAAGCACTTCAACTCGCCCAACGACATCGTCTGCAAAAGTGACGGATCAATCTGGTTTACCGACCCGCCATTCCAGACTGGCAACAATTACGAAGGCCACAAAATCACCCCGAGCCAACCCCACGCCGTTTACCGCATCGACGGTGAGAGCAGAAAGGTCACCCGGGTCATCGACGACCTTAACGGCCCCAATGGTCTGTGCTTTTCTCCCGACGAGAAAACCCTGTATGTCGTCGAAGGTCGCGCCAAACCCAATCGCCTGATCTGGGCCATTGCCGTGAAGGAAGACGGCGCACTGGGCGAGCGCCGCAAGCACATCGAGGGGCTGGACTACGCTGCAATCGACGGTATCAAGTGCGACGAAGCGGGCAACCTGTGGTGCGGCTGGGGCGGCAATGGTGATCCCAGGGCCGATCTGGAAAAACTCGACGGCGTGCGTGTTTTCAATCCACAGGGCAAGGCCATCGGCCATATTTCGCTGCCAGAGCGCTGCCCGAACCTGTGCTTCGGGGGGCGCGAAGGGAACAGGCTGTTCATGGCAAGCAGTCACTCGATCTACTCGCTTTTTGTGAATACTCGCGGGACTACGTTCGCTGTGTAAAAACGCCGTTCATCTCGCGGTCGCTTCGTGAGTATCGAAACAATATCTCGCCGCGCAGCCAGGGATGCGCGGCATTCAATCCCGCTCGCCATCCCTGAATCAACGAGGCTGCCTGCGGTCTTTCAACCGATAAGTTCCTGAGCCGTTGCTGCCAGCTGACTACCGACGCGGTCTTTCAGGCTATCGATAAAGCGAGTGATTTTTGCATCGACGAACTGTCGTGACGTGTAGACGGCATAAACGTTGCGCTCGTACGTATGGTAGTCAGGCAGAACCCGCACCAATTTTCCGCAGCGCAAATCATCGATGGCAGTAAATCCGGCCAACAAGCCGATTCCGGCCCCTTCCCGAATGGCAATAGCCATCGCGTCCATGTCATTCACGCTGAAGCTCGGTCCGGTGGGAACGAAGGTCGCGTCACCCGATTTGCTCTTGAGCTGCCACTCATCCCGCACATAGTCCACCGTTCCCAGTAGCAAGCATTGATGACCGCTGAGTTCGTCAGGCGTGACCGGGGTTCCGTGCTGCGCCAGATACGCTGGCGACGCTGCCAGTACGCAATGACTGACGCCGATCTTCTGACTGACATACGCTGAATCCGGCAGCGTACGAGCAATCAGGATCGAGACATCCAACTGGTCCTCGAGCAGGTTGGGCATGCGTTGCGAGAGCATCAAATCCACGGTGACGTCCGGAAATTCATTGCGGTACGCCAGCACTGCGCCGGTCACCAGGTGCCGAGCGAGTCCAGGTACGCAGTGCACGCGCAAGGTTCCTCTGGGCTTCAAGGCTGCATTGCTCGCTTCGGCTTCTGCACTTTCCAGGTCAGCCAGGATCTTGATGCATCGCTCGTAGAACCGACGACCCGCGTCGGTCACCGAAAGACGTCGGGTAGATCGTTGCAACAGACGCGCATCGAGCACATTTTCAAGTGCCGAGACGGCGCGCGAGACATTGCCGACAGTGGAGTCCAGATGGTTCGCAACGGCCGTGAAACTGCCCATCTCGACCACTTTTATGTACACCGACATATTTGAAAGTTTATCCATCCTGATCGTCCTTCAGACCTGCAATCCGCTCGAGACAAGTGCGGATGCTACACCCTCCCCCCCGGCAACCGATATTACCTCTGGGGACAACAATGATTCCCTCGTGGCCGGCTAAATCAAGCGACTCACCTTCCATAGACTTGGTTTCACGGAGCGCTTGCCCGTCCCTGACAACCAACCAAAGGCCACACCATGAACAACTCCTACGATCAGCTTTATCTTTTCATCGGTGGTGAATGGATCGATGCGCAAGGTCGCTCTACGGCAGCCGTCGTCAACCCTGCGACCGGGCGTGAAATCGGACGTGTTCCCCTCGCCACTGCGGGCGACCTTGACCGCGCCCTGGAAGTGTCCCGAGTGGGCTTCGAACAATGGCGGCAGACGGTGCCGGACCAGCGCGCGAAAATCCTCAAGCGCGCCGCCGATCTGATCCTGGAACGAGCCCCGCACATTGCAGCGCAGATGACCCTGGAAGAAGGCAAGCCACTGAGCGAAAGCATGGATGAAGTGGTGCGAGCCGCAGAGTATTTCGAATGGTTCGCCGAAAGCGCTCGGCGCATCGACGGCCGTGTTGTACCTGCCAACCGCCCCGGTGTACTGCAACTGGTCAAACGCCAGGCCATTGGCCCGGTCGCAGCTTTCACGCCGTGGAATTTTCCGGCCATCACGCCTGCCCGCAAACTGTCGGCGGCCCTGGCGGCGGGTTGCAGCGTGATTCTCAAACCCGGAGAAGAAAGTCCCTCCACCGCGCTGGCCCTGGCACGGGCGCTGGACGACGCAGGCCTGCCCAAAGGCGTGCTGCAAGTGGTCTTCGGCGTACCGGATCAGGTGTCCAGCCAGCTCATTGCTTCTCCGATCATTCGAAAAGTGACATTCACAGGCTCCGTGCCCATTGGAAGGTTGCTCTCGGCCCGCGCCGCCGAGGGCGTGAAGCCCATTACCCTTGAGCTGGGAGGTCATGGCCCGGTGTTGGTATTCGCCGACGCTGATGTCGAGAAAGCCGCAGTAGAGGGGGTCGCAAACCGCTTTCGCGGTACCGGCCAGGTGTGCATCTCGTCGACCCGGTTCATCGTTCAGCGTGGCGCCTATCAAGCGTTTGTCGATCACTTTGTCGCGGCCACCAAAGCCCTGAAAATCGGCGACGGCTTCGATCCACAGACTCAGGTCGGACCGCTCGCCAACCCAAGGCAGTTGGTCAAGATGGAGCAATTGATAGCCGATGCCGTCGAGAAAGGCGCACGGGTCTTGGTCGGTGGCGAGGCGCTTCCCGGAGACGGCTTTTTCTTCCAGCCCACCGTTTTGGCAGACGTGCCCATGAACGCCCGAATCATGCACGAAGAACCTTTCGGCCCCATCGCCGTGTTGATGCCTTTCGACGAGCTGGCCGACGGCCTGCAAGAAGCGAATCGATTGCCGTATGGCCTTTCGGCCTATGCGTTCACTTCCAATGCACGAACAGCCATCGACGTGGCCGACGGACTGGAAGCCGGAATGATCGGGATAAACCAGTACCGCATCGTCGCCACCGAGCTTCCGTTCGGCGGCATGAAAGAAAGTGGTCACGGCTCCGAAGGCGGTGTTGAAGGCATCGAGCACTACCTCACCCACAAATTCATCAGTCAGGTTTAAGGGAGCTCCCATGTCCACGATCAATTTCAGCAGTCCTCGCGAAGCGGCCCGGGCCTTCACGCCCAAGCTGTCGGATTTCGTCGACGCAACGCTTTATCCGCAGATCTGGGCCGATCCTGCCTTGTCACTCCGCGACCGCAGCCTGATTACCGTGGCGGCGTTGATCGCCGGCGGTCACTCAGAAGAATTGCCCGCTCACTTGCGCCGGGCAATCACCAACGGCGTCAGCCTGGACGAAATTGCCGCAGCGATTACCCACCTGGCGTTTTATGTGGGTTTTCCCGGCGCCATCACTGCATCGGCCATCGCCAATGCCACGTTTTCCGACTCGGAGAAGAACCCGCTATGAAAGCGATCAACATCAGAGAATTCGGCGCCGCAGATGTCCTGGAACTCGTCGATGCGCCCAACCCCGAAGTCCGCCCCACCGACCTTCTGGTGCGGGTTTACGCCGCTGGCGTGAACCGTGCCGACCTGACCCATCGCACCGGTGGTTATGGGCATCCGAATTTCGGTGACTCGCTGATCATCGGACTGGAGATCGCTGGCGAGGTGATCCAGACAGGCAGCGAAGTGACCGGCTACGCCGCAGGAGACCGAGTGATGGGCGTCGTTGGCGGTGGCGCCTATGCCGAACTGGCGCGCATCGACTACCGCATGGCCATGCCGATCCCCGCGCAACTGGATTATGTACACGCAGCGGCTATCCCGGAGGTGTTCGTCACCGCCCATGAAGCGATGATGCACCTGGCTCGCCTCAAGTCCGGCGACTCGGTGTTGATTCATGCGGCGGCCGGCGGTGTCGGCTCCGCAGCCGTGCAACTGGCCTACGCCACCGGCGCCACGGTGTATGCCACCACAGAGGGCAGCAAGTTATCGCGTGTCGAACATCTGGGGGCTGACGTCGCGATTGACTACAAGACCCAGGACTTCGCCCAAGTCATTGCCGACAAGACCGAGGGTCGAGGGGTCGATGTTGTCATCGACTTCATCGGCGAACCCTACTTCGCACGCAACATTGCCTCGCTTGCTCACGGTGGCCGACTGGTGCAAGTCGGGATTCTCGGCGGTGGCGGCCAGGTAAGCGTGGAGCTCGAACACATCCTCTATCGGCATCTGCAAATCATCGGCACGGTGATGAAATCCCGCACACAACCGGAAAAGCACGCCATGATCCAGCGCTTCCGTGAGCATTGGCTCGATCGTTTCGACGGCGCAGGGAGCCTGGAACCGGTGGTGGACAGCACATTTGCGCTAGCGCGGGCTGCCGATGCTCACCGGCGAATGGAGTCTTCAGAGAATGTCGGAAAAATTATCCTGACCATGCGTCCGGAGGATTCGCCGTAACACACCCGAAGCGTTCAAGGATGAACATTCATTCATCGAAAACAGGATTCGATGCGTCTAGTCTGCGGGTTACGACATAGTGACTACAGGAGTAACCCACCATGTTCTCGCACGAAAGCATCCCACTGATCATCCTTTTCACCATCCTGCTGCTCGGCGTACTCACCGCCGTCCTTCATCCCGTGCATGCGTTCTACAGTTGGCTCCAGAGGCGCAGGGAAAGATCCGCTGCCGAGGCTGCGAGCGAGGCCGATTCGCACTGATGTGCATGACTGGCCCGGAGGAATCCGGGCCTTTTTCCGCCTGCTGGCGACAGCACCGCAAACCACAGTGAACACTATTCGCGCCCTCTCCCCGCTACCCAGGCAAGCCTTCAACTTGTGATGTCGGTTCTGCGCATTTGCGCGAAAAAATTGCCGCTTGATTGTCAGGTGGCTTTTTTCCGCCTATCGTGAACAAAACCTATACAGAAATACCGTCCTCGTACAATTATTTGGGGTGCTGATCCGCCATGTCGCGCAACACTGCAGCGGGAAAGCGAAATTAGACGGCCGCAACCCTGTACGCGCGCTTCATGGCGTATAAGAAACCCTCTCCAGCGCGGTCCCTCGACCCCCTCTGCCATCAGGGAGTAAAGCAATGACTCGATTAGTGCTGTTACTGACACTGCTACTCAGCATCGCAAGCTGCACCAGCGTGGATGTCACCCACTATGCCGATCAACAACCGGCACTCGATCTGCAGCGTTTTTTCAGCCAGCCCGTCAAGGCCTGGGGAATGTTTCAGAAGCGCGGCGGCGAAGTGACCAAGCGCTTCGAAGTCAACATTGTCAGCCGTCGCGAAGGCAACAACCTGATTCTCGACGAGCGTTTTCTGTACAGCGATGGCACCCGCCAGCACCGCGTATGGACATTGACGCCCGAGGGCCAGGGACGCTGGAGTGGTCGCGCCGGTGATGTCGTAGGGGTTGCCCAAGGCCAAGTGGCTGGCAACACATTTCACTGGCGTTATCGCCTCAATGTACCGGTCGACGATTCGACCTATGAAATGAGCATGGACGACTGGATGTACCTGATGGACGAGGACACGTTGATCAACCGCACCAGCATGTCCAAGTTCGGTGTGGAAGTCGGCCAGGTGACCTTGTTCTTCCGCCGCCAGGGCGCCGAAGCAAGCCAATGAACCGTAAAATGGACACTACCCGCCGCTTGTGCCTGGTACTGGGCGACCAGTTATCGTTCGACCTGGCTTCCTTACAGGCACTCGATGCCGAGCGCGACACGGTGTTGCTGGTTGAGGTCATGGAAGAAGCCAGCCACGTGCCCCACCACCCGCAGAAGATTGCCCTGATCTTCAGCGCCATGCGCCATTTCGCCCAGGCGTTGCGGGATCAGGGTGTGCGTGTTGAATACGTCAGGCTGGATGATTCGGATAACAGCGGTTCGGTGCCGGGTGAATTACATCGATGGCAAACGCTGTTGCAGGCCGAAGAAGTGCACGTCACCGAGTGTGGCGACTGGCGGCTGGAGCAATCGATGAAGGAATGCGGTTTGCCAATTCACTGGCACGCCGATACGCGTTTTCTGTGCGGTCGCGAAGAGTTCGCCGCTTGGGCCAAGGGCAAGAAACAACTGCGAATGGAGTTTTTCTACCGGGAGATGCGTCGCAAGAGCCGGTTGTTGCTCAATGGCGACGGCTCGCCGGTGGGTGGCGCATGGAACTTCGATGCCGAGAATCGCAAGGCCCTGCCCAAAGGCGTGAAGGCACCCTACCCGGCGCGCTTCAGCAACGACGCAATCACCAGCGAAGTATTGGCACTGGTCAAGGCGCGTTTCAGCCAGCACTACGGTGCGCTCGATGACTTCAACTATCCCGTCACCCATGCCGATGCGCAGGCTCTTTGGGCGTACTTTCTCGATTACGGTCTGGCCGGGTTTGGCGATTACCAGGACGCCATGGCCAGTGATGAGCCGTTCCTGTTCCACGCACGCGTCAGCGCAGCACTCAACATCGGCCTGCTGGATCTGCGCCAATTGTGCAGCGACGTGGAGTCGGCGTACTGGTCCGGCAGCATTGCGCTCAATGCTGCCGAAGGCTTCATCCGGCAATTGATCGGCTGGCGTGAATACGTGCGGGGCGTGTACTGGCTGAAGATGCCTGATTACGCACTGGGCAACTCGTTTGGCAACACCCGGCCGCTGCCCGAGTTCTACTGGACCGGCGACACGCAAATGAACTGCATGCGCCACGCCATCGGGCAAAGTTTGCAACACGCCTACGCGCATCACATTCAGCGGCTGATGGTCACCGGCAACTTCGCCCTGCTCGCCGGCATCGCGCCGAGCCAGATCTGCGAGTGGTATCTGGCGATCTACATGGACGCCTTTGATTGGGTCGAGCTGCCCAACACGCTGGGCATGGTCATGCACGCCGATGGCGGTTATCTCGGTTCCAAACCCTATTGCGCCAGCGGCCAGTACATCAATCGCATGTCGGATTACTGCCGCGGTTGCGCGTACAAGGTCAGCGAAAGCACGGCGGACAATGCCTGCCCGTTCAACTCGTTGTATTGGCATTTCCTGATGCGCCACGGCGAACTGCTGCGCGGCAATCAGCGCATGGCCATGATGTACAGGAACCTCGACCGCATGCCGCAGGCCAAGCAAGAGGCACTGTGGCAACGCGGCCAGTCGTTGCTGGCCCGCCTGGATGACAGCGAATCGATTTGAAATCAGCGTTCACCCAAAACGACCTTGCTCCATCAGTGAAACTTAACGACGAAGCAACCTGTCAACGGATCAGCAGCCACAACGCTTCCCGATATTGACGGCACCTGTCGGGCATGCCCGACACTCTGAATCGGCCCCTGAAAAATTCAACCAAGAAGGCGAGATGGACACCCTCAAACACCTTAGTCGCGAAGCGCTCGAGTCCGAGGTCAAGCGATTACGCGCCGCCTTGCAGAGCACTGAAGCCGACGATGAGCGCGACATCACGGCGCGACTGCAAGCCAGTCAGGCCGCGCTCGCTCGTAGTGAGGCGCGGCAGCGGGCGGTTTTCGAGAGTGCAGTGGATTTCGCGATGGTCGTCACTGACCTTGGCGGATACATCACGGAATGGAACTGCGGCGCGACCAACGTGCTGGGCTGGTCCGCCGAAGAGGTTCGCGGTCAGAGCGCATCCTGCTTTTTCACCCCTGAAGACCGCGCCGCCGGCCGCGTCGAACAGGAAATGCAGCGCGCCCTTGTCGAAGGCCGTGCCTACGATGAGCGATGGCATTTGCGCAAGGACGGCGAGCGATTCTGGGCCTCTGGCGAGCTGATGCCGCTCTACGATGAAGACCAGACTCATTTGGGCTTCGTGAAAATTCTCCGCGACCGTACTCAGGAACATCTGTTCGGGCGCGCCATAATTGAAACCAAGGAACGCTATCGACTGGCCGTCATGGCGACCAGCGATGCGGTGTGGGACTGGGACCTGCAAACCAACCAGATCATCTGGAACCAGGCGTTGCAACAGGCGTACGGTTTCGCGCTGGAGAACGTTGATCCCAGTGGCGACTGGCGGTTCGCGCGGATCCATCCTCAAGATCAGGCGCGGGTGCTGACATCGATCCGCGCCGCCATCGATGGCGACGGCACGACATGGAGCGCGGAGTATCGATTCTGCTGTCAGGATGGCTCCTATGCCGAGGTGCTCGATCGAGGTCACTTGATCCGCAATCAATCCGGCAAGGCCGAACGCATGATCGGCGCGATGCTTGACCTCACGCGCTCGCGCAGTGCCGAAACGGCGTTGCGCGAGAGTGAAGAGCGTTTCAGCACCATTCTGGAAACCATCGAGTCGGCGTTTGCCATCGTCAAAGTCAAATTCGACGCCAACGACGAGCCTGTCGACTACTACTTCGTTGAAGCCAACCCGGCGTTCGAGCGCCAGTGCGGGGTCAACCTGCGCGGTAAATGGGTGACCGAATTCGCGCCCAATCTTGAGCGCTTCTGGTTCGAAACCTACGGCCATGTGGCCAAGACCGGGGAGCCGGCGAACTTCGAGAATTACGCCAATACCTTCGAACGCTGGTTCGATGTGCGTGCCGTGCGGGTCGGCGATCCGGCCGACCGGCAGATCGCGATCCTGTTCAACGACGTCACCGAACGGCGCGACGCCGAGGAGCGCTTGCGCGCCAGTGAGGCGATCGCCCGGGAGAACGTCGAGCGCGTGCAACTGGCCCTCGCCGCCGGCGCCATTATCGGCACCTGGCACTGGGATCTGCTGACCGACCGTTTTGCCATCGACGAAGGCTTCGCCCAGGTGTTCAACCTCGACCCGAGTCTGGGGCGCGAAGGCCTCAGCCTCGAACAGGTGATCACCAGCGTGCACCCCGACGACCGCGATAGCCTGACCACGGCGATCGACGAAGCCATTGGCCGCGGTGGCGCCTATTCCCATCAGTACCGTGTGCGCCGCGCGGACGGCAGATACCAGTGGATCGAAGCCAACGGTCGCGTTGAGTGTGCCGATGACAACAAACCACTGCGCTTCCCCGGCGTACTGATCGACGTCGAGGAACGCCGCACCGTCGAGGCAGAGCGCGACGGGGCTATCGCCGCCTTGCGTGCGCTCAACGACACACTCGAACAACGGGTGTCAGCGCGCACCGCCGAGTTGATGCAAGCGGAGGAAAAACTGCGTCAGTCGCAAAAGATGGAAGCGGTCGGCCAACTGACCGGAGGCCTGGCTCATGACTTCAACAATTTGCTGGCCGGCGTTTCCGGTGCACTGGAATTGATGAGTACGCGGATCAGTCAGGGCCGGTTGAGCGAAGTCGACAAATACATGGTCACCGCACAGGGCGCGGTCAAGCGTGCCGCCGCCCTCACCCACCGCCTGCTGGCGTTCTCCAGACGCCAGACCCTCGATCCGCGACCCACCGACGTCAACATGCTGATGACCGGCATGACCGAACTGATCCAGCGCACCGTGGGCCCGAGCATTCTTCTGGAAACCATTGGCTCGCCGGTGCTCTGGCCGACACTGGTGGATGCCAGTCAGCTGGAAAACGCATTGCTCAACCTGTGCATCAATGCCCGCGATGCGATGCCCGACGGCGGACGCATTACCATCGAAACGGCCAATCGCATCATGGACGCCGAGACCGCCGGCGCGCTGGATATGCCCGAGGGTGAATATGTGTGCCTGTGCGTCAGCGATACCGGCACCGGCATGTCGGCGGATGTGATCGCCAAGGCCTTTGACCCGTTCTTTACCACCAAGCCGCTGGGCCAGGGCACGGGGCTGGGCTTGTCGATGATCTACGGGTTTGCCAAACAGTCCGGCGGTCAGGTGCGCGTGCACTCGCAGGTCGATCGGGGCACCACGATGTGCATCTACCTGCCTCGTCACCGTGGCGATCCCGTGCAGAATCACGATGACAAGCATAACGCGCCGGCGGTAGTACCCAAGGCCAGCGAGACCATTCTGGTGGTGGACGATGAACCGACCGTGCGAGCCTTGTTGACCGAAGTGCTTGGCGATCTCGGCTACAACTTGCTCGAAGCAGGCGACAGCGTCGCCGGGCTGAAGGTGCTGCAATCGAATGTGCATATCGACTTGCTGATCACCGACGTCGGCCTGCCGGGTGGCATGAACGGCCGACAACTGGCAGACGCCGGGAGAGAGATCCGGCCGAATCTGACGACACTTTTCATTACCGGATACGCAGAAAACGCAGTGATCGGCGCCGGCCAGTTGGGGCCCGGCATGCAGGTGCTGACCAAACCTTTCGCGGTCGACACGCTGGTGGCGCGGGTCAGTGAACTGATGTGCTCAAGATCCGAATGAACGACCGCTGCGGCGGAATAAACCAGGCAGACTGGCTGCGGCCAAGGAGTGATAAATGGTGAATTTCCTGATTTTTCTGATCGCCTGCGGTGCAGCGGCCACCACCGGCATGGTTTTCAAGCCCGGCCAATGGTACGCGCAGCTCAACAAACCGAAGTTCACCCCACCCAACTGGGTGTTTCCGGTGGCGTGGACGACGATCTATCTACTGCTGGCCTGGGTCGGTTACCGTTTGACGATGATTCCCGGCAGCGAAATGGTCCTGGCGTTGTGGGCGGCGCAGATTGCCCTGAACACGCTGTGGACGCCGGTGTTTTTCGGTGCGCAGCGGATCGTTGCCGCGATGATCATTCTCGTGCTGTTGTGGTTGGTCGTCGCCGTGATGGTGGTCCTGGCCCTGCGCCTGGATGTGATCACCGGGTTGATCCTGTTTCCTTATCTGGCCTGGCTGTGTGTCGCTGCAGCGCTTAATTTTTCGATCATGCGCAACAACCGGGTGGGTCTCGGCTCATGACCGTAGTCCAGGAGCATAAAGCGCCGCTCAAATCCGATAGTACTGGCGATACCAACTCACAAACTGCGCCACACCCTCTGCAACTTCCACTCGTGGAGAAAACCCGATCCATTGTTCCAATGCCGAAACATCAGCCCAGGTCTTGATGACATCGCCTGCCTGCATCGGCAACAGATTGCGCTGGGCTTTTATGCCCAGTGCCTGCTCGAGGCAGTCGACGAAATCCAGTAACGCGACCGGTTTGCCGCGCCCCAGGTTGAAAATCCGGTTGACGCCACTCGCCTCCTTCTCCGGCGCTGGCGGTTTCGGACACAGGCGGACGATGCTTTCGACAACGTCATCGACGTAAGTAAAGTCCCGCGCCATCTGACCCTGGTTGTAGATGTCGATCGGTCGTCCCTGAAGAATGGCTTCGGTAAATTTGAACAGCGCCATATCCGGCCTGCCCCAGGGCCCGTAAACCGTGAAAAAGCGCAGGCCGCTGGCCTTCAAGCCGTAAAGATGGCAGTAGCTGTCGGCGAGAAGCTCATTGGCTCGCTTGGTGGCGGCATAAAGCGATACAGGGTGCTCGACCGCATCATCGACGCTGTATGGCAACTTGCTGTTGGCCCCATATACCGAGCTGCTCGACGCGTAGACCAGATGCGCGGGCGGATAATGTCGGCAGGCTTCCAGCACATTCAGAAACCCCACCAGGTTCGATTGCGCATAGGCATCCGGGTTGTCGAGCGAATAGCGCACACCCGCCTGAGCGGCCAAATGCACCACCTCGGTGAAATCGTGCGCTTTGAATAACGCCATCAAGGCAGGCTTGTCGACAATATCCAGTGTTTCAAAACTGAAACTCTGCAGACCGCTCAACTGTTCAAGCCGCGCCTGTTTGAGATCCACACTGTAGTAATCGTTAAGGTTGTCGATACCGACAACTTCCTGGCCTTGCTGCACCAATCGTTTGACCGCGTGATACCCGATAAAGCCCGCAGCGCCTGTAACAAGAACGGTCATAATCCCTGCTCCACACAAGCCGACAGGCGATAAGTTATAGCGCTGGATGACTTATTCAGTCCAGGCTTTATAACAGCACCCAATAGTGGGGAAAGCTTTCGATCTAAATAATAGTCGCGACCATAACAGGCAGAAAAAGTTTCTACCGTTCAGCCAAAAGAATAAGTCATTAAAAAACAGTTGGTTATCCATCGGTAGAACCATTACTGGATGGATGGCGTGTTTTTTGACTGCTAACGTTTGACAGACCGTAAAGTCTGGCCGATAACTACCAAGGTTGATTTTTTACAGGGCGCGAGCAATCACTTACTCGCGCCCTGTCGCTTCAGGGACAACTACTTAGTTACCTAACCTTAAGCCTGCATGAACAGACCGTGCGGTAGCTTTGCCTTCTAAAAAGTTGAACCGATAATTCCTCCAGAGGTGCCGCATAACAGAGCAAAACTTCACTGCTCGATGCACACCAATGAAACACTTTGTGATTCAACATTGAAACACTTCACAAACCCATAATAAAAAAAATACTTCCGCTGACTGCCCTTACTTAGCCCTCAATAGAGCTTCTGCCTGCCATAAACTTTCGATCATCAAAGAGTTTACAAGCATGCCAGTCATCAGCTCGGACCAACCTAATTGGTACCTTTTACAATGCAAGCCACGTCAGGATGAGCGTGCCCACCTCAACCTGCTGCAACAGAATTACGTGGTCTTTCACCCCCAACTCGTCAGTGAACGCGTCATTCGCGGGAAACGACAGCGAGTCCAGGAATCCCTCTTTCCCGGATACTTGTTCATCCAACTCAGTCGTGACGACAACTGGGCACCCTTGCGCTCTACTCGGGGAGTCAGTCGTTTCGTCGAATTCAACCATGGTCCCGCAACAGTGGCCGAGCACGTCATCGAACACCTGCGTGCACGTTGCCTCGAATCAACGTTGTCGGAGCCGGATGAAGCGCTGAAACCCGGAGAGAATCTGCAGATCGTCAGCGGCCCGCTCGCGCCACTGGAGGGCGTGTTCCTCGGATTGCACGGAACCGACCGCGTGATGATCCTCCTGCAGTTTCTCAACCGTGAGCAGCCGGTCTGCCTGCCACTCAGCGTGATTGAACGACAACAAGCCGGTTTTCACCCCTACAACTAACGACTTGCCTTATATGCCCTTGCTCAGGAGCTATAACATGGCTTTGAAGTCACGATGCCCCGTCGCACTGATGATGGCCTGTCTCTATCCCGAAATGGCCTGGAGCATCAATCCGCAAGCCATTGATGTGTATGGATTCGACTTCACGCCATCGTTCCTGTTTTCGGAAAGTTATGACGACAACTTTCGCGAACTGGAAAACAGCAAACAGTCCTCCATGGTCACCAAACTGGCGCCTTCTTTCGAGCTCAAGGCCGAGGATCGCAACAGTGCCACGCGACTGATCTGGCAACCCACTCGCTACATTTATCACGACGAGTCGGATGCCTCGAACACGGCACAACGCGTGCGTGCGGACAGCATCATGGAGTTCACTGACCGGCATCGTCTGAAGCTCGACGCTGAATACCGCAAATGGGAGCGCACGTAATCGACGGCAGTCGAAGGCATCAACGACAAACTCAACAACAAACGGGTGGGCGGTCTCTACACCTTCGGGGCGAAAAGCGCTGACAACCAAATCGATCTCGGGGCCAGTTACGCACAACTGCGCTACGACAACGCCGATGGCATCAACGACGACAAGGAACGCAATACCACTGCCCTGACGAGCACCTGGTATCACCGCATCGGCAGCAACACGCGGGGTCTGGTGGAATATAACCACACCGACTTTGATTACCAGCAGGCCAACAGCCCGCGCAGCAGTAAATCCGACGCCGTCATGGCCGGTGCCGTATGGGATTTCACGGCACGCACGACGGGTAAAGTCCGCGTCGGTTACGAGAAAAAGAACTTCGACAACAGTGAATCCAAAGACCTCGACAACCCGACATGGCAAGTCGATCTGCAATGGAAACCGCGGACCTATTCGACATTCACCTTCGTCGCTCGCCAGGCCCTCGCCGAGGGTGACGACGGCGCGGATGCCGTGAAGTCGACGTTTACCCAGGTCGGCTGGCGTCACGGCTGGACTGAACGGATTACTACCGTGGCCCAGGCCGGTTACGGGCGTTATGTCTACGAAGGCCAAAGCCGTACCGACAATCTTCAGGACTACAACCTGGCCGTGGTGTACGCCATGCGCCGTTGGCTGGATATCGAACTGGGCTATCGGTACCGCGACAACGATTCCGATGCCGACAATGAAAGCTTCACCCGCAACGTGTTCCAGATCAGCTTCAACGTCAGCCTTTAAGAGGGTCTCGACATGAACACTCGCACACTTGTCCTTTTGTTCGCGTTGTTTCTCTTGCCCCACACCTATGCGGCAGATCCCGATACGCAATACAAACTCGCTGCCGGCGACGTGTTGCGAATCATCGTTTTCGGTGAGCCGGAATTGAGCATGAAAAAGATCCGGCTCAGTGATGCCGGCACCTTTTCCTACCCGTTCCTCGGCGAAATATCCGCCAAGGGACTGACCCCCGGTCAGGTCGAGAAAATCATCGTCGACGGGCTCAAGCAGGGTTATCTGATAGACCCGAAAGTCAGTCTCAGCCAGATCGAATACCGCTCGTTCTACATCAATGGCGAAGTGAAAAAGCCCGGCAGCTATCCGTTCGTGCCCGGACTGACACTGGAAAAGGCCATCGCGCTGGGCGGTGGCCTGACCGAACGGGCCTCGATGAAGCGAGTGACCATCTTGCGCGGCGATGGTGGCGCCACCGTGACCGACAACATCACGCGAAGCACCACGATCGCCCCCGGCGATACCATTTCCATTGCACAAGGCTTTTTCTGATCATGGACAACAGCCCAAGCAACTACGTCGAACGTCCTCTTCAAGCGCATCTGCATCCTCAGCACGGCGAAGACAAGGACACCCTGGATCTGCTCAATCTGTGGAGGGTCATCTGGCGCGCCAAATGGAGCATCGGCTGGCTGGTTCTGCTGAGCTGCGCACTGGCGGCCGCCGTAGTTTCCAGCATCACGCCGCAATACATCGGCAGCACCACCCTGCTGTTCAACGACAAGACACCTCCGCTGATGTCCTTCCAGCAAGTCAAGGAATCAGGCAGCAGCGGCACTGATTACCTGCAGACCCAGCAGGCACTCCTGCAATCGCGGGACCTTGCCGAACGCGCGGTGAAAAAACTCGGTCTCACCACCCACCCGGTCACCGACCCGCGCCAGCAGCCAAAGCCCTGGTTTGCTCCGCGCCAATGGCTGGCCGATCTGGACCTTGATCAATGGATCCCGGGGCTAGGTCGATATCTACCGCAAAAGAAAGAGCCACTCACTGAAGCAGACGTTTTCAACCAGGTCACGCAGAACCTCATGCTGCACACCAGCGTCAAGTTCGTTGGCAAAAGCCAGTTGCTCGAAATCGAAGTCGAGTTGCCAGACCCTGTTCTCGCAGCGGCGGCGGCCAACGCGCTGGCTCAGGGCTTTACCGACAGCCAGCTCGATACCAGCGAGAAATCGTCGCAAACCACCACGGCCTGGATGAACACACGTCTGATCAAGCTGCGCGACAACCTGCGGGCGGCCGAGAAAAAGCTCCAGGGTTACCGCGAAGAGCAGGGGCTGGTGGATGTTGGCGGTGTTGCCACCATCAGCGCCAACGAACTGGAAATGACCGGTAACCGCATGGTCGACGCCCGGCGCAACCGTGCTGAAGCCGAGAGCGAGTACCGGCAGGCCAAGGCCCTGGGCAACGGCGATCTGAGCCGGCTCTCCAGCGTGCCTGCGGTCTTGAGCAATCCCCTGGTGCAGAAATTCCAGGCCGATCGCGCTGTGGCTCAAGCCAAGGTTGATGAACTGGCGGGCCGCTATGGTCCGAAGCACCCCAGCCTGATTTCCGCACAAACCGAGTTGCGCACCGCCACCACCAGCCTGCAATTGCAGGTGCAGCAAGTGGTGGCCGGTATCGAGCGGCAATACCAGCTCGCCACCGCGAGTGAAGCGTCGCTGCGTCAATCCTTCAACAGCAACAAGGCGCAAATCCAGGACATCGCGCGCAAAGAGTTCCAGTTGCGCGAGTTCCAGCGTGAAGTCGACAGCACGCGCGCACTGTATGAAACCTTCGTCACCCGCCTGAAAGAAACTACGGCCACCGCCGACATGGACTCGACGAAAGTGCGCATCGTCGACCCGGCCATTGTGCCTGTCGACGCCAGCAAGCCCCGCAAGACATTGATTGTCGGGATCGTCGGGCTGATCGCTGCGGTCATCGGCGTCGGGCTGGCACTGCTCTTCGAGAGTCTGAGCAATACCTTCAAAACCGATGAGACGGTCGAGAGCGTGTTGAATGTTCCACTGCTCAGCGTCGTGCCGTTGGTGGTGAAAAAAAGTCGCCGGCAACTGGCGCGCCTTTTCGAAGACAACGACAACCCGCGTTTTTCCGAGACCATTCGCAACCTGCGTACCTGGCTGATGCTGCAAAGCAGCGAAAAGCCCTCACAAGTGGTGCTCGTGACCTCCACGGTTGCCGGCGAGGGCAAAAGCACCATCGCCACCAACCTCGCCAGTTCGCTGACACCGCTGGAACGCGTGTTGCTGATCGATGCCGACATGCGTCAGCCAACCCTGTCGCTGAACTTCGATTTCCCACCGGACAGCCCCGGACTGGCGAATGTCATTGCCGGCACGGCCAGGCTTGAAGACTGCATTGTTTCAGTGGGCAATCTGGACATGCTGCCGGCCGGGAAGGTCTTGCCACCGTCGCTGGATATGTTCGTTGCGCCACGCCTGCCGTCCCCTGGCGATCCGCTCAACCCGGTTCAGCCGCCGCCACAGGATTTGCTCAGCTCGCCGCGCATGGCGCGCATGCTCGAGGCGCTCAGATCAAGGTATCGCCACATCATTATCGACTCACCTCCTGCGGAGATGATCAGTGACGCGCTGTTGCTGGCCAGACATTCCGATGCGGTGATCTATGTCGTCAAGGCTGACAGCACCTCGATCAGCCAGGTTCAGCGAGGGATTGCCATGTTGCAACAAAGCCATGTGCCGGTCTTTGGCACGGTGCTCAATCAGGTCGACCTGCGCAAGGCGCGCAAGTACGGCTACCACCATTCCCGGGCGTTCTATAACTACGATTTCGCGCCCAGGTAACCATCGGGCGCATACGCCCGCCGCTACGCCCTCTTCTGCCAACGCACTACTCGCTTCACCTCCGCCGAGCTACGGAAAAGCCATCGGGAGGCACGCCGTGCCTGCTCGATTCGCGCTGATGCATGAATGCTGCCTTGAGGTTAAGCCCATGACTTCGCTCTATACCGCTCACATGACACACCGCCGAGGCCTGACGTTCTGGGGCCAGTGGCTGTGCGCGCTGTCGCTGGTGACGGCGCTGTTGATGTTGCTCGTGCAGTGGCGCGTCGGCAGTCTGACCAGTGAATACCGCATCCTGATCATTCTGACGGTGCTCGGCTCGGTGCCGATCTACAGCGTGATGCAGGTCTACCACAAACGCCATGGCCTGCTGGTCGGGCTTGGCAGGTTGCTGGCCGGGTGGTTGACCCTGCTGGCCGTACTGGCAGCAATTGCGTTCTTCACCCAGACCAGCGCCATTTATTCACGCCAGGTGATCATGGTCTGGGCGGTGCTGGGTTTCATGGTTCAGGCCTTGAGCTTTCTGCCCCTGCATTACCTGGCCCGCCTGTACTCGCGCAAGGTCTGCAACGGGCGCCGTTCGGTGATCATCGGTACCTGCCCGACGGCCCATGAACTGGCGAAAAAACTGTCCCGACCGAACCGCGCGCTGGTGCTGGGATTCATTGCCGCCGAGGACAGCTGCGGCCCTGCCCCCAGCATTCTGCCGTTGCTCGGCCACGTTTCCGCCATCCGCGAGATCATCACGGGCCAGGAAGTGCGCCGCGTCTATATCGTGCTGCCGATGGCCCATGCCGCCACCATCGAAGCCCTCTACATCGACCTGCTGGACATGAACGTCGACGTGGTGTGGATCCCGGATTTCGGCAGCATGGTGTTGCTCAACCATTCGATCTCGGAAATCGAGCGGATGCCGGCCATCTACCTCAACGAGAGCCTGATCAGCTCGCACCCTGCCAGCCTGTTTTGCAAGGATCTGTTTGAGCGAAGCCTCGCCGCCCTGGCGATTATTCTGCTCAGCCCGGTGCTGTTGGTGGTGGCCATCGCCGTCAAGCTGACCTCCGCCGGCCCGGTGCTGTTCAAGCAGAACCGTCACGGTTGCAACGGCGAAGTGATCAAGGTCTGGAAGTTTCGCTCGATGCACGTCCACGACGACCAGCAGGTACGACAGGCCACCCGCAACGATGACCGGCTGACGCCGATCGGTGGTTTCCTGCGCCGCAGTTCGATCGACGAATTGCCACAGCTGTTCAATGTGCTGTCCGGCCGCATGGCCCTGGTCGGCCCGCGTCCGCACGCCGTCACCCACAACCTTTATTACACCGGCAAGGTGCGCGCCTACATGGCCCGTCATCGCCTCAAGCCGGGGATCACCGGCCTGGCTCAGATCACCGGCCATCGTGGCGAAACCGAGACCGTGGAAAAAATGCAGCTGCGCGTCGCCCAGGACCTCAACTACATCAACCAATGGTCGCTGTGGCTCGACATCAAGATCCTTATCAAGACCCCCTTCACGCTGTTCTCGAAAAACATCTACTGAGCCCTGCCCCGCGCCTGCCGCTCCCCTGCCCGACCGTTGATAACCGTCACGACGACCTGAGGTTCGACCATGAATGTGAGCGTATTCGGTATTGGTTACGTAGGCCTTGTCCAGGGTGCTGCACTGGCCGAGGTCGGCCACAACGTGCTCTGCGTCGACGTCGACGCCGGCAGGGTCGAGGCGCTGAAAGAGGGCACGCTGCCAATCTACGAGCCAGGCCTGAAAAGCCTGGTGCGCGACAACTACCAAAGCGGCCGGCTGCGGTTCGGCACAGACCTGGTGGACGCCGTTCACCATGGCGATGTGCTGTTGATCGCCGTCGGCACACCGCCCGACGAAGACGGTTCAGCGGATCTCCAATACGTGCTGAGCGTGGCGCAGACCATCGCGCTGAACATGGATCGGCACCAGATCATCGTCGACAAATCCACCGTGCCCGTCGGTACGGGCGATCGGGTGCGAGCCTGTATCGAGCAGGTATTGGCCGACAACGGTCGTAGTCACCTGACGTTCGACGTGGTTTCAAACCCGGAATTTCTCAAGGAAGGCTGTGCGGTCGAAGACTGCATGCGCCCGGACCGGATCATCATCGGCACCGACAGCCCGCGTGCCGAAGAAGTCATGCGCGAACTGTATGAGCCGTTCAATCGCAGCCGCGAAAAAATCATTGTCATGGACGTTCGCAGCGCTGAACTGACCAAGTACGCCGCCAATTGCATGCTGGCAACCAAGATCAGCTTCATGAACGAAATGGCCTGCCTCGCTGAAAAGCTCGGCGCCGACATCGAAAAGGTGCGCCACGGCATCGGCGCCGACCCGCGCATCGGTTACCAGTTTATCTACCCAGGTCTGGGCTACGGCGGCTCGTGTTTTCCCAAGGACGTGAAGGCGCTGATACACGCGGCCGACGGTGTCGACATCGACGCCCGGGTGCTCAAGGCCGTGGAGGCGCGCAACCAGGAACAGAAAGCCAGCCTCTATCGCAAAGTATTCGATCACTTCGACGGTCACCTTCGCGGCAAGACGTTTGCCCTGTGGGGGCTGAGTTTCAAACCCAATACCGACGACATGCGCGAGGCCCCCAGCCGGGTACTGATGGAGGCCTTGTGGCAAGCCGGCGCCAGCGTGCAGGCGTTTGACCCGAAAGCCATGGAAGAGGCCCAGCGCCTTTACGGCTCGCGCGATGACCTGACCCTGACAGGCACCAAGGAGGCGGCGCTGAAAAATGCCGACGCCCTGATCATCGTCACCGAGTGGCAATCGTTCCGGGCGCCGGATTTCGACCGGCTCAGCCAGTTGCTCAAACAGCCGTTGATTTTCGACGGACGCAACCTGTTCGATCCGCAGCGCTTGAGCAAACGCGGTTTCACCTACGTCTCCGTGGGTCGGCAGACCCCTTCAGTTCTCTGAAAGGAGCCGCGCCATGTTCAAACTGGAGATAGTCGGGCAGTACTCGGCGAAATTACTGGAGGCCAACCAGGCCTATTCCTTCATCAACTTTGCCTCGATCGGCAGCTTTTTCGAGCAGAACCCGAGCAGCGTTGCCTATTTTTGCGACGGCATGCTGATGTCGACCTTCATGTCTCGCATCACCGGCAGACCGATTGGCCGGGTCAGCTTCGACTTCACCTCGATAGCCGACGTCGTGCTGCGCAGCGCCGAGCAACAGGGCAAACGGGTTTATTTCGTCGGCGCCCGACAAGCCGAACTCGACCTGTTCATCAGCAAGATCAAGAGCCTTTATCCGCAACTGAGCATCGCCGGCTATCACAACGGCTATTTCGACGCTGCCCAGGCCGAAGACATTCGGTACGACATCTGTCGCAGCGCAGCGGACATTCTGATCGTCGGCCTGGGCGCCGGACGGCAAGAGCAGTTCGAGCAGGATGCCCTGCGCGCAGGCTTTCGCGGGGTCGCCTTCAGCTGTGGCGGGTTCATCCGCCAGGAAGCTTTGGCCACGCGGCAGTACTACCCGGCGCTGATCAATCGCCTGCACTTGCGCGCGTTCTATCGCATGTACCGCGAGCCCCACACGATCAAACGCTACCTCATCGATTACCCGAGCAACTTCCTGCACCTGCTGAACATGATCGTTCGACACAAAGTCGCCATCAGCGTTGGGGAATGACCATGCACATCCTGTTTACCCTCAAGGATTTCAAGCCGGGCGGTGGCGTCGAGCGCGTTCAGCAGCGGCTGTCCGAGCAGTTTCTCAAGGACGGCCGGCGCGTGAGCTTTTTCGTCATGAACGCAGACATGCCCGACGCCCGGGACATTCAATGCTTCAGCGGTGGCGGCAGCGGCCTCGTCGGCCTGTTCAAGTCCATCGTTTTGCTGCGCCGGCTCATACGGCGTGAAGGTGTCACCCACCTCATTTCCGCCAAGGAGCAGGCCAACCTCTGCACGTGGTTCGCCACCCTGGGCAGTGCCTGCAAGGTCATCTACAGCCGCCATGCGACCCTCGACTGCAGCGAACAGAAAACCGGCCCCTCAAGCCTGCGTCTGCTCTACGCCTTGTACCTGTGTGGCAGTGGCAAGGTGGTGACGGTGTCCTCGGCGTTGCGCCAGACCCTTGCCGATGCCGTGCCTTGGGGGCGGCAGCGCATCCGTTATTGCCCCAACGCGGTCGTCACCGATCAACTGTTTCAAGCCGCCCGGGCGCCCCGGCCCGCCGACTTGCCCCGCAACTACTGGCTGAGTCTGGGGCGTCTGGTCGAACCCAAAGGGTTTCATCTGCTGCTCGATGCCTACGCGTTGGCGCTGCGCAGCGCGGCGCTGCCGGATCTGGTGATCGTCGGCGATGGCCCATTGCGCGAAGCCTTGGTCACCCAGGCCAGGCAATTGGGTATCGCACAACGGGTGCACTTCAGTGGTTTTCTGAGCAATCCCTATCCCGTGCTCAGGCAGGCCCGACTGTTCATTCTGAGCTCCCTGCAAGAAGGCATGCCGACCGTGCTGATCGAGGCTTTGGCGCTGGGCACGCCGGTGCTGGCCTGCGATTGCGAGACCGGGCCCAGAGAACTGCTGGACCATGGCCGACTCGGTGAACTGGTGATCGTCAACGACGTACAGGCACTGGCCGACGGCATGCTGCGCAACCTGACCTCAGGTCACATCGCTCCCGGCGAAAAGACGCTCACTGCCACCCTGCGCCCGTACACCAGTCAGTACGCGGCGCAGGCGTATTACCAGGTCTGGAATCAATGAAAAAGTTACTGATCATCCTCCATGACCTCAGCGCCGGCGGTGCTGAAAAAATGATGGCGCGGCTCGCCAAGGCACTGGTGGATGCGGGCAATGACGTGACATTGCTGATGCTCACCGGCGGCGGCCTTCACGCAGCGCATCTCGACCCGCGCGTGAAAAAGATTGAATTGCACAGTCCGCGCAGCGTCCGTGCGGTGCCGGCACTCACGCGATTCCTGCGTGCCAATCGCTTTGATGCCCAACTGGCAGCCCTCACCCACGTCAACGTGGTGGCGATCATCGCGGCGGCACTGTCCGGCACGCTGGCCCGGCTGCACGTCAGCGAGCGCAATGCCTTTTCCCATGACCGGCACGTGAACCCCGATTTCATGGTGCGCATGGCATATCGGGTGGCACCGCTGCTGTATCGGCTGATTCCCAATCCGGTGATCTGCGTTTCGCGCGGCGTCGCTCAGGATCTGGTCGATACCACCCTCGCCCGACGCCAGGACGTGACCATTGCTGACAACCCGGTGCTCGACAACGACTTTCGCGAGAGGCCACCGGGACTGCCCCGCCACCGCTGGCTGCTGGAAAAGTCCGGCACGGTGATCGTCGCCGTGGGGCGCCTGGCACCGCAAAAAGGTTTCGACACGCTGATCACAGCATTCGCCGCACTGCCGGATCGCGATGCCCGCCTGATCATTTTTGGCGAAGGCGCCCTCCGGGCCGAACTGCTAGAACAGGCGAAACAGCTGGGGGTGGCGGAGCGCTTCGATCTGCCGGGCTATGCCGATGATCCCCTGACAGAAGTGGCAGCAGCCGACTGCTTCGTACTCTCGTCGCGTTTCGAGGGCAGCCCCAACGCGCTGGTCGAGGCGTTATCCACGGGTACGCCGGTGGTGGCGACCCGCTGCCCCCATGGCCCTCAGGAGATTCTCGGCGGCGGCGTGGTGGCGCCGCTTGTCGCTGTCGATGATCCAATCGCCCTGGCCCAGGCCATCGCCGAGCAACTGTCCATTCCGCGCGATCTGCAGCGTCAGTCACGCCTCGATGCAGCCGCGCGATTCATGAGTGCCAGCGCGGTGCAGACCTACCTTAAAGCGTTGATCGGGAGCCCGTCATCATGAGCACATTGACGATCAGGTATTCGACGTTACGCGACGCCTTCACCGTGTTCGGGATCCTGTTTTACATACAGGTGATCACTTTTGTGCTCGGTCTGGGCAGTGCCGCGAGCTTTGGCGACATCAATAAAGACCTCGAAGGCAACGTCGCCAATCAGGTCTGCGGCCTTATCACGCTGCTGGTGCCGCTGTTCTTTTTCATCCGCAACAAGGTATTCCTCAGCAAAACCTTTTATCGCAGCAACTTCTTCCTGCTGGTTTTTCTGCTCTGCGTCATCGCGTCGATCGGCTGGTCCCACGACCCGATGCTCAGCCTCAAGCGGTTCATCGCCCTGCTCGGCGTGGTGTTTTTCGCCGGTTTTCTTGCCTATAACTACTCCCTTGAAAAAATCACCTTCATGCTCGGTTGCGCCATCGGCATAGCGGCGCTGATCGGGTTGTTGCTCGCTGTGGTCATGCCTGAAGTGGCGTTTTTCTCCGGGGGGATTCGCGACGGCGCATTCAAAGGCGTTTTCGCTGAAAAGAATGCCGGCGCCCGGCTCAACGCGATCGCCATCGTGCTGTTGCTGCCGATGATCCGGCAGCGCAATCGCTGGGCGCTCTTCTGTTCGTTCTTTTCGCTGGTCGCGATCCTGCTTGCCCAGTCAGCCACCGGCGTGGCGCTGATCATTTCCGGCACGATCAGCTACTGGTACTTCCTCACAATGATCCGCCTGGGCATCAATCGCTCACAGCTGCTGTTCCTCGGATGCACCCTGCTTTACCTGCTGGTTTGCCTGTTTCTGTACAGCAACTTTGCGGTGCTGCTGGAAATGGCCGGTCGCGACCCGTCACTGACCGATCGCACCTTGATCTGGGAATTGCTCGCGCCTTTCATCGACAGCCAGTTTCTCAAGGGCTACGGCTTCGGCGCCTTCTGGTCCAGCCCTGATGCCGATGCGTTCATCACCCGCTGGGGTTATATCGGCAACGCCCACAGCGGCTACATGGAGACCCTGCTCAACGGTGGCCTCATCCAGCTGACGGCGCTGGCGCTGATGTTGGGTGAAGCACTGTTCAAGCAATACCGCGCCGTGACGGCGAATCAGGCAGCCCGGTTTCGCGCCAGTGCGCTGGTCATCATCGGCCTGTTCGCCATCACCAATTATGTGGCCTACGTGATTCCCAACTACCGCTCCGCCGAGTTCCTGGTGTTCTGCACGCTGGCCCTGACCTTCCGGCACCACCACGCGACCTATCCCGAATCCTCACCGGCAGCGCTGCGTCAGCGTTCGTCGGGCAGCGCACTACCGCGCGATTCCGCCCGCGCGTAACCCAAGGAGAATCACCGTGCCAAACCAAGCTCCCCGTTCAGCAGATTCAGTGTGCGTCATCATTCCGATGTACAACGGCGCCGAAAGCATCGAGCAGACACTGACCTCCCTGGCCCGGCAAACCCGACTGCCCGATCACGTCATCGTCATCGACGACGGGTCCACCGATGACGGACCACAGCGGGTCAGAGACTTTGTCGCGCCGTTTCGCTTGACGCTGTTACAGCAACCCAACGAAGGCCAGGCCAGCGCCCGTAATCATGGGATGCGGCACTCCGAAGAAACGTTTGTGGCAATGCTCGATGCCGATGACCAATGGCATCCGCGAAAGTTGGAGTTACAGCTGGCACTGTATGACGAACTCACCCGCCAGGGCCGGCCGGTGGGGCTGATCGACTGCTATGCACAAGTCAATTACAGCGATGGCAGGCGCCAGCTGGACGACCGGTTGAAGAACGGCAGGCACTTCTACGATTTCATCCATGCCAACGTCGTCAATGGCGTCTCTACCGCGCTGGTCAAACGTGACGTGATCATGCAACTGGGCGGCTTCGATGCCAGCCTGCGTTATTCCGAAGACCGTTTCATGTGGACCCGGATCGCCGAGCATTGGGAGATCCACACGGTGCCGGAGGTGTTGCTGGAGCGCACGGTCAATGGCGGCAACATGACCGCGAATCCGAAAAAGTACTACCAGAACAAAATCCGCTTCATCGAGGTGTACCTCGCCCGCTACGGCGCGCAGTTGACCCGGCAGCAGCGGATCGATTTCGTGCTGGGCAACCACACCGACTTTCTCGAGGCGTTTTCCCGACGCGGCGAGCATGACCAGGTCCTCGGCGTGTACCGGCGAATGCTGGATTGCTCCTGGCAGGCCCTGATCTTCGCCAGCGGCAAACCGACCTTGCGCTACCTCTATGCCCGCGCCAGAACCTTGCGCAAGGCAACGGCGTCAACCACGGCTCATTGATACGGTATCCGCCATGGCCAACCACCGTCTGACGACATTGACCTGGATCTTCACCGAGAAATTCGGCCTGATCCTGCTGTCGATGATTACCTTTGTCGCCTACGCCAGGCTGCTGTCGCCTGCCGAGCTGGGTGTGGGCACGGTCATCATTGCCATCGTCGAACTGATCGGACTGGTGTACTCGTCGGTGCTGGAAGACCCGCTGGTACGGCTTGAGCGGCTGGAAGACAAGCACATCTGCACCGCCTACTGGGCGGCGGTGCTGGTCAGTCTGGCGAGCATTGGCGTCATTTCGGGCGCGGTCATGCTGTACACCCCCGACCCGGTGCTGCAATGGATGACGGCGATAGCCTCGATAAAGATCCTGTTCACCATGATGGCGCGGGTCTACGTGGCGCAGATGCGCCGCAGCAGCAACTTCAGGATGCTGGCTTCGCGCACATTGCTGGGCAAAGTGGCGGGGGGAGTCGGTGGCATTGCCGTTGCGCTTTGGGGGCTGGGTGCGTGGGCGGTCATTGCCCAGGCGCTGATCATGGAATTGATGTCGATCATTGTGTTGATGCGCGCCGACCCGCGACGTATCCCTTTTTACATCGATGGTCCGATCCTGCGTGAATTGTTGAGGTCAGGCGCACCGGTGGCCATTAACGCACTGAGCTCGCAAACCCTGCAGCGCGGGGTCAACGTGGTGCTGGGCATCACCGCCGGGGCGAACGCTGTCGGCATGTTCAACATGGCGATGCGCATCATCGAACTGCCACGCACCGCAATCTACAACGGCTTGCTGAGCTACGCGCTGCCGGCGTTCTCCCGGCGCAGCGCAGAGCCCAGACGATTGATCGGGATCGTTGGCGATTCTACCGCCGTCAGCGGGTTTGTGTTGACGCCCCTGTTCATCGGACTCGCACTCACGGCAAACGACCTGATCCTGTTGATCTTCGGCGCCAAATGGGCAGAGGCCATCCCGCTGCTGCAAGTACTGGCTTGCACGGCCGCCATCGGCAACAGCGCCATGTACGCCACCACCGCACTGGTGGCGGTCAACCGCAGCCACCTCACGATCAAGGCCGAAGTGCTGACCACCGCGCTGGCCCTGGCGCTGGTCTACACCCTCGGCAACCTGTACGGCGGCATGGCCGCAGCCGTCGCTCTGCTGGCGCGCATGCTGGTCATCACGCCGTTGCAAATCCGCGGCCTGAACACGGCGATCGGCTACAGCTGGCGCGGCTTTTTCGAAGCCAGTTACCGCAGCGTGATCGCTTCCCTGGTCATGGCTGCAACCGTGCTGCTGGTGCTACCGCAGCTGGGTCTCCAGGGTTACCTGCATTTGATCGGCAGCGTCGTGCTCGGCGCACTGAGTTATGCCGTGGGTTACAGCGCCCTGCACCCGCACTGGCCACAGGAATTCAAATCGGTTTTCACCTCCCGCTGAGTTCAGCCCTGAGACAGGAAGGCCTCACCATGCGCAAAACCACGTTGATTACTGGCGGTGCCGGCTACATCGGCTCGCATACGGCTCTGGCCCTCATTAACGCCGGCCACAAGGTGCTGGTGCTCGACAACCTGTGCAACAGCTGTCGAGAGTGCATCCGGCGCCTCGAGCAACTGACCCTGACCCGCGTCGACTTCATCAAGGGCGATATTCGCGACCCGGTCCTGCTCGACGATATCTTCAGCCGATACAACATCGACGCCGTGGTGCACTTTGCCAGTCTCAAATCCGTCGAGGAAAGCGTGCGCAAGCCGCTGGACTACTACGTCAACAACGTTGCCGGCACGCTTGGCCTGTGTCAGGCGATGGCCCGCAATAACGTATTCCGGCTGGTGTTCAGCTCGTCAGCCACGGTGTACGGGGAGCCGACGCGCACGCCGATTGCCGAAGATTTCGGCACCGGCAAACCGGTCAATCCCTATGGCCGCACCAAGCTGATGATCGAGGAGTTGCTGACGGATCTGTGCGACTCCGATCCGCGCTGGAGCATTGGATTGTTGCGTTACTTCAACCCGATCGGCGCCCACGAAAGCGGAATGATCGGCGAAGACCCGCGGGGCCGCCCCAACAACCTGTTGCCGTGCCTGACCCAGGTTGCCATAGGCCGGATACCCGAACTCACGGTGTACGGCAGCGACTATCCCACGGTGGACGGGACCTGCGTGCGCGACTACATCCACGTGGTCGACCTGGCCATCGGTCACCTCAAGGCCCTGCAGGTGCTGCAGCACGCCAACGGCATTCACTACTGGAACCTCGGAACGGGCGTTGGCTACAGCGTGTTGCAAATCATCCACAGCTTCGAAGACATCACCGGCATCAGCATTCCCTACCGTTTCGTCCCTCGACGCGCGGGTGACATCGCCAAGTGCTGGGCCGATCCCGCCAAGGCAGGACGCGAACTGGGCTGGAGCGCGCTGCGTGGCCTGGAACAAATGATCACCGATACCTGGCGCTGGCAGTCGTGCAATCCGCAGGGATATCAATCTTCATTCAAGATTCCGGCACCCATTGCGGTGAAGTGATGCCGATGTTCAAAGAATGTCTGTTGGCCGTGCTGTTTTCAGTTTCGCTGATCAGCAACGCCGCGCAGGCACCTCCTGCGGTGCCGACCACCGGGCTCATGTTGTGGCTGGACGCGGCGGATGCGTCAACAGTGACTCTGGATGCGCAGAACCGTCTCCAGCGCTGGAGCGACAAGTCAGGCAAGGCCAATGACGCGACCGTCGATGGCGCTTCTTCGCCGCCACAACGGATGGAGAACAGCCTCAATGGCCATTCGGTGGTGCGCTTGAGCGGCAACTCTGGATTGCTCGGCCGGACCCTGCGCACGGCGAAAGGGCCTGCGACTGTACTGATCGTGTCCCGGCGGTTGCCGGAACAGGCCGGGGTCGATCCCTGGCAACGTTTGTTCAGTTCACGACCGCAGGCCGCCAGCAACGATAACGTGCTGCCGAATTTCGCCGTGAGCCTTCCGCAAACCGGTGCTTATGAGCCGACGGTTTCTGTCCTTGAGCTGCAGGACGTCCCGCTGGGACCGTATGGCGTGGGGCGCAATGCCGTCGGCAATGCCGAAAACTTTCGCGGCGACATCGCCGAAGTCCTGGTGTATGACCGGCCGTTTGCATCGCTCGCGGAGCGCCAGCGCGTATTTCGGTACCTGGCGGACAAGTGGTCCGTGGCCATACCGGTTCAGGCCGATACCTGGACACGTGTCGGCCCGCTGGACGCTCTGCCGTCCCACATCAATCCGGATCTGCCGTTGTCCGATCAGGCCAATGCCGGCCGGTGGTTGCTCAACACCACGCTGTCCGACGAGTTCGATGGCACCACCCTCGACCGCACGCGCTGGCACGTCAACAATGCTATCGGCAACGAGTCGCTGGGACGCAAGCCGGCGTTGTTCACCGAGCGCAATGCCAGCGTCGGCAACGGCTATCTGAAGATTGTCTTTCGCAAGGAAACCCTGCCGCCGAAATACGTGCAGCTAGGTTTCAAGGATTACACCTCGGCGATGGTTCGTACCCTCGAACGTGGCTTCTACGGCTATTACGAAACACGAGCCAAACCCATGAACTCTGCGGCTTCCAGCGCGTTCTGGCTGGCGTGGACAGGCATGGCCGACAACGCCACCGAAATCGATATCTTTGAAATCGGCGGCAAGACCAAAGAGGCGGCCTCGGACCGCGCCTACAACATGAACGCCCACCTCTGGGCCACGCCACAGAGCACCGAACATATCGCCGACGGCAGCACCTGGACCAGCCCCTGGCGGCTGGCCGGCGACTTTCATGTCTACGGCTTCGACTGGCAGCCCGACACCCTGCGCTGGTACGTCGATGGCGTACTGGTCAGGGAGTCGAAGAACAAACACTTTTTCTACCCCATGCAGATCGTCTTTGACAGTGAGGCCATGTGGAAATGGTTCGGCGTGGTCGACGATGCTGACCTGCCCTCCACGTTCGAAGTCGATTACATCCGCATGTGGCTACGCAGTCCTTGAGCACCCTACGCCGCTTTGGCCTTGAGTCGGATGTCACACGACACAGTCCTCAGTGATCGATCCGCGCTGACGAGTCTGGAGCGCCTGTACATGAACAAGCGACGACTGAACGAACTGGACTTGCTGCGCTTCCTCGCCGCGATCGCCGTGGTGTTTTTTCACTATGCGTTTCGCGGCTATGCGAGGGGCGATATGTCGGTAATGCCCTATCCGCTATTGGCTGACGTTGCCAAATACGGTTACCTGGGCGTCGAACTGTTTTTCATGATCAGCGGATTCGTGATCCTGATGACGGCTTCGAACAACGATCTCAAAGCGTTTTTCATTTCCCGCGTCATCCGCCTCTGCCCGGCTTTCTGGGTGTGCTGCACGATCACTTTTCTCGTCACGCTGGCCATTGGTCAGCCAAGATTTTCGGCTGATTTTTATCAATACATGATCAACATGACATTCCTCGGCGACCTGATCGGTGTCCCACCCATCGACGGGGTCTACTGGTCACTGTTCGTCGAAATAAAGTTCTACCTGATGATCGCCGTCCTGTTGGCCTTCAAGAAGATAGAGAAAATAGAAAACTTCCTTGTGCTCTGGCTGCTGATCTCGGCCGCAGCGGAAGTCTTTGCTTTCGAAAAACTGCGCTCGGTCCTGATCACCGACTACGCGGCCTATTTCATCGCTGGCGCGACGTTCTACATCATCTGGGACAAGGGTTTTACCAAATCCCGTATTTCCCTGCTGGCAGCCGCGCAGGCATTGGCCAGCTTCAACGCGATCAAGTGGGCCGAGTCGATTGAACTGAAATATTCGACCGAATACGATTCCTTGATTATCTGCGGTGTCATTGCCCTGTTCTTCATGACGTTTCTTTTTATCTCGACGCATAAAACGTCAGCCATCGGGAGGTTCGACTGGACAGCGTTGGGCGCCCTGACTTACCCGCTTTACCTGCTGCATCAAATGATCGGCTTCATGATCTTCAATATGGCTTATCCGGCTGTGAATCCTCACGTGCTGCTGTGGGGCACCCTCGCTTTGATGATAGGTGCCTCCCATGTCATCCATAAAGAAATAGAAACCCCGATGGCCAGACTGATGAAAAGATCCCTTTCATCCTCCTTCAAACGTCTCAGAGTTGGTTAGTCGGCTGCGCAACAGGCTTGGCAACATCGGCCTATCGATAAATGAAAAAGACGGGAGAGATTTCGGCGAATACCGAAACCTCTCCCGTCTTTTTTTTGTGGTGCAGAGTGCCCGTCACATCGACGATGAGCGCTTCAAGGTCTCGCTCGGCAACTCCTTGAACATCGCCCGGTAACTGCTTGAAAAACGGCCCAAATGCCAGAACGACCAGTTCATTGCGACCTCCGCCACCGTCGTATCTGCCGGCGAGCGTTTGAGCAATTCCCGCCGCGCACTGTTGAGCCTGCGCAAACGCAGCCAATGGCTCGGCGACATCCCCGTGTACGCCTTGAAGGTCTGCTGCAACTGACGCAGGGAAACCCCGGCCACCCGCGACAGCTCCAGCAGATTGAGGGTTTCTTCCGGTGAATCCGCCGCCCACTCCCCTACGCGTTTGAGGGTGATTCGCTCTTCGGCGCGACGCTGCAAGCCACCACCGTCCAGGCACACGCTCGCGTTGTCGAGTATGAACAGGCAGTCCTCGAGCAATTGCTGGGTCAGCGCTTCTTTGCTTGGCTGATCAAGGGTTTGCGACAACTTCGTGAGAGTGGAGCTTAACCAGCGGCTGAACAATCCATTCTGCGCGCCATTGAGCGGAGCCATGAACAGACCTTCCAGCTTGGCCACGTCCAGGCCGTTGCGCTGGACGAATTCCGGGCCGAACACCACGGCGATTTCCTGATAGTTCTCCGGGGTGATCCAGATGTTGCGGCTCTCTTCATTGAGCAGATAGAGCGCGTTGTCGCTGCGATCGAAACAGAACGCCAGCGAGCCTTCCGGCGCGCTGAAATTCTGCTCGACCCGGGTGTTCATCTGTTCTTCGTAAACCTCCACACCCTGCAAATCCAGATAACGGATCTGCCCGGCGAAATGCCCCGGCGACATCTGCTGGTAATGCTGAACCCAACCCGGCGTGGCGCGGATCTGTTCGGTGACATCGGCGGTATTGAACGCTTGAACCTGTAGCGGATTACACGTTGTCATGGGAGACCTTGCGCACTCTTTTGGTGCGCTTTGGTGCTGCTGAAAGTGGATAGATGGAACGTCAAGGCCCGCCCAAGATAGTCGTCAACGCGCCACAGGGGAAGCCTGCGAAAGATGAAATCGCTTTTCCCCCGCGTCAACAAAACCAACGACGAGGTCTTTATGAATGCCCCTTTCGATCAGCTGTTCACGTGGCTGAAAGATCACAAGATTACCGAAGTGGAATGCGTGGTCAGCGACCTGACCGGCATCGCCCGCGGCAAGATCGCACCGACCAACAAGTTCCTGCATGAGCGAGGCATGCGCCTGCCGGAAAGTGTGCTGCTGCAAACGGTAACCGGGGATTTTGTCGACGACGACATCTACTATGATCTGCTCGACCCGGCCGACATCGACATGGTCTGCAAGCCGGTGAGCGACGCGGTGTACGTGATTCCATGGGCCATCGAGCCGACTGCCATCGTGATCCACGACACCTTCGACAAGTTCGGCAACCCGATCGAACTGTCGCCGCGCAACGTGCTGAAGAAAGTCCTGCAGCTGTACACCGACAAAGGCTGGAAGCCGATCGTGGCGCCGGAAATGGAGTTCTACCTGACCCAGCGCTGCGAAGACCCGGACTTGCCGCTCAAGGCACCGCTGGGCCGTTCCGGTCGCGCCGAAAGCGGTCGTCAGTCGTTCTCCATCGACGCCGCCAACGAATTCGATCCGCTGTTCGAAGACGTCTACGACTGGTGCGAACTGCAAGGCCTGGACCTGGACACGCTGATCCACGAAGACGGCCCGGCGCAGATGGAAATCAACTTCCGCCACGGCGACGCGCTGGATCTGGCCGACCAGATCACCGTGTTCAAACGCACCCTGCGTGAGGCGGCGCTCAAACACAACGTGACCGCGACCTTCATGGCCAAGCCGATCGGCGATGAGCCCGGCAGCGCCATGCACCTGCACCAGAGCGTGGTCGAGATCGCCAGCGGCCAGCCGATTTTCGCCAATGCCGACGGCAGCATGAGTGACCTGTTCCGCCATCACATCGGCGGCCTGCAGAAATACATCCCGAAAGTGCTGCCGATGTTCGCGCCGAACGTGAACTCGTTCCGCCGCTTCCTGCCGGACACCTCGGCACCGGTCAACGTTGAATGGGGCGAAGAAAACCGCACCGTCGGCCTGCGGGTGCCGACCTCCGGCCCTGAGGCGATGCGGGTTGAAAACCGTCTGCCCGGCGCCGACGCCAACCCGTATCTGGCCATCGCCGCGAGCCTGCTGTGCGGCTACATCGGCATGGTCGAAGGCATCGAACCGAGCGCCGCCGTCGAAGGCCGGGCTTACGAGCGCCGCAACCTGCGCCTGCCGATCACCATCGAAGAAGCCCTGACCCAGATGGAAGAGTGCGACACCGTCGCGCAATACCTGGGCAGCAAGTTCGTGCGCGGCTACGTCGCGGTGAAACGCGCCGAGCATGAAAACTTCAAGCGCGTGATCAGCTCCTGGGAGCGGGAGTTCCTGTTGTTGAGCGTGTAACCAACACCCACGTTTCCTGTGGGAGCTGGCTTGCCAGCGATAGCGGTGGGCAGTCTATAGAGATGTTGACTGTGCCGACGTCATCGCTGGCAAGCCAGCTCCCACAAGGACCGTACTCGCCTGAAAAATCCAATAATTCGAAGAGGTGTCGATATGCGTCTGTTGAAATCCATGATCCCCGCCGCGCTGGCCCTGGCGTGCAGTGCCGGTGCCCTCGCCCAACCCCAGGTCAGCGTCTACAACTGGACCGATTACATCGGCGAAACCACCCTCGCCGACTTCCAGTCCTCCAGCGGGATCAAGGTGATCTACGACGTCTTCGATTCCAACGAAACCCTCGAAGGCAAACTGCTCGCCGGGCGCACCGGGTATGACGTGGTGGTGCCGTCCAACCACTTTCTCGCCCGTCAGGTAAAGGCCGGCGCCTTCCTTAAACTGGACCGCTCGCAACTGCCGAACTGGAAAAACCTCGACCCGAAACTGCTGGCCCTGCTTGAGAAGAACGATCCGGGCAACGAGCACTCGGTGCCGTATCTGTGGGGCACCAACGGCATCGGCTACAACGTCGACAAGGTCAAGCAAGTGCTGGGCATCGATCACATCGATTCCTGGGCCGTGCTGTTCGAACCGGAGAACCTGAAGAAACTCACCCAGTGCGGCGTGTCGATGATGGACTCGGCCGATGAAGTGTTCCCGGCGATTCTCAACTACATGGGCATGGACCCGCGCAGCGAGAAACCCGAGGACTACAAGAAGGCCGAAGAGAAATTGCTGAGCATCCGGCCGTACATCACCTATTTCCACTCCTCGAAATACGTGTCCGATCTGGCCAACGGCGACATCTGCGTGGCCTTCGGTTATTCCGGCGACGTGTTCCAGGCCGCCAATCGCGCCAAGGAAGCCAAGAACGGCGTGAACATCGCCTATTCGATTCCCAAGGAAGGCGCGAACCTCTGGTTCGACCTGCTGGCGATTCCCGCCGATGCCGGCAACACCAAGGAAGCCCACGCCTTCATCAATTACCTGCTCGATCCGCAAGTGATCGCCAAGGTCAGCGCCTCGGTGGGTTACGCCAACCCGAACCCGGCGGCCAAGCAATACATGGATCCGGAGCTGGTCAACAATCCCGAGGTCTATCCGTCTCAGGAAGTCCTCGACAAGCTCTACATCTCCTCTACCCCGCCCCAGTCGATCATGCGTCTGATGACCCGGTCCTGGAGCAAAGTGAAGTCGAACAAATGAATCAGTACACCCAGGAACACGCCCGCTCCTATTACGCCGCGTCGGCCCGGGCCAGCACACCTTATCCGGAACTGGCGGGTGACCTGATCGCCGATGTCTGCGTGATCGGTGGCGGTTTCACCGGCGTCAACACGGCGATTGAACTGGCGCAGCGCGGACTCTCGGTGATTCTGCTCGAAGCCCGGCGCATCGGCTGGGGCGCTAGCGGGCGCAATGGCGGGCAGTTGATTCGCGGGATCGGTCATGACGTCGAAGGTTTCGCCCGGCATGTCGGCAGCGAAGGCGTGCGCTACCTGCACCGGGCCGGGATCGATTCGGTGGAGCTGGTGCGCCAGCGCATCACCGACAACGCCATCGAGTGCGACCTGCGCTGGGGCTTCTGCGAGCTGGCCAACACGCCGGCACAGTTCGACGCCTTCAAGGCCGAGCAGGACAGCCTGGCGCAGCTGGGTTACCGCCATGAAACGCGGCTGGTCGCCCCCGAAGACATCCGCCGGCAAGTGGTGAACGCAGGTGTCTACAAGGGAGGCCTGATCGACATGGGCTCCGGCCACTTGCATCCGCTGGATCTGGTGCAGGGTGAAGCGCGGCTGGCGGCGTCCCTCGGGGTGCGGATTTTCGAACAGAGCCCGGTGCTGGAAATCGTCCATGGCGCGACCGTTCAAGTACGCACCCAAAGCGGCACCGTGCGCGCCGGCAGTCTGGTGCTCGGCTGCAATGCGCACCTGGACGAACTCGAACAGCAACTCAGCGGCAAGGTCCTGCCCGCCGGCAGTTACATCATCGCCACCGAACCGCTGTCGGCGGAACGCGCCGCCGAGCTGATTCCGCAAAATCTGGCGCTGTGCGACCAGAAAGTCGGCCTCGATTACTATCGGCTTTCGGCGGACCGGCGCTTGCTGTTCGGCGGCGCCTGCCATTACTCGGGACGGGATCCGGCGGACATCGCCGCCTATATGCGACCGAAGATGCTCAAGGTGTTCCCGCAACTGGCGGATGTGCGCATCGACTATCAATGGGGCGGCAAAATCGGCATCACCGCCAACCGCTTCCCGCAGGTCGGCCGTTTGAAGCAGCACCCGAACGTGTTCTACGCCCAGGGCTATTCCGGCCACGGCCTGAACGTCACTCACTGGTGCGCCAAGCTGCTGGGCGAGGCGATTCATGCCGGCCACAGTCAGGGCATGGATGTGTTCAGCGGCGTGCCGCACATGACCTTCCCCGGCGGCCCGGCGCTGCGCTCGCCGCTGCTGGCACTGGGGATGTTCTGGTATCGCCTGCGGGAACTGCTGGGATGAGGCCTGCCGGTTAAAGCGCCCTGCACATTTGCTCTATCGCGAAGCACTTCTATATTGATGAAGTGCTTTTGCGTTCCTGACGCTCAGTGCCCAACACACCCTGGAGGTCATGGATGGAGTCGTCAGCCGCCGATCAACCGCGAGCGCCCGGCCAGGCGCCGGTCAAGACCCGGCGTTTCAGCATCTCGCTGGTGTGGATCGTGCCGATCATCGCGGTGCTGGTGGGCATCTCGCTGGTGGTGCACAACCTGATGCAGGAAGGCCCCAGCATCATCGTCACCTTTAAAACCGGCAGCGGCTTGACCGCCAACAAGACCGAAGTCAAATACCGCAACGTGGTGATCGGCCAGGTCACGGACGTCGAGCTGAGCGACGATCAGAAAAGCGTCAACGCCACGATCAAACTGGCCAAACAGGCCGAAACCTTTACCCGCGAAGACTCGCAGTTCTGGGTCGTGCGCCCGCGCATCGGTGCAGGTGGCGTCTCAGGCATCGACACGCTGCTGTCCGGTGACTACATCGGTGCAGACATCGGTCAGTCCAATTCGCGCGCCAAACACTTCAAAGGCCTGGAAAACCCGCCGCCGATCACCTACGGCGAACCGGGCAAACGCTTCAACCTGCACGCCTCGGACCTCGGTTCGCTGGACATCGGCTCGCCGGTCTATTACCGCAAGATCCCGGTCGGCCAGGTCGTGGCTTACGCGCTGGACGCCGATGGCAAAGGCGTGAACATCGAAGTGTTCATCCATGCGCCAAACGACGCCTACGTCACGGAAAACACCCGGTTCTGGAACGCCAGCGGGATTGACGTTAACGTCGGCGCCAACGGCTTTGCGGTGAAAACCGAATCGTTGTCGACCTTGCTGGTCGGCGGCATCGCCTTCCGCGCGCCGGAATACAGCCCCAACGATGTCGCCGCCGCCGAAGAAAGAACCTACGACCTGTTCGACGACCAGCAAACCGCCCTCGCCCCGCCCAACGGCAAGGCGCAATACCTGACCCTGCGTTTCGATCAGGCCCTGCGCGGGTTGAAAGTCGGCGCACCGGTGGAGTTTCTCGGCATCGAAATCGGCCGGGTAGTGAGCGTCAACCTGGACTTCGATCCGAAAAAACGCAGCTTCCCGCTCAACGTCGGCATCGTGATCTACCCGCAACGCCTCGGTCAGGCTCACGTCAAGATGCTTAAGGTACTCGAGCACAATCCGGACGACGAAGCCGCCGCCGTGCGCCTGATCGGCACCTTTATCGACAACGGCCTGCGCGCCCAGGCCCGCAGCGGCAACCTGCTGACCGGGCAGTTGTATATCGCGCTGGATTTCTTCCCCAAAGCCGAAAAAGTCGCGTTCGACCCGACCGCCCGCCCGATCAGCGTTCCGACCGTCCCCGGCAGCCTCGAACAGTTGCAGGAAAAACTCGAAGCGATGATCGACAAGCTCAACAAACTGCCGGTGGAACGGATTGCCGGCAACCTCGACAGCAACCTCGTGGAATTGCGCAAAGGCCTGACCCAGTTCAATGCCAGGACCCTGCCCGGCGTGCAGAACACCCTCGCCGACCTGAGCAAGACCCTGCAGTCGGCCAGCTCGACCCTGGCCGAAGATTCGCCGCAACGCGAACAACTGACCGAGACTCTCGACGAGCTTGGGCGCATGTCGCGTTCGTTGCGTGAACTGTCCGATTATCTGGGCCGTCATCCGGAATCGTTGATTCGCGGCCGCCCCGACAACGCCGCGCCGCTGGACCTCAAAGGGCCGCCGCGCAATTGAGCACAGGAGCTGTCCCATGGCTTTACCGCTGAAGTTCACCGTGCTCGCGATCGGCCTGCTGCTGGGCGCCTGTAAAAGCGCCCCGATCAGCTTTCACACCCTGACACCGACGCAACCGATGACCGGCCGCGCCGGTTCGGAAATCGCCATCGAAGGCATCAGCGTGCCGCCGCAGGTCGACCGGCCGCAAATCGTGATCCGCCAGGGCAACAGCGGCCTGGCGATCCTTGAGACCGAATGGTGGGGCGCCAGCCTCAGCGATGAGTTGCGCAGCGCGCTGGTGGATCAGCTCAGTAATGCCGGCGGGCCGCGCAAAACCTCCGTGCGCATTGATGTGCAACGCTTCGATTCGATTCCCGGGCAGTACGGGCTGATCGACGTCAAATGGCGCCTGCGCCAGGCCAACGCCGGAGACGACACCCTGCTCGCCTGCCGCTCGCTGCTGCAAACCCCGTCCGGGCCGACCATCGATGATCTGGTGGTGGCCCAGCAGAACAACGTCAAGCGCCTGGCTGCGTTGATCAGTCAGGCTTCCACCGGCTCACGCGGCTGCCCGCCCGCCTCCTGATCGAAACGCGATGTCTACAAGTCGAAACGATCCACCGCGCGGCGCCGCTCGTTGTCGTCTCGCACGTCGTAATTGGCGGTTGTCTGGATATTGCTGTGATGCGCCAGTTTCTGGGCGATCGACAGGTCATGCTCTTCGATCACCCGAGTGATGAACGAACGGCGGAAATCATGGGGCATGATCTTCACTCCGACCTGAGTACCGCGCTGGCGGGCGATGTAATAGATCGCGTGCTTGGTAATGCGCTCGCGGGTGATATGGCTGCCACGGCGAATACGGTTGAACAGAAACGCGTCGTCGCTCTCGCCTTCCTTGAGTTCCGAGCGACGGAACTCCAGCCAGGCATTGAGTTTGGCGAACGCCCAGGCCGGCGCGTACTTGATCAGTTGTTTATTGCCCTTGGCGGTGACAAAGAGACTGCGTTCGGTGAAGTCGACCTGATTCAGGTCAAGATCCACCGACTCCGACTTGCGCATCCCAGTGCCGTACAACAGCGCAATCACCGCCGCATCACGCAAACCCTGTGGTCGCGGATCGGCCGCGCAGACTTCCATCAATTCATGAATCAGCGTGCGCTTCAGATTGCGCCCCTGAGACAGTCGCGTGCCGCCAATGCCTTTGACCGAGCGCATCTTCAATAGATGGTCCTGGCTGATAAGACTCATGCGCCAGGCTTCATTCATCACACCGCGAATTGCGTTTACATAAAGCGAAGACGTATTCGGCGCGTAATTGTCGGCGCGCAATGCGGCGACTAACGCAACGACATCTTCCGGTTGCAGCCCATGCCAGGGAATGTCCTCAAGGTTCACGTCTTCGAACCCGAGGCGGTCGGCAGCGTCCTGCAACACGTAACGCATGGTCAGTTGGCTGGAGGGCGCCAGGCGCGCCAGATAAACAGTCAGCGGATTGCTGTTGGAGGGTGAGGATTCAGTACTCGACAAGTCAATCAAACGAAACGGCCTTGAATAAGAAACAGTTCAACAAAACAACTAAAAACGGCAACAAAACTTAAATAAGACGGGGCACTTCTGTAGGACTTTTCTACTAAAAACGCCGATGAGCGGAAGAAGTCTGAACGGTGGCTGTATAAGTTTCAGATAGACGATTCGCCAACCGCTTTTTCATGTTCCTTTCACAAAAACGCGCATAACCTTACTTGCATCCAGTGGGCCCCGAATGGCTCACAACGTGCCGTCCGGGGACGCAAAAGTCAATCAGGCATTCCCCGGGTGGTACTTCAAACCCTTGAAAACACGTGTTTTTCAGACAATTGGCTGAAGGAAGGCTGTCGCCCCGAGGTTCTTATGAGTCAAGCGTTTCTCCCGTTTTCCCGCCCCAGTATCGGCGAAGAAGAAATTGCCGCCGTCGAACAAGTATTGCGTTCGGGCTGGATCACCACCGGGCCGAAGAATCAGGCATTGGAAGAACACTTCGGCAACTACGTCCGTAGTCGTCACGCCGTAGCACTTTCCTCGGCCACCGGTGCCATGCATGTAACTTTACTGGCGCTGGGAGTCGGCCCCGGCGATGAAGTCATCACCCCGTCGCAGACCTGGGTGTCCACCGCCAACATGATTTCCCTGCTCGGCGCCACGCCGGTGTTCGTCGATGTCGACCGCGACACCCTGATGACCGACGCCGCGCGCATCGAAGCCGCCATCACGCCGCGCACCAAAGCGATCATTCCCGTGCATTACGCCGGCGCTGCTTTCGATCTCGATCCGCTTTACGCCCTGGCCGACAAGCACGGCATCACCGTGATCGAAGACGCCGCCCACGCCGCCGGCACCCGCTACAAGGGCCGTCACGTTGGCTCGCGAGGCACCGCGATCTTCTCGTTCCACGCGATCAAGAATATGACCTGCGCCGAAGGGGCGATGTTCGTCACCGACGACGAAGCCCTGGCCAACCGTGTGCGCATGCTCAAGTTTCATGGCCTCGGCGTCGATGCCTACGACCGCCTGACCCACGGCCGCAAGCCCCAGGCCCAGGTAATCGAGCCCGGTTTCAAATACAACCTGGCCGACATCAACGCCGCGATTGCCCTGGTGCAACTGGAGCGTCTGGACGCGATCAACGCCCGTCGCACCGAACTGGCCACGCAATACCTGCAAAAACTCGAAGGCCTGCCGGTGCAACCGCTGGCCGTCCCGCCATACGCCCAACAGCACGCCTGGCACCTGTTCATCCTGCGCATCGACAGCGAGCGCTGCGGGATGGACCGCGAAGCCTTCATGAAGGGTTTGCAGGAGCAAGGCATCGGCACCGGCATCCACTTCATCGCCACCCACCTGCACACCTGGTATCGCCAGCGTGACCCGCACCTGTCCCTGCCCGACACCGAGTGGAACTCGGCGCGGCTGTGCTCGATTCCCTTGTTTCCCGACATGACCGACCAGGATCTGGACCGGGTCGTCGGGGCCATTGAACACCTGATGGGGAAACGCCCTTGAGACCTTATCCGATTCATTGCGTGTCGATCGTCATCCCGGTCTACAACGAAGAAGACAGCCTGCCGGAACTGCTGCGCCGCACCCAGGCCGCCTGCCAGCAATTGCGGCATGACTACGAAATCGTGCTGGTCGACGACGGCAGCCGCGACGCCTCCGCGCAATTGCTCGAAGACGCCGCGTCCGTCGTGGACAGTCCGTTCGTGGCGGTCATCCTCAACCGCAACTACGGTCAGCACGCGGCGATCATGGCCGGTTTCGAACAGTGCAAGGGCGACGTGGTGATTACCCTCGACGCCGACCTGCAGAACCCGCCGGAAGAAATCCCGCGGCTGGTGGCCGAGGCCGAAAAGGGCTTTGATGTGGTCGGCACCGTGCGCGGCAATCGCCAGGATTCGGCCCTGCGCCGTTATCCGTCGAAACTCATCAACCTCGCCGTGCAACGCTCCACCGGCGTCGCCATGAGCGACTACGGCTGCATGCTGCGCGCCTACCGCCGCACGATCATCGACGCGATGCTCGCCTGCCGCGAACGCAGCACGTTCATTCCGATCCTCGCCAACAGCTTCGCCCGACACACCACGGAAATCCCCGTGGCCCACGCCGAGCGCGAACACGGCGATTCGAAATACAGCCCGATGCGCCTGATCAACCTGATGTTCGACTTGATCACCTGCATGACCACCACGCCCCTGCGCCTGCTGAGCATCGTCGGCTTCGCCATGGCCGGCCTCGGCGTGCTGTTCGCGGCGGCGCTGATTGTCCTGCGCCTGGCCTTTGGCGCCGGATGGGCCGGCGATGGCCTGTTCGTGCTGTTCGCCGTGCTGTTCGTGTTCACCGGCGGCCAGTTCATCGGCATGGGCCTGCTGGGCGAATACCTGGGGCGCATGTACAGCGATGTGCGCGCCCGCCCGCGTTTTTTCATTGAAAAGGTCCTGCGCGGGCACCCCGCCACGCCGGCCCCCGCCATCACCGTTGACGGCCTTACTTCCAACTCCTCGTCTGATCAGGTTCTCTCATGAGCGCAAAAACCGTTGTCTTCGCCTACCACGATATTGGCTGCGCCGGCATTCAAGCCCTGCTCGACAGCGGCTACGACATTGCGGCGGTGTTCACCCATGCCGATGACCCGCAGGAAAACGCGTTCTACGCCTCGGTGGCGCAACTGTGCGCCAACAAAGGCATCGCGGTTCATGCACCGGAAGACGCCAACCACCCGTTGTGGATCGAGCGGATTGCCAAGCTCGATCCGGATTACATCTTCTCCTTCTACTATCGCAACCTGCTGAGCGAGCCATTGCTGGCCACCGCCAAAAAAGGCGCGTTCAACCTGCACGGCTCCCTGCTGCCGCGCTACCGTGGCCGCGCCCCGGCCAACTGGGTGCTGGTCAACGGCGAAACCGAAACCGGCGTCACCCTGCATCGCATGGTCAAGCGTGCCGACGCCGGCGCCATCCTCGCCCAGCAACGCGTGGCCATCGAACGCAGCGACACCGCGCTGAGCCTGCACGGCAAACTGCGGATCGCCGCCAGCGACCTGCTGCGCGATGCACTGCCGGCGATGCTGCACGGCAAACTGCGGGAAACCCCGCAGGACGAATCCCAGGCCACGGTGTTCGGTCGTCGCACCCCGGCAGACGGCAAACTGGTCTGGGCGCAACCTGCCGAAAAACTGTTCAACCTCGTGCGGGCCGTGACTCAGCCTTACCCGGGCGCCTTCTGCGCCGTGGGCGAGCACAAGCTGATCGTGTGGAACGCCGACGTGGTCAAGGGCAACGAAGGTCAGGCGCCGGGCCGCGTCATCAGTGTCGATCCGCTGCGCATCGCCTGCGGTGAAGACTCGCTGGTGATCAACGCCGGCCAGCGCAACGACAACGGCCTGTACCTTAGCGGCCCGCAACTGGCCAATGAACTCGGTCTGGTGGACGGCTCGCTGCTGCGCGGCGCCGAATCCGGTCGTGGCCCGCGCCGTACACGGGTGCTGATCCTCGGCGTCAACGGTTTCATCGGCAACCACTTGTCCGAGCGTCTGCTGCGTGGCGAGCGCTACGAAGTCTATGGCCTGGACATCGGCTCCGACGCCATCGACCGCCTGCGCAGCCACCCGCGTTTTCACTTCGTCGAAGGCGACATCAGCATTCACTCGGAGTGGATCGAGTACCACATCAAGAAATGCGACGTGGTGCTGCCGCTGGTGGCCATCGCCACGCCGATCGAATACACGCGCAACCCGCTGCGGGTGTTCGAGCTCGACTTCGAAGAAAACCTGAAACTGGTGCGCTACTGCGTCAAATACAACAAGCGCGTGATCTTCCCGTCGACCTCGGAAGTCTATGGCATGTGCCAGGACAAGCACTTCGACGAAGACCGCTCGAACCTGATCGTCGGCCCGATCAACAAGCAGCGCTGGATCTACTCGGTGTCCAAGCAACTGCTGGACCGGGTGATCTGGGCCTACGGCGCCAAGGGCCTGAACTTCACCCTGTTCCGTCCCTTCAACTGGATGGGCCCACGCCTGGATCGCCTTGACTCGGCGCGCATCGGCAGCTCCCGCGCCATCACCCAATTGATCCTCAATCTGGTGGAAGGCACGCCGATCCGCCTGTTCGACGGCGGCGAACAGAAACGCTGCTTCACCGACATCGCCGACGGCGTCGAGGCGCTGGCGCGGATCATCGATAACGACAACGACGTCTGCAACGGCCAGATCATCAACATCGGCAACCCGGACAACGAAGCGAGCATTCGTCAGTTGGGCGAAGAACTGTTGCGCCAGTTCGAGGCTCATCCGCTGCGTTCCAACTTCCCGCCGTTCGCCGGTTTCCGCGACGTGGAAAGCAAGGCGTTCTACGGCGCCGGTTACCAGGACGTCGAGCACCGCAAACCGAGCATCGCCAACGCCAAGCGCCTGCTGGACTGGACGCCGACCGTGGAAATGCGCGAGACCATCGGCAACACGCTGGATTTCTTCCTGCGTGAGGCCATGGCCGAAATCGAGAGCAAGCGCTGATGCAGGCCGGTTTGCGCATCGACGTCGACACCTTTCGCGGCACCCGCGAAGGCGTGCCGCGCTTGCTGGAAATCCTCGATGAAGCGCAGATCAAGGCGACGTTTTTCTTCAGTGTCGGCCCGGACAACATGGGCCGGCATCTGTGGCGCCTGATCCGTCCGCAGTTCCTGTGGAAGATGCTGCGCTCCAACGCCGCCGGCCTGTACGGCTGGGACATCCTGCTGGCCGGCACGGCCTGGCCGGGCAAACCGATCGGCCGCGACCTCGGGCACCTGATGCGTCAGGCCCGGGCCGCCGGCCACGAAGTCGGTCTGCACGCCTGGGATCACCACGGCTGGCAGGCCAATGCCGGGCGCTGGAGCGATGCGCAACTGGTCGAGCAGATCCGTCAGGGCGTCGACACCTTGAGCGACATCCTCGGCGAAAAAGTCATGTGTTCGGCCGCCGCCGGTTGGCGCGCGGACGAGCGTGTGATCGAAGCAAAGCAGGCCTTCGGCTTTCGCTACAACAGCGATTGCCGTGGGCAGCGGTTGTTCCGACCGTTGCTGTCTGACGGTTCGGTCGGTGCGCCGCAGATTCCGGTGGACTTGCCGACCTTCGATGAAGTGGTCGGGCCGAGTGTGGCGGCGAAGGATTTCAACGCCTTCATCCTCGACCGGTTCCGCCCGGACAACCTCAACGTCTACACCATTCACGCCGAAGTAGAAGGGATTCTGATGGCCGAAGATTTTCGTCGACTGCTGGCCGACGCACGCCAGCGAAACATCAACTTTCAACCGCTGGGCGACTTGCTGCCCGAGTTTCTCAACACCCTGCCCGTCGGCCGTGTGCAACGCGGTGCCCTCGAAGGCCGCGAAGGGTGGCTGGGAGTGCAAGGCGCATGAGCAAACGCTGGGCATTGCCGCTGTTGCTGGGGATTTTCCTGCTCGCCTATCTGCTGCCGCTGGGCAGTCATGGCTTGTGGATTCCCGATGAAACCCGTTATGCGCAGATCAGCCAGGAAATGCTGCTGAGCGGCAACTGGGTTTCGCCGCATTTCATGAGCCTGCGTTACTTCGAAAAACCGGCGGCCGGTTACTGGATGATCGCCCTCGGGCAGGCCGTGTTCGGCCAGAACCTGTTCGGCGTGCGGTTTGCCTCGGCCCTGAGCACCGGGCTGAGCGTGCTTCTGTGCTTCCTCATCGCTCGCCGTTTGTGGAATGACCCGCGCAGAAGCTTCGTCTGCGCCCTGCTCTACATGAGTTTCGTCATCGTCGCCGGCCAGGCCGGTTACGCCAACCTCGATCCGCAATTCACCTTTTGGGTCAACCTGAGTCTGGTGGCGCTGTGGTTTGCCCTCGACAGCCGCTCCAACGGTCAGCGGCTGGCCGGTTGGGCAGTGCTGGGACTGGCCTGCGGCATGGGCTTCATGACCAAAGGCTTTCTCGCCTGGCTGCTGCCGGTGCTGATCGCCTTGCCGTGGATGCTCTGGCAAAAGCGCTGGAAAGAATTGCTGCTGTACGGCCCGGTGGCCATCGCGGTAGCGATCATCGTCAGCCTGCCGTGGGTGCTGGCGGTGCACGGTCAGGAACCGGATTACTGGCGGTTCTTCTTCTGGCACGAACACATCCGCCGCTTTGCCGGTGACGATGCCCAGCATGATGCGCCGTGGTGGTTCTATCTGCCGCTGCTGGTGGCGTTCAGTCTGCCGTGGGTCGGGATGTTGCCGGTGGCATTCAAGCAGGCGTGGCAGACCCGCCGCGAAACCGGCATCGCGTTTCTCGGCCTGTGGCTGCTGATGCCGCTGCTGTTCTTCAGCCTGAGCAACGGCAAGTTGCCGACCTACATCCTGCCGTGCCTGCTGCCGCTGGCGTTGCTGCTGGGCCACGCGCTGGCCGATCGCTTGCGTCTGGAGCAAGGCCGGGCGCTGGGCCTCAATGGCCTGCTGAACCTGTTGCTGGGCATCGTCACGCTGATCGGGCTGGTTTACGTGCAGCTCAAGCGTCCGCTGTACGACCACGAACTGCACAGCCTGGTGCTGGTGTTCATCGCCCTGACCGGCTGGATCATCAGCAACCTGCTGCAAGCCTTCCGCCCGTTGCAATGCTGGGCGGCACCGGCGGTGGGCAGCCTGCTGCTGATCGCGCTGCTGCCGGCGGCACTGCCCAAATCGGTGGTGGCGAACAAGATGCCTGACCAGTTCGTGCTCGCCCACCAAACAGAACTGGCGGCCACCACGCACCTGTTGAGCAACGACCTGGGCGCCGCGTCGGCCCTGTCCTGGCGGGTCAAACGCCCGCAGGTGGCGATGTACAACACGATAGGCGAATTGAAATATGGCCTTGCCTATCCTGATGGCATTCAACAGCGGGTTGATACCGATCAGGTGCAACAGTGGATGCGCGAAGCCCGCAAGACCGGTTCGGTCGGCGTGGTGATGCGGGTCAAGGGGCAAGACGAACTGGACGAACTCGACAGACTGCCCAAGGACGGCGTTCGTTATGAGCAAGGCAATCTGGTGATCGTGATTCTTCCGCAGGAGGCGTCATGAGCCTGTGGCTGCTGTTGCTCGCCTGCCTGCTGACCTGCCTGGGCCAGGTCGCGCAGAAATTCGCCGTCGAGAGCTGGCGCGGCGCGAGCTTGCCGTGGTCGCGCAAACTGCGCTCGCCGTGGTTGTGGCTGGCCCTGTTTGCCCTCGGCACCGGTCTGCTGGTGTGGCTGCTGGTGTTGCAGCGCCTGCCCGTCGGCATCGCCTACCCGATGCTCAGCCTCAATTTCGTGATCATCACCCTGATCGCCCGCTTCGTGTTCAAGGAGCCCGTCGACGTTCAACACTGGTTCGGCGTGTTTCTGGTAATCGGTGGCGTGGCGCTTTTGGGGCAACAGTCATGAACCAGGGTCGTGGAATCTTCTTCGCCCTGGCCAGCGTGCTGCTGGTCAGCGTGGCGCAACTGAGCATGCGCTGGAGCATGACACGTCTGCCCCGGCCGGATCAGTGGCTGTCCGTACAAAGCGTCGATTCAGTTGCGCTGGCCGTGGTGCTCGCGGCGATCTTCGCCTATGCGCTGTCGATGCTCTGCTGGCTCGCCGCCCTGCGCGATCTGCCGTTGGGGCGGGCCTATTCGCTGCTGAGCATCAGCTACGCGCTGGTGTACCTGCTGGCGGCCAGTCTGCCGCTGTTCAACGAATCCTTCAGTTTCTCTAAATCACTGGGTGTGGCTCTGGTCATGCTCGGGGTCATCACCATCAACACTCGTCCGGCCCGTGCGCCCGAATTGAGGAGTTCGCCATGAAAATCACAGTGTTTGGTAGCGGTTATGTCGGCCTGGTGCAGGCCGCCGTGCTGGCCGAAGTCGGCCATGACGTGGTGTGCATGGACATCGACGAGAAGAAAGTCGAGCTGCTGCGCCAGGGCCACGTCAGCATCTTCGAGCCGGGGCTGGCCAGCCTGGTCCGCGAGGGCCTGGACGCCGGGCGGCTGCAATTCACCTGCGATGAAAAACTCGCTGTGCAGCACGGCAAGGTCGCGTTCATTGCAGTCGGCACCCCGTCGAAAGAAGACGGCTCGGCAGACCTGCGTTACGTGCTGTCGGTAGGCGACGCCGTGGCCCGGCATCGTGAACAACCGCTGATTCTGGTGGAGAAATCCACCGTACCCGTCGGCACCGGCGACACCTTGCGCACCCACCTGGACAAGGCGCTGATCAAGGCCGGGCGCCTGTTGCAGTTCGATATCGTGTCCAACCCGGAATTTCTGAAGGAAGGTTCGGCGGTCGCCGATTGCCGCCGGCCGGACCGGATCGTCATCGGCTGCGAGCGCGAAGAAGTGCGCGACGTGATGCGCGATCTGTATTCGCCGTTCAACCGCAACCACGACCGCATCATGTTCATGGACCTGCGCAGCGCCGAGCTGACCAAGTACGCCGCCAACTGCATGCTGGCGACCAAGATCAGCTTCATCAATCAGATCGCCGAGCTGGCCGAACACCTGGGCGCGGACATCGAATCGGTGCGCCAGGGCATCGGCGCCGACAGCCGCATCGGCTACCACTTCATCTACCCCGGTTGCGGTTACGGCGGTTCATGCTTCCCCAAAGACATGCGCGCGCTGATCCACAGTGCCGAAGAGGCGCACTGCTCCAGCGATTTGCTGCAAGCGGTGGAAGCGATCAACCAGCGGCAGAAGCACAAGCTGTTTGAACGCATCAACGCATTCTACAAGGGCGAACTGCGCGGCAAGACTTTCGCCCTGTGGGGGCTGGCCTTCAAGCCGAACACCGACGACATGCGCGATGCGCCGAGCCGGGTTCTGCTGGAATCGCTGTGGGCCGCTGGCGCCAATGTGCGGGCGTTCGACCCGGAAGCGATGCAGGAAACCCAGCATCTGTACCCGGACGAATCGAAACTGATGCTGATGGGCACCCCGGAATCGGTACTCGCCGGTTCCGACGCGCTGATCATCTGCACCGAATGGCAGCAGTTCAAGGCGCCGGATTTCGACCTGATCCAGCAACGCCTCAAGGCCCCGGTGATCTTCGACGGTCGTAACCTGTACGACGCCGAACGCCTGGCCCGCAACGGCTTCCATTACTTCCCGATGGGCCGTGGCGAATCGCGCTCCCTGCCGATTCCTTTGCAACAATGGCCACACGCCTCGGACGTGGCTTGATCGGTTTGACCCCTGCCCTGCGCCGGCAGTCCCTGATCGCAGGGCTGCTGGCGTTTCTGCTGTTCATCGCCGGCGTGTACGGGCAGGCGCCCATCGGTTTCGACTCGCGCTTCGTGTTGTTCGCCCAGGAAATGCTGCGGCACGGGCCCAGTATTTTTCCCACCACTTATGGTGAGCCTTACGCCGATTATTCGTCGCTCTCGACCTTGTTCATCTGGCTGTTGTCGTTGCCGTTCGGGACGGTCAACAGCCTGACGGCGTGGCTGCCGAGCGCTGTCGCCGGCGCGGTGATCGTGGCGTTGATGTATCGCTTGCTCGCGCCCGCATCCGTGCGCTGGGCGGTGGTCAGCATCGCGCTGCTGATGCTCACCAGCACCTTCATCAGCGAAACCCGCGCGGTGTCGCAGGACCTGATGCTCGCCGCCGTGGCGTTTTCGGTGTTCTACCTCGGCTATGCCCACGACCATTTCGCTGCCGCTCGACGCTGGCCGCTAGTGTTCATTCTGTTGCTGCTGGGGTTCGGCATTCGCGGGCCGATCGGGCTGGTGGTGCCGACCGGCATGCTGTGCAGTTACTACCTGCTGGATCGCCAATGGTCGCGCCTGTTGACCTTCGGTGTGCTGGCTTCGCTGTTGCTGGCGGCCTGCGTCGGGCTGTTGTTGTGGCTGGCGGAAGTCAGCGGCGGGCCGGCGTTTCGTCAGGACGTGATCCGCATGCAGTTCATGGGGCGCATGGACGGCAGCGAAGGCGTCAGCGGTTCGCTGTATTACTTCACCAGCTCACTGGGCAACTACGCGCTGGCGTATCCGCTGGCCTTGCTGGCACTGGCGGCGGCGTGGCTGAGCAAGCCCCGGCAACGCGGCCCGGCCTTGCGACTGGTGCAGTATTGCGCCGCGGCGGGGTTGATCGTGATGCTCGGGCTGTCGATTCCGCAGGCGAAAAAGGCCCGTTATCTGCTGCCGATGCTGCCCATGGCGGCGATTATTGCGGCGTATCCGTTTCAGGTGTTGCATGGTCGGGTGTTTGCCTGGCTGCGCGTCGGCATGCAGGGATTGTGGTTGTTGATTCCCGCATTGTTGATCGTCCTGTTATGGGTGGCGAAACGACGGTTTCCCGAGTCCTTGACCGACCTGACGCCAGTACTCAGCGTGCTAGGATTGCTGCAACTGGCCGCGTTGTCGCGGTTGTGGCTACCGCGCTGGCGAACCGAAGTCCTCGCGTTCAGCGCTGTTTTGGCGGTCTGGTCGGCGTACGCGCTGGTGTTCGAGCCGGTGGAGCGCCAGCTCTATGACACGCGGACCTTCAGCCAAGCGGCACTGGCGCGGATCCACGAGCAACCCGCGCCGCTGGTGCTGCACGGCATGGGCAAGGACGCCAAGGCGATCAAGTTCATGGTCAACGTCGAGCAGGATCTGCAACCGCTGTTCACTGAAACCACGCAAGCGCTCGAAGCGCTCAAGGGGCCGGCGTGGCTGATGATGGATCGCAGCGACTTCCAGGCGTTGCAAGGCACACCGCTCGGTGCGCTGCAGCCGGTCTTGAGTGGGCGTTTCGACAAAAACGATTATGTGTTGCTGTGGCTGACGCCTTAACCTGCGCGACGTGATTTCGACAGGGACCGCTGACTGATGACCTTTACTGTGCGACAGGCCCTGGCAGCCGATGCCACCGCCCTCCCCGCCATCGAGCGCTCGGCCGCCGCGCTGTTTCGCCTCGACCCTTCATTGGCCTGGCTGGCGGATGCCGCCGTGCCGCAGGCCTCGGCGCATTTACCGGCCATTGAACGGGGTGAAATGTGGATGGCGGAAAACAACGACGGGCAACTTGCAGGTTTTTTAAGGGCGGTGACTGTCGACCAACAGTTGCACATTGAGGAACTGTCCGTCAGCCAACACTTTCAGGGCCGGGGCGTCGGTCGCAAGTTGCTGTTGGCGGCGATTGAACAGGCGCGTCTGTGGCAACTTCGGGCGGTGACGCTGACGACATTTCGCGATTTGCCGTGGAATGCGCCGTTCTATCAACGCATGGGTTTTGCGCTATTGAACACCGAAGACACGGACGCACGTCTGCGCGATGTATTGCGCGATGAAATCACTCACGGATTGCCCGGTGAGCGACGTTGCGCCATGCGCCTGATACTCACGCCGTCGGCTTGAGATCAACCCCCAGTGCCTGGGCGAACGCCTTGACCAACGGACTGCGCACGGTGTTGTGCCGCAGGATCAGATTGAACGGCGTGTCGAAGTGGATCAGCTCCGGGCACACCGCGCGAAACTGCCCGGCGGCCACCAGCGTGGCGGCGTAGTGCCGGGGCAGAAAGCCCACGAAACGCCCGGTCTTGATCAGCAACGCCACCGCTTCGACCTGGGTCGCCGAGGCGGAAAAACTGTCGTAGCGGGCAAAGTTGAGCTTGTCGCGATGGATCGCATAGCGGTGGTTGATGCACTCGTAATCCTGCAGCACGTTGCCACCCATCTGCTCCGCCGGCATCTCGAACAACGGATGGCCGACGGCGCAGTAAGCCTGCGAGCGTTCCTCATAGAGCGGGTAATAATCGAACTCTTCACGCTTTTGATAAACCGGGACTATTCCGGCAACCAAGCGCCCTTCAACTACGCCTCTTTCCACTTCATCCAATTGGGTGGCTTGAAGTTGAAATCTTACTTTCGGCGAATGTTCATTTATCTTTCTGAGCGCAGCAACTAACGGCGAATTATCGTCACTGATCGTATTATCGATCACCCCCACTCCAAGATCGCCGATAAGTTCGTTCTGCGCCGAACTAAGCCGGTCACGAAAGTTGTCGACCGAAGCAAACAGATCGATCGACGCCTGATACACCAGACGCCCTTCTTCGGTCAGGTGAAACCCTTCGCGCCCCCGGGTACACAGGCGCATGCCGATGCGGATTTCCAGGTCGGAGATCTGCTTGCTGATCGCGGCCAGGCCCACGTTCAGCTCGTTTTGCGCCGCGCTGAAGCCACCGGCCTCGACCACCGCCTTGAACACCTTGAGCAGTTTGAAATCCAGTCCGCTGAGGGCCAAAGGTGCCCGGTGAGCGGTTTTGACCGGTGGGTTTCCGGAATTGGAAAGTGGGGTTTCCATAATGCTGATTTACCTCTGGCGCAATGTTCAACAATCTGTGTCCAACAACAAAAACATCGCCGGCTAATAATAATGATCACAGAAAACCAGCCTTGGCAACCGCCAGAAAATTCCGAACATCAGTGCCAACTCACTGATCGCCAAACATTAAAAGCTGACACTTCGATCAGCTCTTGTCTCTTTGCAACTGCCCTCTTGAAAACTGCTTTGGCCTGATTCCGTCTGCTCACTTTTCAGCGTGTTCGACAGGCCTGGCACATCGATTTCAGTTCGCGTTACCGACGAGGAAAACAACAAATGTCTCAAACCACCGACCGTCTCTGGGGTGCCCGTTTCAAAAGCGGCCCGTCCGCAGCCCTGGCGGCCCTGTCCCGTTGCCCCGAGCGCTATTTCCGCCTGACGCCTTACGATCTGGCCGGCTCCAAGGCCCACGCCGGGGAACTGCAACGTGCCGGCCTGCTCGACGAGCAGGAAACCCGCACGATGATCGAAGCCCTGGACGGCATCGGTGCCGATTTCGCTGCCGGGCGCATCGCCCCGACCCTGGACGACGAAGACGTTCACACCTTTATCGAGCGCTTGCTGACCGAGCGCCTCGGCGCACTGGGCGGCAAGCTGCGCGCCGGCCGTTCGCGCAATGACCAGACTGCCAACGACCTGCGCCTGTTCCTGCGGGATCACGTCCGCACCTTGGCCGTGGAAGTGCTGGCCCTGCAAACAGCGCTGGTGGATCAGGCCGAGCAGCACGTCGAGAGCATCTGCCCGGGTTTCACCCACTTGCAGCAGGCGCAACCGATCGTGTTCGCCCATCACCTGCTGGCCCACGCGCAGTCGATGTTGCGTGACGTACAGCGTCTGGTGGATTGGGACGCGCGCACTTCGCTGTCGCCCCTCGGTGCTGCGGCCATGGCCGGTTCCGCGATCGCTCGTCAGCCGCAGCAGTCAGCCAAGGAAATGGGTTACGCCGGGGTCTGCGAAAACTCCATCGACGCCGTGGCCAGCCGCGATCACGTCGCCGAATTCCTGTTCATCGCCAGCATGCTCGGGATCAACATCTCGCGTCTGGCCGAAGAGTTTTGCCTGTGGTCGTCGCGCCAGTTCCGCTGGGTCGATCTGGATGACGCCTACGCCACCGGCAGCTCGATCATGCCGCAGAAGAAAAACCCCGACATCGCCGAACTGGCCCGGGGCAAGGCTGGGCGTCTGATCGGCAACCTGACCGGTCTGCTGTCGACGCTCAAATCCCTGCCGCTGTCGTACAACCGCGACCTGAGCGAAGACAAGAACGGCGTGCTCGACAGCGTCGACACCCTGCTGCTGGTGCTGCCGGCGATGGCCGGGATGGTCGCGACCATGACCGTCAACGTCGAGGAACTGCGCCGTCAGGCACCGCTGGGTTTCACCCTCGCCACCGAAGTTGCCGACTGGCTGGCGGTGCGCGGCGTGCCGTTCAAGGAAGCCCACGAAATCACCGGGGCACTGGTGCAGGCCTGCGAAAAACACGACCTCGAATTGTGGGAAGCCTCGCCGGCGTTGCTGGCCGAAATAGACCCGCGCCTCACGGCAGACGTGCGTGACAGCCTGACCCTGGAAGCCGCCATCGCTGCCCGCAGCGGTTGGGGCGGCACCGCGCCGCAGCAGGTTCGCGAGCAGATCGGCCGCCTGAAAACCGCCCTCGCCGCGCAACAACAGTGGACCGAAAACTACCAGGGCTTCCGCCTCTAAGCCGGGTCCCCCTCCCACCGGGAGGGGGTTGATCGACAAGTACAGTGTACGGAGAAACACCATGAGCCAGACTCAGGCAGAACGACTCCAGGCGGAGCGCAAACTGGCGGAGAACCAGTTCGACATTACCCAGTACCAGCATGTGCCACGGCGTTATTACGGGCGGATCTTCTTCGCCACGTTGATTGTGATCGCCATCATCGGCCTGGTGCGGGCCTTCGCCGAAGGCAAGATCGAATGGTCGTACATCGGCCAGTTCCTCACCTCCGAAGCGATCATGTGGGGCCTGTTCAACACGATCATCATGGCCGTGCTGGCCATGGCGCTGGGCATCGTGTTCGGGGTGATCACCGCGATCATGCGCATGTCGGCCAACCCGATCCTGCGTTACGTGGCAGTGACCTACACCTGGCTGTTTCGCGGTACGCCGCTGATTCTGCAACTGCTGTTGTGGTTCAACCTGGCGCTGATCTTCCCCACCATCGGCATTCCCGGCCTGTTCGAACTCGACACCGTGAGCCTGATGACCCCGTTCGTGGCCGCCCTGCTCGGCTTGAGCATCAACCAGGGCGCCTACACCGCTGAAGTGGTGCGCGCCGGCCTGCTCTCGGTGGACACCGGCCAGTACGAAGCCGCCAAGTCGATCGGCATGCCGCGCCTGCAAGCGCTGCGCCGGATCATCCTGCCCCAGGCCATGCGGATCATCATTCCGCCGGTCGGCAACGAATTCATCGGCATGGTGAAAATGACCTCGCTGGCGAGCGTCATCCAGTACTCGGAACTGCTCTACAACGCCCAGAACATTTACTACGCCAACGCCCGGGTCATGGAGCTGCTGATCGTCGCCGGTATCTGGTACCTGGCCACCGTCACCGTCCTGTCCTTTGGTCAAAGCCGTCTGGAGCGTCGTTTCGCTCGCGGCGCCGGCAAGCGTTCTTGAGGAGTCGAACATGAGAAACATCGTCAAGGCCGTGAGCCTGAACAAATATTACGACCAGTACCACGCGCTCAAGGACATCAACATCGAGGTCGAGCAAGGCGAAGTGCTGTGCATCATCGGCCCGTCCGGCTCGGGCAAGAGCACCCTGCTGCGCTGCGTCAACCAGCTGGAAAAGATCGACAAGGGCGGCCTCTGGGTCGACGGCGAACTGGTCGGCTACCGCGTGGTCGGGCACAAGCTGCACGAACTCAACGAGTCGCAGATCGCCCGCCAGCGCCTGGCCACCGGCATGGTGTTCCAGCGCTTCAACCTGTTTCCGCACATGACTGTGCTGCAAAACATCATCGAAGGCCCGTGCCAGGTGCTCAAGCGTTCGCCCAAGGAGGCGCACGAAGAAGCCCTGGAACTGCTGGCCCGGGTCGGCCTGGCCGACAAACGCAACAGCTACCCGATCGAGTTGTCGGGCGGTCAGCAGCAACGGGTGGCGATTGCCCGCGCACTGGCCATGCGACCCAAGCTGATGCTGTTCGATGAACCCACTTCGGCACTCGACCCGGAACTGGTCGGTGAGGTGCTGTCGGTGATGCGCGATCTGGCGCAGACCGGCATGACCATGATCGTCGTCACCCATGAACTGGGCTTCGCCCGGGAGGTTTCCAACCGCATGGTGTTCATGGACGGCGGGCAGATCGTGGAGGCTGGAAGCCCCGAAGAAATACTAATAAGTCCGCAAAACCCGCGCACCCAAAGCTTCATTTCTGCCGTTCGAACCTGAGGCCCCTTTGGCCTTCACAACACTCATAAGAGAACGTCCATGAAGAACTTCGTCATTCCAGCAGTACTCACCTCCCTCATGTCTTGCGGTTTCGCCGTGGCCGCCGAGTTGCCGGCCAGCATCAAGGAGAAAGGCGAGATCGTCGTCGCGATCATGCCCAACTATCCGCCGATGGATTTCAAGGACCCGGCCACCAACAAGCTCACCGGCCTTGACTATGACCTGGGCAACGCCCTGGCCGAACGCCTCGGGGTGAAGATCAAGTGGCAGGAAACCGGCTTCGAGCAAATGATCAACGCCCTGACCACCGACCGCGTGGACATGGTCCTGTCGGGCATGACCGACACCGCCGAGCGCCAGGCCAGCGTGACCTTCGTCGACTACTTCACAAGCGGCCCGCAGTTCTACACCTTGCAGAAGAACGCAGCGACCAACGAGATCATCGACCTGTGCGGCAAGAAAGTCGGCACCAGCCGCCGCACCACGTTCCCGGCGGAAATCGCCGCGTGGAGCAAGGAAAACTGTGAGGCCGCCGGCAAACCTGCGATCAACGTGATCGGCACCGAAGGCTCGGCCGACGCCCGTGCCCAACTGCGCCAGAGCCGCATCGATGCGGCGATGCAGGGCAGCGAAACCCTGTCGTACCTCAAGACCCAGGAAAAGGACATGTACAAGACGGTCGGCCAACCGATCTCCGTGCAGTTCACCGGCCTGGGTGTGAGCAAGAAGAAGCCTGAGCTGAGTGAAGCGGTGAAGGTGGCGTTGCAGAGCATGGTGGATGACGGCAGCTATAACGCGATTCTGAAGAAGTGGGATCTGGAGTTGGGTGCGATCAAGGATGTGACCATTAACGCGGGCAAGTAAGGCTCGAGATCGCTCCCCCTCACCCCAGCCCTCTCCCCCAGGGGGGCGAGGGGGAAAGGGAGCAGATCTTCATGCTGTTCAAAGCCTGCGTACGACTTGGCTTTTCAGAATCTGAATTTGACTTGATTTTTTCAGGTCCTGAGTTCGATTCGTTTTTTTAGAGCCTGAGTTCAACTCGATTTTTCAGGTCGATGTAACCCTGAAGAACACCCTGATCGGCTCCCTCTCCCTCCGGGCGGTCCGACGTTTCGGGAGGGCTGGGGTGAGGGCTCGATCTGATCAACACCCAGGATCCAACTGACCAAACCCCGGAGCGTCACAACAATGTCCGCCCCCCAACAACCCACCTGGCCCGACCAGCACCACGCCTGCCTCGCCCTGGCCTTCGACCTCGACGGCCCGACCGGCGATGCCATGCTCAACAACTCGATCTGGCACAAACCCGAATACTTCGGCTTCGGCGGCTACGGCCCCTACCGCGCCCTGCCGCGCCTGCTGGATCTGCTCGACGCCTTCAAGATCCCGACCACCTTTTTCGTCCCCGCGTGGGTCGTGGAAAACTGGCCGAAACAATGCCAGGCCATCGTCGAGCGCGGTCATGAAGTCGCCTACCACGGCTACAAACACGAATCCTTCTACGCCCTGACGCTGGACCAGCAGCAGGCCGTGATGAACAAATCCCGCGACGTCTTCTGGCAATACCTGCACATCCGCGCCGAGGGGTTTCGCACTCCGTCTGGCGACTGGCGCGCCGAAACCCCGGCAATGCTGGCCGACAACGGCGTCATCTATTCCAGCAGCATGCGCGGCGACGACCGCCCGTATCTGGTCAACGTCCCCGGCCACGACACGCCACTGGTGGAAATCCCCGGCCGCTGGGAAATGGACGACTACGCCTCCCTCGCCTACACCCGCGCACCGAACTTCCCGTCCGGGCTCGACCGCACCGCCAGCTACGAGCTGACCCTCGACAACTGGCAACGCGAGTACGACGGAGCGATGGACGAAGGCCTGTGCCTGACCACCCTGTTCCACCCGAAAATCACCGGCAAACCGGGGCGCATCCTGTTGCTGGAGAAACTCTTCGAACACATGCGCCAGCGCGATGACGTGTGGTTCGCCACCTGCCGCGACGTCGCCCGCTGGTGGCTGAAGGAGCATCACCATGGCTGACGCTGACAACCTCTGGCCCGCCGGCAAACGCTGCGCGGTGGTGCTGACCGTCGATTACAACGACATCCACGGCATTCTCACCCAGGCCCCGGAAGTCGCCGGGCGCGACAAGACGCTGTCGGTGTGGCGCTACGGCACGCAACGGGGCGTCGAGCGTTTGCTCGGCCTGTTCAGGGAACTCGGGGTGCGCAGCAGCTGGTTCGTGCCCGGCATCGTTGCCGAGGAAAACCCGCAGCACATCGCCGCGATTCTGGCTGACGGCCATGAAATCGCCTGCGCCGGCTACCGGCATCAGGATTACGACACGCTGGATCTGGCGGCGCAAAGTGCGGAAGTCGCCAAGGGTTGTGCAGCGCTGGAAACGTTGACCGGCGTGCGTCCGACCGGTTTCCGGATTCCTGCGGGTAACGGAGCGCCGGGCTTCATCGAAGCCTTGAAAGCTCACGGCATTCTCTGGTCGTCATCTTGGCGTGGCGATGACCTGCCGTTCTTGCATCCAACTGCGCCTGAAGTGGTCGAGTTGCCGCTGCATTACGAACTGGAAGACGAGCCTTACTTCGCATTCAATCTGAGCCCGGCCGTGCCGCCGGCGCAATCGCGGATCGCCTCCTACAGCCATACCCTGGGCAACCTGCAAATGGACTTCGCCGGATTCCACCGTTTCGGCCTGTGCTACGTGCTGCGCCTGCACCCGGAAATCATCGCCACGCCGGGGCGTATCGGTGTGCTGCGGGAATTGCTGCAAGGCATTCAGCAGCATGACGGCGTGTGGATCGCCACCGGTGCCGAAGTCGCGCAGTGGTGGGCGCAAACGGCGGCGCCGGTCGCGCAGGATCATCCGGCGTCGGTGTATGAGCGCCACTATCGGGACTACCTCGTATGACCGAACGCATGCAGCGGCTGGCGCAGTTTTGCGTCGACACACGGTTTGAAGATCTGCCGCCAGCGTTGGTGGAACAGGCCAAGCGACACATTCTCGACACCTTCGGCGCAGCACTGGCCGGGGCCGACAGCGCGGTGGCGCTTCAGGCGCGGCAGGTGTTCGGCGCCGAACCCGGCACTGCGTTGGTCTGGGGTTCATCGTTGCGGGTCGGCGCGGGGCATGCGGCATTGCTCAATGGCATCGCCGCCCATGCGCTGGAGCTGGACGACACCGGCGGTTGCGATCATTCCGGCGCGGTGGTGTTGCCGGCGGTGATGGCGGCGCTGTCGCTGGTGGATAGGCCGGTGGACGGTCGCGAATTCATCACCGCCGTGGTCATCGGCTACGAAATCGGCCGGCGGGTGCTGGAAGCCTGCGGCAGTTATTCGGCGCACAACGGCGCCGGTTGGCATTCGACCGCCACTTGCGGCGTGTTCGGCGCGGCGGCGGCCTGTGCACGGATCTTTGCGCTGGATGTCGGGCAAACCGTGTCGGCACTGGGCATCGCCGGCAGTTTCAGCGGCGGGTTGTGGGCGTTCATCCATGACGGTTCGCAAAGCAAGAAACTGCACAGCGGTCGTGCGGCCGAGGGTGGTTTGCTCGCAGCGCGTTTTGCCCGTGAAGGCGTCAGTGGGCCGTCGGTGTTGTTCGAGAATGTCTGGGGCGGGTTTCTCAAAACCCTGGCGCCGGGCAGCGCGCAGCCGGATGCGCTGGATGCCGAATTGGGAAAGGTGTGGAAACTCGCGCGCTGCTCGATCAAACCCTACGCCGCCTGCCGTGGCACCCATTCGGCCATCGATGCGCTCGGTTTGTTGCTGGAACAATTGCAGGTCGGCGCCGATCAGGTTGAAGACGTCCAGGTGAACCTGTGCGGGTTTCTGCTCGACATGTGCGGCGGTCGCGACACCCAAAGTCTGGCCGCCGCGCAGATGAGCCTGCCCTATGGCCTCGCCGCGCGACTGGTGCATGGTCATTGCCGATTGGAGGCATACGACGAACAGCCGCGCAACGATCCGCGCATCGCTCACTGGCTGACGCGCATTCGCCTTGAAGTGGATGAGCGACTGTCGGAGGATGGCGAGCCAGTGGTCGTTGTACGAACCCGCGACGGGCGTGAGGCGAGTATGTGTGTCGATGTGCCGCTGGGGGCGCCGGGCAATCCGCTGAGCGAGGAGGCGCTGGAGGAGAAGTTTTTCAGTCTGGCGTTGCGGGTCATTTCACCGGTCAAGGCTGAGCCTTTACTGGCGCAGCTGCGGCAACTGCAAACACTGGATTCCGTGCGCGATCTCGAGCACCTGTTAACCGAATAAGGACATTTGATTTTCCGTGGCCACCTACTCGCTCGTTATCCGCCGCCTGATGATCGTCTCGCTGACCATCGTCGTCAGCCGCGCCATCACCAGTCCGTTGCTCACCCTGTTTTTGAGCAACAAGCTCGGCCTCAACCAACAGGATGTCGGGTTGTTGCTGGGCATCGCGGTGTTCATCGCCACCCTGCTCGCACTGTACGGCGGCTACATCATCGACCGGCTGGAAAAGCGCCGGTTGCTGATTCTGGCGATGCTCTCCAGTGCCATCGGCTTCGTGCTACTGACCTTCGCCAAAGACCTGTACCTGACGACCGCCACCCTGGTCATCACTGAAACCGCCTCGGCGTTGTTCCTGATCGGCTCCAAGGCGATCCTCAGTGAAAACCTGCCCATGGGCCAGCGGGCCAAGGCGTTTTCCCTGCGCTATACGCTGACCAACATCGGCTACGCCACCGGCCCGATGCTCGGCGTGGTAATCGCCGGGGTCTACCCGATTGCGCCGTTCCTGATTGCTGCCGGTATCGCTTTCGGCAGCATCTTCCTGATGATCGGCATTCCGAAGGACGCCAGTCCGGTCGCCGCCATCGGCCAACCGCAAAGCTTTCTGAAAACCCTGATCACCCTGAAAAACGACCGCACGCTGATCATGTTCACCTGCGGCTGTCTGCTCAGCACAGTGGTCCATGGCCGCTTCACCCTGTACCTGTCGCAATACCTGCTGGTGGTCGAGGATTCGCAGCGCGCGTTGCAAACCATGGCCGCCCTGCTCGCCTGCAACGCCATCGCGGTGATCCTGCTGCAATACCAGATCGGTCGTTTCCTCAACCGGGAAAAACTGCGCTACTGGATCGCCGCCGGCACCAGCCTGTTCATCCTCGGTTTGATCGGCTTCAGCCTCGCCGACAGCCTGGTGACGTGGTGCATCGCGATGTTCATCTTCACTCTCGGCGAAATGATCATTTACCCGTCGGAATTCCTGTTCGTCGACACCCTGGCCCCGGAAGAACTGCGCGGCAGCTATTACGGCGCGCAGAATCTGGCGGCGCTGGGTGGCGCGCTGAGCCCGGTAATTTGCGGCTTCCTGCTGATGCACACGCCGGCGCCGACCATGTTCTACGCCCTCAGCGCACTGACCGCGATGGGTGGGTTCCTGTGCTTCATGAGCGGGCGACGCGTGGCTTTACTGCATAAATAATGCACTGAAACTGCATTTATATGAATTTGTCAGCATCGTGATTGCTTGGCACACTGTACGCGTTCCTCCCCCAATAGTTGGAACACTTCGAAGGACTTTCCGCGTTTACGGACAAGTCCTTTTTTTTGCCCTGAATTTCGCAAAGGATCGATTCTGCATGCTCGCTCGCTGGTTGCCCGCCGCCATCAACACCCGCCCCACCGAATGGAGCCGCGCCGCCATCGGCATGGCCCTGGGCACGTTGTTCAGCGTGTGGGCATGCAGTCAGGTGTTCGGCATTGAAGTGGCCTACCACCTGATCGGCCCGCTGGGCGCTTCGGCGGTTTTGCTATTCGCGGTGTCGTCCGGCGCCCTCGCCCAGCCATGGTCGATCATCGGCGGCTACCTGTGCGCAGGCGTCGTTGCGTTGCTGGTGGCCCACGTCCTCGGTCGATCCCTCGGCAGTGCGTGCCTCGCCGCCGGCATGGCGCTAATCCTGATGTGCTGGCTGCGCTGCCTGCACCCACCGGCCGGCGCCGTCGCGTTGACCATGGTGCTGGCCGACCCGATGACCATCGCCATGGACTGGAAAGCCCTGGAACCGGTGATGCTCAGCGCCGCGTGCCTGCTGCTGGCCGCACTGGCCTACAACAACCTCACCCGCATCCGCTACCCGAAACGCCCTGCCGAACCCGCGCCGGCTGTGGCCCCGGTGGATATTCAGTCCATCACGGCTGAAGACCTGAAACGGGCGCTGGCGGACATGGAAGCGTTCATCGACGTCACGCCGGAGGATCTGGAGCAGTTGATTCATGCCAGTGAACTGCATGCCAAGCGGCGCAGCATTGGCCAGGTGTTCCGCTGAGTCCGGAGCCAGTCCCTGTCAGCGTTGTCGATTGAAAAGAAGCCGCGATCCCGTGCATTTGGCCTAAGGTAAAAATGCAGACAGCCCGTGCACATATCCCCGTTGTACACGGCAAATTTGCACTGTTACGATCCGGTAACGCTCGCGCGCGAGCTTCTCGAATAAAGACAATAAAAGCAGGGAGTTAGTGATGACTGCTCAGGCTTCATCTCCGCGGACTTCGTCCATGGATGCCACGCCGCACGAAGTGCTGGCCGAGGTTCGCAATCACATCGGTCATCTGACCCTCAACCGCCCCGCCGGCCTCAATGCCCTGACCCTCGACATGGTGCGCCAGCTCCAGCAACACCTGGACGCCTGGGCCGCCGATGCCGATATCCACGCCGTCGTGCTGCGCGGTGCCGGCGAGAAAGCCTTCTGTGCCGGTGGCGACATTCGATCCCTGTACGACAGCCATAAAAGCGGCGACACGCTGCACGAAGATTTCTTCGTCGAGGAATACGCCCTCGACCTGACGATCCACCACTACCGCAAACCGGTGCTGGCGCTGATGGACGGTTTCGTCCTCGGCGGCGGCATGGGTCTGGTGCAAGGCGCCGATCTGCGGGTGGTCACCGAGAAGAGCCGTCTGGCGATGCCGGAAGTGGCGATCGGCTATTTCCCGGATGTCGGCGGCAGTTATTTCCTGCCGCGCATTCCCGGCGAGCTGGGGATTTATCTGGGCGTCAGCGGCGTGCAGATCCGTGCAGCGGATGCGCTGTATTGCGGCCTCGCCGACTGGTATCTGGACAGCAGCAAACTCGGCACTCTCGACGAACAGCTCGATCACCTGGAGTGGCACGACACGCCGCTCAAAGACCTGCAAAACCTGCTGGCCCGCCACGCCGTGCAAACCCTGCCGGATGCGCCGCTTGAGGCCTTGCGCCCGGCCATCGACCATTTCTTCGCCTTGCCTGACGTGCCGAGCATCGTCGAGCAACTGCGCGCCGTCACCGTCGCCGACAGCCACGAATGGGCGACCACCACCGCCGACCTGCTGGAAACCCGCTCGCCGCTGGCCATGGGCGTGACCCTGGAAATGCTGCGTCGCGGCCGGCACCTGAGCCTGGAACACTGCTTCGCCCTCGAACTGCATCTGGATCGCCAATGGTTCGAACGCGGCGACCTGATCGAAGGCGTCCGCGCCTTGCTGATCGACAAAGACAAATCACCACGCTGGAACCCGCCGACCCTGGCTGCACTGCACGCCGAGCAGGTCGAGAGTTTCTTCCACGGTTTCGAAGAGAGCGGGAGCTGAGCCATGCACGATCTCGAATTGACTGAAGACCAGGTAATGATCCGCGACATGGCCCGGGACTTTGCCCGCGGCGAAATCGCCCCCCACGCGCAAGCCTGGGAAAAGGCCGGCTGGATCGATGACGGTCTGGTGGCAAAGATGGGCGAACTCGGCCTGCTGGGCATGGTGGTGCCTGAGGAATGGGGCGGTACTTACGTCGACTACGTGGCCTATGCGCTGGCGGTGGAAGAGATTTCCGCCGGTGACGGCGCCACCGGCGCGTTCATGAGCATCCACAACTCGGTGGGCTGCGGGCCGGTGCTCAACTACGGCAGCGAAGAACAGAAGCAGACCTGGCTGGCGGACCTGGCCAGCGGAGCGGTGATCGGCTGCTTCTGCCTGACCGAGCCCCAGGCCGGCTCCGAAGCACACAACCTGCGCACCCGCGCCGAACTGCGCGACGGGCAATGGGTGATCAACGGCGCCAAGCAATTTGTCAGCAACGGCAAGCGGGCAAAACTGGCGATCGTGTTTGCGGTGACCGATCCGGATCTGGGCAAGCGCGGTATCTCGGCGTTCCTGGTGCCGACCGATACGCCGGGTTTCATCGTTGATCGCACCGAACACAAGATGGGCATCCGCGCCTCCGACACCTGCGCGGTGACGCTGAGTAATTGCAGCATTCCTGAAGCGAATCTGCTGGGTGAACGTGGCAAAGGCCTGGCGATTGCCCTTTCCAACCTGGAAGGCGGACGCATCGGTATTGCCGCGCAAGCATTGGGCATCGCCCGAGCGGCGTTTGAAGCTGCGCTAGGTTACGCCCGTGATCGGGTGCAGTTCGGCAAGGCGATTGTCGAGCACCAGAGCATCGCCAACCTGCTGGCGGACATGCAGATGCAGATCAACGCAGCACGCTTGATGATTTTGCATGCGGCGCGGCTGCGTACGGCGGGCAAACCGTGTCTGTCGGAGGCTTCACAGGCCAAGCTGTTTGCTTCGGAAATGGCCGAGAAGGTGTGTTCGTCAGCGATTCAGATTCATGGCGGGTATGGGTATCTGGAGGATTACCCGGTTGAGAAGTACTACCGGGATGCGCGGATTACCCAAATTTATGAGGGATCTAGCGAGATACAGCGGATGGTGATTGCTCGGGAGTTGAAGAAATATCAGTTGTGACCGTGTCGGCCCCTTTCCCTCACCCCAGCCCTCTCCCGGAGGGAGAGGGAGCCGACCGAGGTGTCTCAGGTCTGACATCGACCTGAAACATCCAGGTCGATTATGGAATTGCCAAACGAAGACACCAATCCCGCGCTATTCAAGCCTGAGTTCAACTCGGTAGCTCAGGTCGGTGCAACTCCCGAAAACAACTCGGTCAGTCCCCTCTCCCTTTGGGAGAGGGTTAGGGTGAGGGGGCTTTTGAGGGCGCCGCGTTATTTGCCTTGAAATTTAGCAGGCCGCTTAGCCACAAACGCCGCCATCCCTTCCTTCTGATCCTGCGTCGCAAACGCCGCATGGAACACCCGGCGCTCAAAGCGCACGCCTTCAGTCAGATTCACTTCAAACGCGCGGTTGACGCTTTCCTTGACCATCATCGCAATCGGCAGCGATTTGCTGGCGATCACCGCCGCGACTTTCAGCGCTTCATCCAGCAACTCGGCAGTCGGCACGATCCGCGCGACGATGCCGCAGCGCTCGGCTTCCACCGCGTCGATCATGCGGCCGCTCAGGCACATTTCCATGGCCTTGGCCTTGCCCACCGCGCGGGTCAGGCGCTGGGTGCCGCCCATGCCCGGCAGCACGCCGAGGTTGATTTCCGGCTGGCCGAATTTGGCGTTGTCGCCGGCCAGGATGAAGTCGCACATCAACGCCAGTTCACAGCCGCCACCCAGGGCAAAACCGTTGACCGCCGCGATGATCGGCTTGCGGCGGTTGGCCACGCGATCGCTGTCGCTGAACAGGTCGTCCATGTAGATCTGCGGGTAGGTCAGATCGGCCATTTCCTTGATGTCGGCGCCGGCGGCGAAGGCTTTGGTCGAGCCGGTGATGACGATACAGCCGATGTTCGCGTCGGCTTCAAAACCATCGAGCGCGCGATTCACTTCGCTGACCAGTTGCGCGTTGAGCGCATTCAGCGCCTGCGGGCGATTGAGGGTGATCAAGCCGACGCGGCCATGGGTTTCCAGCAAAATCGTTTCGTAACTCATGTGCAGATTCCTTCTCAAAGATTGCGCGAAATGACCATGCGCTGAATGTCGCTGGTGCCTTCGTAGATCTGGCAGACCCGCACGTCGCGGTAGATGCGCTCCAGCGGGAAGTCGTTGAGGTAACCGTAACCGCCGAGGGTTTGCAATGCCATGGAGCAGACCTTTTCGGCCATTTCCGAGGCGAACAGTTTGGCCATCGACGCTTCGACCAGCGCTGGTTGGCCGCTGTCGCGCAGGGCGGCGGCGTAATGCACCATCTGCCGCGCCACGGCGATCTGGGTGGCCATGTCCGCCAGGCGGAACGCCACGGCCTGATGCTCGATGATCGGCTTGCCGAAGGTGTCACGTTCACGGGCGTAATCGCGTGCCGCTTCGAACGCGGCGCGGGCCATGCCCACCGATTGCGAAGCGATGCCGACACGGCCGCCTTCGAGGTTGGCCAGGGCGATCTTGTAGCCCTCGCCCTCCTCGCCCAACCGGTTGGCCACCGGCACTTTCACGTCTTCGAACAGAATCTGGCAGGTGTCCGAGGCGTGCTGGCCGAGCTTGTCTTCGATGCGGGCAACTTTGTAGCCCGGCGAGTCGGTCGGCACGATGAATGCGCTGATCCCGCGTTTGCCGGCGCTCGGGTCGGTCACCGCAAACACGATCACGATTCCGGCGTTTTGCCCTGAGGTGATGAACTGTTTGCAGCCGTTGAGCACGTAGTGATCGCCTTCCAGCCGCGCGCGGGTTTTCAGGCTGCTGGCGTCGGAACCGGCCTGTGGTTCGGTCAACGCGAAAGCGCCGAGCATTTCGCCGCTGGCCAGCGGTTTGAGAAAGCGCTCACGCTGGTCGTCGTTGCCGAACTTGAGGATTGGCACGCAACCCACCGAGTTGTGCACGCTCATGATCGTCGAGCACGCGCCGTCGCCGGCGGCGATTTCTTCCAGGGCCATGGCGTAGGCCAGGTAACCGGTGTCGCAACCGCCCCACTGCTCCGGCACCAGCATGCCGAAGAAGCCCAGCCCGGCCATTTCGCCGATGGCTTCTTTCGGGAAGCGGTGCTCGCGATCCCACTCGGCGGCGAACGGTTTCAGCCGTTCCTCGGCAAACTGCCGGGCCATGTCGCGGATTTGTTGCTGGTCGTCATTGGGAATCATGGCAAATCCTTAACTCGGGTTCAGACGCACTCGACGGCCATCGCCGTGGCTTCGCCGCCGCCGATGCAGATCGCCGCGACGCCGCGCTTCAGGCCCTTCTGGCGCAGGGCCGAGAGCAAAGTCACCAGAATCCGCGCGCCGGACGCACCAATCGGATGGCCCAGGGCGCAGGCGCCGCCGTGGATGTTGAGCTTGTCGTGAGGGATTTCCAGGTGGGTCATCGCCGCCATGCCGACCACGGCGAAGGCTTCGTTGACTTCGAACAGATCGACCTGATCCAGCGACCAGCCGGTTTTCTTCATCAGTTTCTTGATCGCGCCAATCGGCGCCACCGGGAACAGGCCCGGAGTATCGGCAAACGCCGCGTGGCCGTGAATCACCGCCAGCGGTTTCAGACCCTGTTTCTGCGCTTGCGACTGACGCATCAGCACCAGCGCAGCGGCGCCGTCGGAAATCGAGCTGGAGTTGGCTGCGGTTACGGTGCCGCCCTCGCGGAACGCCGGTTTCAGCGAGGCGATCTTGTCCAGTTTGGCTTTTGGCGGCTGCTCGTCGTTGCTGATCACAACCTGTTCTTTGCCAACGGTCACGGTCAGCGGAACGATCTCGGCCTTGAAGCTGCCGTCCTTGATCGCCTGCTGGGCGCGGGTGGTCGAGGCAATGGCAAAGGCGTCCTGAGCCTCGCGGCTGAAGTCGTTGGTTTCGGCGCAATCCTCGGCGAAGGTGCCCATCAGGCGGCCCTTGTCGTAGGCGTCTTCGAGGCCGTCGAGGAACATCGAATCCAGCACCCGGCCGTGGCCCATGCGGTAACCGGCACGGGCGCGATCCAGCAGATACGGCGCGTTGGACATGCTTTCCATGCCGCCGGCGATCACCACATCGGCGCTGCCGGCCAGCAGCATGTCGTGGGCCAGAATGGTGGTTTCCATGCCCGAACCGCACATCTTGTTGACCGTGGTGCAGCGGGTGGATTTATCCAGCCCCGCGCCCAGCGCAGCCTGACGCGCAGGCGCCTGGCCGAGACCGGCCGGCAATACGCAGCCGAACAACACTTCATCGACCGCATCGGCGGCCACACCGGCACGTTCGACCGCCGCCTTGATCGCAGCGGCGCCGAGTTGTGGCGCGGTCAGGCTTTTCAGTTCGCCCTGAAAACCGCCCATCGGGGTGCGGACGGCGCTGACGATGACAATCGGATCGTTGGAGATGGTCATGGGAAATCCTCCTTACTTGGCGGCCATGCGCAAGGCACCGTCGAGACGGATCACCTCGCCGTTGAGCATGCTGTTTTCAATGATATGCCGCACCAGCGCGGCGTACTCGGCAGGTTTGCCCAGACGCGGCGGGAACGGCACGCCAGCCGCCAGCGAGTCGCGCACTTCCGGGGTCATGCCGGCCATCATCGGGGTTTCGAAAATGCCCGGGGCGATGGTCATCACGCGGATGCCGAAGCGCGCCAGTTCGCGGGCGGCAGGCAGGGTCAGGCTGGCGATCGCGCCTTTGGATGCAGAGTACGCCGCCTGGCCGATCTGGCCGTCGAACGCAGCGACCGATGCGGTGTTGATGATCACGCCACGTTCGCCGTCAGCGTTGGCTTCGCTTTCGACAATCGCTGCCGCTGCCAGACGCAGCATGTTGAAGCTGCCGATCAGGTTGACGTTGATCACCTGCGCGAAACTGGACAAGGCGTGCGGGCCGTTCTTGCCGAGGATTTTCTCGCCGCGAACGATGCCGGCGCAGTTCACCAGACCATTCAGACTACCGTAGGCTTTAACGGTCGCCTGCACGGCGGCTTCGGCGGCGGCTTCGTTGCTGATGTCGGCCACCACACTCTGCGCACCGAGGCGCTGGGCCTGGGCGGCGACGGCGTCGGCGTTCATGTCCACCAGCATCACTTTGGCGCCGGCGCTCACCAGCAATTCAGCGGTGGCGGCACCCAGGCCGGATGCGCCGCCGGTGACGATAAAAACCTTGTTCTCGATCTGCATGACTGTTTCCTTGGATTCAAGCTGAAACGTTGTGCGCCGCGGCCTCTTGAGCCTTGGCGATTTCCTGGTTGCGCAAGATAAAGCGCTGCAATTTGCCGCTCGGGGTTTTCGGCAACTCGCTGACAAATTCGATTTCACGGGGGTACGAATGCGCGGCCAGACGTTTGCGCACGTGTTGGCGCAGTTCTTCGGCCAGCGCCGGTTCGGCGCGGTATTGCGGGTTGAGCACGACGAAGGCTTTGACCAGTTCGGTGCGCTCCGGATCGGGCTTGCCGACCACTGCTGCCTCGACGACGGCCGGGTGTTCGATCAGTGCACTTTCCACGTCGAACGGGCCGACCCGGTAGCCGGACGTGGTGATCACGTCATCGCTGCGGCCGACGAAGCTGATGCTGCCGTCCGGGTTCCACTCGACGGTGTCGCCGCTCAGGTAGTAATTGCCGACGAAGGCCTTGGTCGGCGCGCCTTGGTAACCGGCGAACCAGCACATCGGCGATTGTGTGCGGTCGATGGCGAGGATGCCGGGCTGGCCGACGCCGAGTTCGTTGTTCTGCTCGTCGAGCACCACGATGCGATGGCCCGGCGAGGCGAAACCGGCGGCGCCGAGGTGGATCGGGTGTTCGAGGCCGTGGTGATTGCACAGGACCATGCCCAGTTCGGTCTGGCCGTAATGATCGTGAATGACCACGCCGAGGTTGTCGGCGAACCAGCGAATCACTTCCGGGTTCAACGGCTCGCCAGCGCTGCTGACGATGCGCAGCTTGCCCTTGATCGACTTGGCGAACTCGTCGCCGCCGGCAATCAGCAGGCGATACGCCGTCGGCGAACCGGTGAGGTTGGTGATTCCGTATTTGTTGATCACCCGGCAGGTGCTTTCGAGGGTGAACGGGCCATCGTAGAACGTGATCGGATGCCCCATCGACAACGGGCCGGTGACACCGAAATAAATGCCGTAGGCCCAGCCCGGGTCGGCGACGTTCCAGAACGCATCTTCCGGGCGCAGATCCACGGCATCGCGGGTGTAGCTCTGGAACGCCACGACGGCCTTGAGCGGCACCGACAGCGCTTTCGACGGGCCGGTGGTGCCCGAGGTGAACATCAGCAGGAACGGGTCTTCGCCGGTCAGCATCACCGGTTCGCAGACATTGGAATGGTTGGGCAGCTCGGCCCAGAAACTGAAATCGCCACGGACGATGCCCTGGCCTTTCGGACCGCCGACGGTGACCAGCGTCGGGCAATCAGCGACTTCGCTGAGTTTCGGCCGGTTGGCGGCGTCGGTCACCACGACTTTGGCGCCGGAGCTGTTCAGGCGATGTTCGAGAGCTTTGGGGCCGAACGCGGTGAACAGCGGTTGATACACCGCGCCGATGCGCCAGGTGGCGAACACGGTGATCAGCAATTCGATGTTGCGCGGCAGCAGGCCGGCGACCTTGTCGCCCTTCTGCACGCCCTGGGCGAGAAGGAAATTGGCGAAACGCGCGGCTTTGTCCTGCAGGTCGCTGAAGGTGTACGTCGCACTGGCGCCGTCGCGGCCTTCCCAGAACAGCGCGATGCGCCCCGGCAGCGCGTGCCGGTCACAACATTCGACGCAGGCGTTGAGCGCCTCGAGCGTGCCGCTGAGGGCGGCGTCCACGGTGTGCTGATAATCAAACTGTGCGGTGGCAGACAAGTAATCGCGCATTGCCAGAATCCCTCTGTTCTTATTAGGTTGGGGAACCGTAAACAACAGAGGAATACTCGCGCCGCACGCCGTCTGCGGCAATGGTCAAAGCCCTCAAAGTGGATGACTGGTTTGGCCAAGGTTTGCGTGGATTCGAGGATGTGATCGTTCCCACGCTCTGCGTGGGAATGCAGCCCGGGACGCTCCGCGTCCCTTCCAGAGCTGGAACGCGGAGCGTCCCTTGAGGCATTCCCACGCAGAGCGTGGGAACGAGAGTTGGCGGTGGGCGGTGAGTCAGCGGTGGATCAGACCGCTTCGTTGAGGATCAAGCTGCGATAGTGCCCAGGATTGGTCCCCGACCACTTGCGAAACGCCTTGTAGAACGAGCTTGCATCGGCAAACCCCAGCCGCGTGGCGATCTCGGCAAAACTGATCGAAGGCTCCGCCAGCCAAGTAATCGCCAGTTCCTTGCGCACGCTGTCCTTGAGGCCCTGATAGGTCTGCCCTTCTTCCGCCAGACGCCGGCGCAGGGTCGAGGCCGACATGCACAACTGCTGGGCCAGCGCGTCGGTTTCCGGCCACTTATCTGCGGATAATTGCCGCAGATCCTGCTTGATCCGGCTCGCAAGGCTTTCCGGGTCGCGGTACTTCACCAGAATGTTGGCCGGGGCATGGGCCAGAAAGCGCTTCAATTCCTCGGCGCTGCGCTTGATCGGCAGATCCAGCACGTCGGCGGCGAAGATCATCCGCGTGCGCGGCCGGTCGAAACGCAGGTTTTCCGAGAACATCACCCGATAGTCATCACAGAAATCCGGCGCCGGGCAGCGCAGCTCGATGGCCAGGATCGGAATCCGCCGCCCCGCCAGCCAGCACGCCACGCCGTGGACGATCATCCAGTAAGTGAAATAGGTGAAGGCGCGGCGCGGTTCCGGGTCGTCTTCCAGCAACACGATTTCCGCCAGACTCTGCTGGTGCACCAGTTGCGCCGGCATGCGCTCGAGCATCAGCGACAGGAAATTCAGACCGCTGCTCAGCCCGGCCGCCAGGTTCGGCTGGGCCATGGCGCTGCGGCAAAGAAACTCCAGGCTGCCGGATTTCAGCTTGCGCGGGTCCATGCCAAAGAATTCGTCATCGCCGCGCCGGGCCAAAAGGCGCCACAACCGCGCGTACTGGCTGGCCGGGACGCGGGCGTCGTCGGTGGCCAGCAACGCCGGATCGATCCCGACCTTGCTCAAGACTTCTTCCGTGGCCACGCCCGGGGCACAACTTTGCAGCAGTGCTTCGCGCACCAGTTGAATGGCGATGGTGTCTTTTTCCGACATGGAACGCGCGCAATCCTGTTGTTGTTCGAGTGGCGGGCATCTTAGCGCAGCTGACTCGGTGGCGTGGATGTTCAGACTCGTTCAGCTCCGGTTCAGCTAAATGTCAATGAATGCCATGTGAGAATGACTTTCATTATGTTACAACTTGTAACCTCATTTCGTTACACAGTGATCGTCGAATGCTCGTTCCCTTTTTGATCATGTTGCGCGAAGGCATCGAAGCCGCGCTGATCGTTGGCATCATCGCCAGCTACCTGCAACAGACCGGCCGTGGCCAGTGGATGCCGGCGGTGTGGATCGGGGTTTTTCTCGCCGCCGCGCTGGCCTTGCTGGTCGGCGGTGGCCTGGAACTGGTCAGTGCCGAATTCCCGCAAAAGCAGCAGGAACTGTTCGAAGGCGTGGTCGGGCTGGTGGCCGTGGGGATTCTCAGCTCAATGGTGTTCTGGATGCGCAAGGTGGCGCGTTCGATCAAGCATTCGCTGCAAGCGTCCCTCGATCATGCGCTGACTTCTTCGAAACATCAGGTCATCGCGCTGATCGCCATGGTGTTCTTTGCCGTGGCCCGGGAAGGTCTGGAAACCGTGTTCTTCCTGCTTGCCGTGTTCCAGCAGAGCGAAGGCGCGGCCGCGCCGATCGGCGCCCTGCTCGGCCTGATCCTGGCGATTGTCGTCGGCTTCCTGATCTACAGCGGCAGCATGCGTTTGAACCTGTCGGCGTTCTTCCGCTGGACCGGGCTGTTCATTCTGGTGGTCGCTGCCGGGATTCTCGCCAACTCGGTACAGGCCCTGCATGAGGCCGGGGTGTGGAACCACCTGCAAACCGTGCTCTTCGACTTCAGCGCGACGCTGCCGATGGATGGCCCGCTGGGCTCGGTGCTGGCCGGCATGTTCGGTTATCAGGACGCGCCGACCGTCAGCACCCTCGGCGCCTACCTGATTTATCTGCTGGTGGCGCTGGTCATGTTCTTCATGCCGGCACCCAAGCCCGCTGCCCAATCGTCTTCCGTTTCCAGCCAATAAGGGCCTTCATGTCAAAGCCTAATACTCCTCAGGCCTCGCCTCCCCGCGCCTTGCGCTGGGCGGTGGCCGGTTCGGTGGTCGTGATGATCGCCGCCGGTGGCCTGTTCTACTACGCCTCGAAAATGGCCGCCGCCAAACGTCAGCACAACCGTGACGAAGTGGTGGTGAACATCCATCCGCACAGTTGCGAGCCGAACGCCCTGACGGTGCCGGCCGGCCACGCCAGCTTTCGCATCGTCAACCGCTCCGACCGGGCGGTGGAATGGGAAATCCTCGACGGCGTGCTGGTGATCGAAGAACGCGAGAACATCGCGCCGGGCCTGAGCCAGGTGATCAACGCCAACCTGCAACCCGGCGACTACGCCATCACTTGCGGCCTGCTGAGCAACCCGCGCGGCACCCTGCGCGTGACGCCGACCGCCGCGTCCGATGCCGCCGCCAAGGCCAAGCCGTCGATGGTTGCCTTCGTCGGGCCGCTGTCGGAGTTCCGCGTGTATCTGGCCAGCCAGGGCAGCGCGCTGATCAAAGCCGTGACGGCGCTGAATCAAGCCATCGACAGCGGCGATCTGGCCCAGGCCCAGGCGTCGTATTTGCCGGCCCGCGCCGCGTACCAGCGTCTGGCCCCCGCCGCACAACGTCTGGCGGAGCTGGACAACAGCATCAACGCCCGCGCCGATTACTTCGAAAAACGCGAGCAGGATCCGGCCTTCGTCGGTTTCCACCGCCTCGAATACGCGCTGTTCCAGCAACGCAAACTCGACGGGCTGACACCGATTGCTCAGGGCTTGCTCGACAACGTCACCACGCTGAAACAACAGCTGCTGGCCCAGTCGCTGCCGCCGGAGCAACTGGTGGAAATCGTCGTGCGCAACCTCAACACCCTCGCCGACGTTCGCGCCGCCAGCGGCGAAGAGGAACGCTACAGCCACAGCGATCTCAACGGCTTCGCGGCCAATCAGGAAACCGCGCACAAAGCCGTCGAACTGCTGCGCCCGCTGCTGAGCAAATCCGCCGCCGACCTGCTGCCGAAAATCGACGGCGCGCTGGCTGATTTCGATACCACGCTCAACGGCTTCAAGGTCAAGGACGGCTACGCCAGTTACGACACCGTCAACGGTGAGCAACGCAAGCAGATCGCCGACAAGGCCAAGGCCCTGGCCGACGCCCTCGACAACATTGATCCCGCCCTCGGCCTCTCCGGCCTGTAGCAGAAGACGAATACCGATGAACGATTCCGAACACTTCAACCTGCAACGTCGCCGAGTACTGATGGGCATGGGCGCCGCTGGCGTCGCACTGGCCGGCACGGCGTTGAGCTGCCCGGCGATGGCTGCTGCCCCTGCGCAAGTCACCGAAGCGCCGAGCAGCGACAAGACCCAGGATCACCACGACTTTCACGGCGTGCACCAGAGCGGCATCGTCACCCCGCGTCCGGCGGCCGGCATGCTGGTGTCGTTCGATGTGCTGGCCAGCGACCGTGAAGACCTGGAGCGGCTGTTCCGCACCCTCAACGAGCGCATCTCATTTCTGATGAAGGGCGGCCCGGTGGCGCAGATCGATCCGAAGCTGCCGCCGCCGGACTCCGGCATCCTCGGCCCGGTGGTGACACCGGACAACCTGACCATCACCGTGTCGGTGGGCGAATCGCTGTTCGACGAGCGCTTCGGCCTCGCGTCCGCCAAACCCAAGCGTCTGGTGCGCATGGTCGGTTTCCCTAACGATGCGCTGGAAGCCGATTGCTGCCACGGCGACCTGAGCCTGCAGTTCTGCTCCAACACCGCCGACACCAACATCCACGCCCTGCGCGACATCGTGAAAAACCTGCCGGACCTGCTGCTGGTGCGCTGGAAACAGGAAGGCAGCGTGCCGCCGCAAGCCCCTGCCAAACCCGGTGTGCCGGCGCAATCGGCGCGCAACTTTCTGGGTTTCCGTGACGGTTCGGCCAACCCGGATTCCAACGACGGCAAGGCCATGGACCGCATCGTCTGGGTGCAACCGGGCAGCGACGAACCGGCCTGGGCGGCCCACGGCAGTTATCAGGCGGTGCGGATCATCCGCAACTTCGTCGAACGCTGGGACCGCACGCCGTTGCAGGAACAGGAAAGCATCATCGGCCGGGTCAAAACCACCGGCGCGCCGATGGGCGCCAGCCATGAAACCGAAGTCCCGGATTACAGCAAGGATCCGGAAGGCAAGCTGACCAAACTCGACGCGCATATCCGCCTGGCCAACCCGCGCACCGCCGCGAGCCAGGCCAACCTGATCCTCCGCCGTCCGTTCAACTACTCCAACGGCGTGAACAAGAATGGCCAGCTCGACATGGGCCTGCTGTTCATCTGCTACCAGGCCGACCTGGAAAAAGGCTTCATCACCGTGCAGACCCGCCTCAACGGCGAGCCGCTGGAGGAATACCTCAAGCCGGTCGGCGGCGGTTACTTCTTCACCCTGCCGGGTGTCACGGGCGACAAGGATTTCATTGGTCGCTCGCTGCTCAACGCTACTCAACCAAAAACAACTGCATAGCATTCAACAGGAGCCGCCCCCATGAAAAAGACGCCACTTGCGTTATTGCTCACCCTAGGTTTGCTCAACACCCCGCTGTCGGCGTTCGCCGCGACCGCGCCTCTGGATCTGGTGGGGCCGGTGTCGGACTACAAGATCTACGTCACCGAACAACTGGATGAACTGGCCAGCCACACCCAGCAGTTCACCGACGCGGTGAAAAAAGGCGACCTGGCCACCGCGCAGAAGCTCTACGCGCCGACCCGCGTTTATTACGAGTCGATCGAGCCGATCGCCGAGCTGTTCAGTGACCTCGACGCCTCCATTGACTCCCGCGTCGATGACCACGAGCAAGGCGTGAAAGCCGAAGACTTCACCGGCTTCCATCGCATCGAATACTCGCTGTTCTCGGAAAAAAGTACCAAGGATCTCGACACCCTGGCCGATGGCCTGAACAAGGACGTGAAAGACCTGCAGACCCGCGTCGCCGGCCTGACCTTCCCGCCGGAAAAAGTCGTCGGCGGCGCCGCTGCGCTGCTCGAAGAAGTCGCCGCAACCAAGATCTCCGGTGAAGAAGACCGCTACAGCCACACCGACCTGTACGACTTCCAGGGCAACATCGACGGTGCGAAGAAAATCGTCGACCTGTTCCGTCCGCAGATCGAGAAACAGGACAAGGCCTTCGTCGCCAAAGTCGACAAGAACTTCGCCACGGTGGACAAGATCCTGGCGAAGTACAAGACCAAGGACGGCGGTTTCGAGACTTACGACAAGGTGAAGGACAACGACCGCAAGGCGCTGGTCGGCCCGGTCAATACCCTGGCCGAAGACCTTTCCACATTGCGTGGCAAACTCGGGCTGAACTGAATCCGCGCATAAAAAAATCCCCCGGACGCGTGCTGCATTCGGGGGATTTTTTGTGGGCCGGTTTTAGAGAATGCGATAGAGCAACCGCTCGACCCGCACCCGGCTCACACGCTTGAGGAACTTGGCCACGCCCGCCGGGTAGTCCGGCAAGGCTTCCAGGTCCTGGAAGCGTGCGATTCGCGTGGTGTGAACGAAGATGTTCTCCAGCTCCGCACGGCGCGGCTCGAGCCACTCGCCTTTCGGGTCATCGATCAGCAAGGCGTTTTCCAGATCGAGACGGAACGCCCGCGGATTGAGGTTGTTGCCGGTCAGCAGCGTATAGCGCTGGTCGATCCACATGCCTTTGAGGTGATAGCTGTTGTCGCCTTCACGCCACAGATGCAGGTTCAACTGGCCGCTGTCGATGTTGCGCTGATGACGCTTGGCGAAACGGCGCAGGCTGATCTCGTACAGATACGGCAGCGCGGCGATCACCTTGAACGGCTCGGTCGGCGGGATGTAGAAGTCGTTGGCGGTCTTGTCGCCGACCACGATGTCGATCTTCACGCCACGCGCCAGCGCCCGGTTGATCTCGCGGATCACCCCCAGCGGCAGGTTAAAGTACGGCGTACAGATGGTCAGTTGCTTCTGCGCGCTGGCGATCAGTTCCAGAATCACCCGGTTCAGCGGGTTGTTCTTGCCCACGCCGAGCAACGGACTGACCGACAGGCCGGTATGCGCCGTGCTGCCGGCACTGGTGTCATACGCCGCGTATTTGAGGCGGCTGCGCAGATCGCCGATGTCGTTGCGCAGGCTGCGGGTGGTCGGCAGGTTCGGCAGGTCAAGGCGATGCACCGCTTTCGATTCGATCAGGCCGTGCTTGACCAGGTGGTGCATCGAGTCCGCCAGTTCGCGGCTTTGCAGCACGTGATAACGGTCGAAACGGTACTTGTCGAACTTGTGCAGGTAGACGTTGTTCAGGCTGGCACCGCTGTAGACCACGCAATCGTCGATCACGAAGCCTTTGAGGTGCAGCACGCCGAACAACTCGCGGGTCTGCACCGGCACGCCGTAGACCGGCACCACGCTCTGGTGGGTGCGGGTCATTTCCTGATACCACGCCGAGTTGCCCGGCTGTTTGCCGGCACCGATCAAGCCGCGCTGGGCCCGCAGCCAGTCGACGACCACCGCGATTTCAAGCTCGGGACGCTTGAGTTTGGCGGCGTGCAAGGCATCGAGGATTTCCTGGCCGGCTTCATCGTTTTGCAGATAAAGCGCGACGAGGTAGATGCGCTGAGTCGCCTGGGCGATTTTCTCCAGCAGGCAACGGCGGAAATCGGCGGCGCCGGGCAGGATCGTCACGGCCTCGGCGGTCAGCGGAAAGCTGCGCAGTTTGGGCAGCAGAGAGCGTTTGAAAAGCAACGGCATAGGGCTCGCAATGGGTCGAATCCGAAGAACCGAGAGCTTACACCATCAACTCCTTCGGGTCTTCCCGCCTGATTGATCGTTCCCACGCTCTGCGTGGGAACGCAGCCCGGGACGCTCCGCGTCCCTTCCAGAGCTGGAAAGCAGAGCGTCCCTTGAGGCATTCCCACGCAGAGCGTGGGAACGATCAAGTAGAACGCGAGAGCGATCATAAAATAACTGCTTGACCAAGGAGAACGATCGTTCTACTGTTCGCCACATGAACGAAATCACCAGCAACGACACGACCCGAGACATCATTCTGGATGTCACCGAAAAGTTGATCTACAAAAGTGGCATCGCTGCCACCGGTATGGATCTTCTGGTGAAAACCGCCGGCGTTTCCAGAAAGAGTATCTACCGCTACTTCGCCAACAAGGAGGAGCTGACCGTCGCCGCCCTGCAACGACGAGACGTGCGCTGGATGCACTGGTACAGAAGCGCCGTCGATCAGGCCGAAACCCCGGCCGATCGTCTGCTCAACCTGTTTACCGTGCTCAAGGGCTGGTTCGCCTCGGAAGGTTTCCGGGGCTGTGCCTTCATCAACACCAGCGGTGAGACCGGCGATCCCGAGGATCCGGTTCGCCTGGTCGCCAAAGACCACAAACAGAAACTGCTCGACTACCTGTGCGAGCTGTGTACCGAACATGGTGCCGAGGATCCGCAACTGTTGGCCAAACAGCTGCTGATACTGATTGACGGTGCCATTACCGTAGCGCTTGTGATGGGTGATCACAGTGCCGCCGATAATGCGCAATGCATGGCGCGAAAGTTATTGGACCTGTAACGCCTTAATAAGCCTGACAAGTTGTTTAACTGTTAATAGATCGGGAGACAAACATGTCTACTGCAGCCGAAGTTCGTCCGCCATTGCCACCGTTCAACCGTGAATCGGCCATTGAAAAAGTTCGTCTGGCCGAGGATGGCTGGAACTCCCGCGACCCGGAGCGCGTGTCGCTGGCCTACACCCTGGACACCAAATGGCGTAACCGCGCCGAATTCGCCAACAACCGCGAAGAAGCCAAGGCTTTCCTGACCCGCAAATGGGCCAAGGAACTGGATTACCGCCTGATCAAGGAACTCTGGGCCTACTCCGACACCCGCATCGCCGTGCGCTACGCCTACGAGTGGCACGACGACTCGGGCAACTGGTTCCGTTCCTACGGCAACGAGAACTGGGAATTCGACGACAACGGCCTGATGTTCCAGCGTTACGCCTGCATCAACGACATGCCGATCAAGGAAAGCGAACGCAAGTTCCACTGGCCGCTGGGCCGGCGCCCGGATGATCATCCGGGATTGTCCGAGCTGGGTCTGTAATTAAGTAGCCGATCCCTCCTGCACAGTGTGCAGGAGGGATTTTCAGGCGAATTCGGCAGTCCGGGCCGATTGCGCTTTAGCCTCAAGTTCCCGCACCAGCGGCAACACCCGCTGACCGAAATACTCCACCTCTTCCTGAAAATGCAGGAACCCCGCCAATACCAGATCAACCCCCACCGCTTTCAACGCGACGATGCGCTCGGCAATCTGCTGCGGCGTGCCGATCAGGTTGGTCTTGAAGCCGTCGTTGTACTGCACCAGATCTTCAAAGGTCGATTTGGCCCAGTTGCCCTCACCTTCCGGCGACGCCCTGCCCGCCTGTTTCGCTGCATCACCGAAGGCATTCACCGCTTCCGGGTCAGCCTGATCGATGATCTGCGCCAGCACCGCTTTGGCTTCTTCTTCGGTATCTCGGGCGATCACAAAAGCATTCACCCCGATTTTTACTGAATGATGGTTTGCCGCCGCTTTGGCGCGAATGTCGTCGACCTGTGCCTTGATGCCCTCGACGCTGTTGCCGTTAGTGAAATACCAATCCGACACCCGCGCCGCCATGTCACGTGCGGCACGGGAGCTGCCGCCCTGAAAGATTTCCGGGCGGCCCAGCGGTTTCGGTTTGAGGCTGTAATTGTCGAAGCGATAGAAATCGCCACGGAAGGTGAAGTTGTCCTGACTCCAGATCCCTCGCAATGAACGGATGAACTCTTCAGAACGACGATAGCGCTCGTCGTGCTCCAGCCAATGCTCGCCAATCGCCTGGAATTCGCCCTTGAACCAGCCGCTGACGATGTTCACCGCAATCCGGCCGTTGGTGAGTTGATCGATGGTCGCCAATTGTTTGGCCGCCAGCGCCGGTTGCCACGGGCCGGGCAAGATGGCGGCGATGACTTTGAGTTGGCTGGTGGCCGCGAGCAGCGCGTGGCTGAAGGCAACCGATTCATGCTGAAACTCGGCGCCGTAACCGGCGGTGAAGCGGATTTGCGTCATGGCATATTCGAAACCCGCCGCCTCGGCCAATTGCGCCAGTTTGCGGTTGTAGTCGATGCCCCAATCGGTGCGTTGCTCGATCTTGCTGACCACCAGGCCACCGCTGACGTTCGGCACCCAGTAGGCAAATTTCACGGCTTGCTGACTCATTGGCGTGTCCTCGGGACAGTTGATGAAGGTGATCAAGCCAGAGCAGCAAGCGTGCCAGCGGCGGGAGACCCGGTTTTATTGGTTTCTCCGGAAATCGGCATGCATGGTGAGAGGGTGAATTGTTGGGTGCGTGTTGGGTGGGCAACAGTTGAGCCGTCGCTGGTCGAGTCTTATGGGTCGCCGCAACATTCGGAAATGAGTAACATGACTGCCCTCCCCGCAGCCCAGCTCTGCGCCCTGCCGAAATAAGCCGATTCCATGCCTTTCGAACTCAGCGTTGACCTCACCACCCTGGCCGTTCTGGCCCTTGTCGCTTTCATTGCCGGATTCATCGACGCCATCGCCGGCGGTGGCGGTCTGTTGACCACGCCTGCGTTGCTCACCGCCGGCCTGCCGCCGCACCTGGTGCTGGGCACTAATAAACTGAGTTCGACCTTCGGTTCGGCCACCGCCAGTTTCACCTTCTACCGACGCAAGCTGTTTCACCCACGGCAGTGGATGCACGCCATCGTCGGCACGCTGGTCGGTGCGCTGACCGGCGCCGTCGTCGCCCATTACCTGCCCGCCGAATGGCTGAACAAGATGCTGCCGGTGATCGTCTTCGCCTGTGGCCTGTACCTGTTGTTTGGCGGCACGCCGAAAGCGCCGCTGGACAGCGACGCACCGATCAAGAAGAAGTGGCAATCGACCCAGGGCTTCAGCCTCGGTTTCTACGACGGCGTAGCCGGCCCCGGCACTGGCGCGTTCTGGACGGTCAGCAGCCTGCTGCTGTACCCGATCGATCTGGTCAAGGCCAGCGGCGTGGCGCGCAGCATGAACTTCGTCAGCAACATTGCGGCGCTGTCGGTGTTCGTGTTTTCCGGGCAGGTGGACTGGATCATCGGCCTGAGCATGGGCCTGTCGGTGATGGTCGGCGCATTCTTCGGGGCGCGCACCGCGATCAGCGGCGGCGCCAAGTTCATTCGTCCGGTGTTCATCACCGTGGTGCTGGGGTTGACCGTGCGTCTAGCCTGGCAGCACTGGTTCAGCGTGGCCTAAGCGCCGCGCCACGTAGACGTCGATCAGATAACGGGCAATCGATTTGGACGCCGGCAACGGCGGCAGATCGTGCACGTTGAACCACTGGGCGTCTTCGATCTCGTCTTCCTGACAGACAATCTCGCCACCGGCATATTCGGCATGGAAGCCGAGCATCATCGAATGCGGGAACGGCCAGCACTGGCTGCCCATGTATTGGATGTTCTTCACCTCGATCTGCACTTCCTCGCGCACTTCGCGAATCAGGCAATCCTCGGCCGACTCACCCGGTTCGGCAAACCCGGCCAGCGTGCTGTAGACCCCGGTGACGAAACGCGGTGAACGCGCCAGCAGCACTTCATCGCCACGGGTCACCAGCACGATCATGCTCGGCGAAATCCGCGGATAACTGCGCAGATCGCAGGGCTGGCAATACATCGCCCGCTCCCGCGGCACCTGGGTCATGGCCTGACCGCAGTTGCCGCAGAAACGGTGTTCGCGCGCCCAAGTACCAATCTGCGCCGCATAACCCAGCACTTTGTAGATCGTGTGATCGCCATCGAGCATGAACGCCCGCAGGCCTTTCCAGCTGCAACCCGGCACCTCGCTGGTGCTGCGCAGTTCCAGCAGATACACCGGCTCGCCATCGAGATGACCGATACCGTGCTCGGCAAGGATCGACAAGTCCTGGCGCTTGAGCCATTCCCGCGGGAACAGCGCGCCGTTGTCATCGAACAGGAAACCCTCGGGGCTGCGCGCCACGGCCCAGCCGCCGGGTTGATCGGTGTCCAGTACTGCAGTGGTCCAGCGAGATGTCATGGTTTCTCAATCCAGAAATTCGGGTTTCTGTTTGCTCATATGGGCGGCCATGGCCACGCGCAAATCGTTGGATTGCAGCATGGCGGCGTTCCAGGTGGCAACGTACTCGAGACCGTCGTCGATGCGATGGTCGCGCATGTAGCTGATCATTTCCTTGGTGCCGGTGACCGCGATCGGCGACTTGCCGGCGATGTCCCGGGCAATGTCCATCACGCCTTCGATAAGGCTGTCCTTGTCGCTGTAGACGCGATTGACCAGACCGATGCTGCGCGCTTCTTCGGCGCCAAAGGTGCGACCGGTGTAAGCCAGCTCACGCAGCATGCCGTCACCGATGATCCGTGGCAACCGTTGCAAAGTGCCTACATCAGCCGCCATGCCGATATCGATTTCTTTAATAGAGAATTGCGCGTCTTCGGCGGCGTAGCGCATGTCGCAGGCTCCGATCAGGTCGATGGCGCCGCCCAGGCAGTAACCCTGGATCGCCGCGAGTACCGGTTTGCGGCAATTGTCGACCGCATTGAAGGATGCTTGCAGGGTCAGGATCTTCTTGCGCAGCAGGCGCGCATTGCGGCCGACGTCCTTGCCCAGCTCATTGGCCACGCCGGCTAGCATCATCAGGTCGATGCCCGAGGAAAAGTGTTTGCCGGCGCCGCTGAGCACCACCACCCGCACTTCGTCGGTGTCGTCGATCCACTGGAACACCTCGACGATTTCGCTCCAGAACGCGGCGTTCATCGAGTTGATCTTTTCCGGACGATTGATCTGCACATGGGCGATGTTGTCGGCCAGTTCGACGCTGAAGGCGGTGTATTGAGTCATGGCAGAAGTCCTTTACCGGGCTGAAAATGAGGCCCGAACTATAACAAGGCATCAGCACGGCGGTTCGGCCAAATGCGGGACTCTAGCCGTTCTTCACCGCGACGAAGGCGGCGGTCTCGTAAGGCACCGTCACCACTTCCCTGCCCCGCAACTGCGGCTCGCCGGCAATCAGTTGAGCAATCTGCTCGTCGATCTTCGCACGTTGTTGGTCACTCAACGCCGCAATGAAACTGGTGGAGCGCACCCGGTTGAAAATCACATCCTCCGGCGAGCCGGTATGGCCATGCTGAAAGTGCTGCGCCTGCAACGGCCCGAACGCCGGATGGGGAAAGGCCTTGCGCCATTCGCCGGTGTAGAAGCGCGGTGTGTCACCTTCCAGCGCATTGACGATGGCGTCCAGCTTGGGCACCCAGTCGATCCGGGTGTCGCGCAGGTTCCAGATCAGGCCCAGCTTGCCTCCCGGTTTAAGGACCCGGGCGATTTCATCCAGCGCTTCTGTGCTGGCAAACCAGTGAAAGGCCTGGGCGCAGACCACGGCATCCACCGAGGCGTCGGGCAGCGGCAAATCCGTCGCCGTACCGCTGACGGCCAGCACCTGCGGCCAGGCCAGCGACAGTTTTTCCAGCATCTGCGCCACCGGTTCCACGGCGATCACCTGGGCGCCGGTCGCCACCAGCCGTCCGGTGAACTTGCCGGTGCCGGCGCCGAGGTCGATAACGGTCTTGTGGCCATCGAGGCCCAGTGTGCCCGTCAGCCATTCACTGACGGCCGGCGGATAGTCGGGCCGGCCTTTGACGTAGGTGTCGGCAGCGGTTTTGTAGCCGCTGGCGGCCGAGTGGTGAACCTGATCTTTCATGGCCAAACTCCCATGGTAGAACTGCAGATCGACAACGAGTGCTGACGAGCATAGCGCCGGAAAAAGGGCTTTCCTTTAACAAAGCCTGACAAAGCAATGAATAAATTTTCACCCTGCGGTGTTCAAAGTGAAACATGACCCCCTGTGGAGCCTTGCCCATGACTATCCGTTCCGTTATGTTCGCCGCCCCGTTGCTGGTGGCCGCCGTTTTCGCGAGCCCCCTCGCCTTCGCCAATGGCGATGAAGAGGCGCCGGTGCAGAAACCCAACTGCCCCAAAGGCCAGGTATTCGACACCAAGACCCAGAAGTGCGTGATGCAGACCAGCCATCTGGTGCCCGACGCCGACCGGACCGACTACGCCTACCGTCTGGCCAAGGCCGGCCGTTATGAAGAAGCCCTGGCCCTGCTCGACACGCTGGAACAACCGAACACCGCCAAGGCCCTCAACTATCGCGGTTACGCCACGCGCAAACTGGGGCGCACCGACGAAGGCATCGGTTACTACCTGCAATCGGTCAAACTTGATCCGCAGTACGCGCAAGTCCGCGAATACCTGGGCGAAGCCTATGTGATCAAGGGCCGCGTCGATCTGGCGCAGGAGCAGTTGCAGCACATCCAGAAGATCTGCGGCACGACCTGCGAGGAATACCGGGACCTGGCCGAAGCCATCAACGATTCATCGAAAACCTGACACGACACGCGGAGGCGAACATTTTCAGCGATCAGGCCTTCAGAGCCGAACTCGGGCAACACCTGGCGCGCCTGTGGCGCTACGGCTTGCTGCTGTCGCGCAATCGGCACGTGGCCGAGGATCTGGTACAAGCCACCTGCGTGCGGGCGCTCGAACGTTCGGGCCAGTACCTGGCCGGCACCCGTATGGATCGCTGGCTGCTGAGCATTCTGCATTCGATCTGGCTCAACGAAGTGCGCGCCCGCCGGGTGCGCCAGGGCCAGGGTGTGGCGGATGCCGAAAGCCAGCTGACATTCGATGGTGAATACGCCGCGCAGACTCATGTGATGGCAGCGCAGGTGATCCGCCGGGTCGATGCGTTGCCGGAAACCCAGCGCGAAACGGTTTATCTGGCCTACGTCGAAGGCCTGTCCTATCGCGAAATCGCCGAGATCCTGCAAGTGCCGATCGGCACGGTCATGAGCCGGCTGGCCACCGCGCGCCTGAAACTGGCCGAATACCCGCCGCTGCAAGCGGTACCGAACACCCCCGCAGGAGACCGGCAATGAATGCGCCTTCCGACGAGCAACTGGTGGCGTATCTGGACGATGAACTTGACCGCGAACAGCGCAGCCAACTCGACAGCCTCATCGCCGACGATCCGCTGCTGAGTTTGCGGGTGCAATGGCTGAGTCGCAGCAACCTGCCATTCAAGGCTGCCTACGACGAACTGGCGCAACAGGCACCGCTTGATCGCTTGCAGGCCCGGCTCGATGCCGCGCCGTCACCGCAGAAGCCCGGTTTGAGCCGGCGCTGGTTCATAGGCGCCGCAGCAGCGGGCGTGGCGCTCGCAGGTGTCGCGGCGGACCGCTTGCTCCTGGCCTGGCAAACGCAGCAATCGCACAACTGGCGCGAGCTGGTGGGCGATTACATGGCGCTGTATGTGCCGCAGACCCTCGAACATCTGCCCACCGACGAAGCCTCGCAACTGGCGCAGCTGCGAACCGTCGATGCGCGGCTGGGCGTGAGCCTGTCGCCGGCGAAACTGAAACTGCCGGGCGCACAGTTCAAACGCGCGCAATTGCTCGAGTATGACGGCGTGCCCATCGCCCAGATGACCTGGCTCGACGCCACCCACGGCCCGCTGGCGCTATGCGTCACGCGCACCAACAGCGGCAGCCAGCCGCTGGCCCATGAACGCCGGCACGGGATGAACGTGGTGTACTGGACCGAACGCGAACACGCCTGGATGCTGATCGGCCACCACCCGGCTTCCGAGCTGGAGGACATGGCAAAAATGTTTAAGACCCGGCTGAACGTTTAAAGAATTTTGTCACTATGCTGCTCGGGTGATTTTCCACGAAGGATGGATTTATGCCGATTTCTCCACGCACAGCCCTGCTGGTCATCGACGTGCAGAACGACTTCATTCCCGGCGGCCAGTTGGCCGTGCCCGAAGGTGACCTTATCGTTCCGCTGATCAACCGGCTCGCCGGGCAGTTCAAGCAAGTGGTCATTGCCCAGGACTGGCACCCGGCCGGGCATGCTTCGTTTGCTTCCAGCCATCCAGGCCGCCAGCCTTACGATGTGATTCAACTGCCGTACGGTGAGCAGACGCTGTGGCCGGATCATTGCATTCAGGGTTCACGCGGTGCCGAGTTTCACTCGGGACTCGATCTGCGCCACGCGCAGTTGGTCATCCGCAAGGGCTGCAACCCGGACATCGACAGCTATTCGGCGTTTCTGGAAGCGGATCGCGTCACGACCACGGGTCTGGCCGGTTATCTGAAGGAACGCGGGATCGAAACGGTTTACATGGTTGGCCTGGCGCTGGATTTCTGCGTGATGTTCTCCGCGCTGGATGCACGGGCGGCGGGGTTCAATGCGTTTGTGGTGCTGGATGCTTGCCGGGCGATTGATTTGAACGGCTCGCTGGCGTCGGCGATCGAGCGGATGCAGGTAGCTGGGGTTGGGTTGATCCAGTCCACTGAACTGCTTTGACCCACTTGCTGATCGTTCCCACGCTCCGCGTGGGAATGCATACGGTGACGCTCTGCGTCACAAAGGACGCGGAGCGTCCTGGGCGGCATTCCCACGCAGAGCGTGGGAACGATCAGCGCTCTGGGTGGGACCTCAGCGATCATCAGGTCGGGGTTGGCAGCCAAAGCCTGAAACGCGCCCCGCCCAATGGCGAACCCTCCACCGTCAACGTCCCGCCCTGCGCTTCCAGCGCCCGCCGGCTGATCGCCAGCCCCAGGCCAAACCCGCCGGTCGCCCGATCGCGACTGCGATCCAGTCGATAGAACGGCTCGAAAATCCGCTCCCGCTCGTCTTCCGGAATGCCGATGCCGTCGTCATCCACCCAGATCTCGCAGCCTTTCGGGCAGACCTGCACACCGATCTGAATGCGTTTCTCGCAGTAGCGCATGGCGTTGCGCAGCAGGTTCTGAATCGCGCGGGCCGTCAGGCGCGGGTCGAGGGAGAAGCGTTCCAGCTGATTGTGCAGCAGCACATCGATGACGATTTCCGGGGATTCCAGTTCTTCATCGACGCTGCCCAGAATGCTGTCGATGAACTCGTCCAGCGACACTTCGACCTGCTCCGGCAACTTCGCCGGATTCTGCAGGCGACTGTAGGACAGCAACTCCAGCACCAATTCATCCAGTTCGCGAATGTGCGCGACCAGCCCCTGCAGGCGTTCGCGGCTGGCTTGCGGCAAGTCATCGGACAGCGCCAGCGCCAGGCCGAAGTCCAGGCGGGTCAGCGGCGTGCGCAATTCGTGGGACACGGCGTTGAGCAGGTCCCGCTGCTGGTTGAGCAGGTTTTCGATATCGCCGGCCATGGTGTCGAACACATTGGCCAGACTGCCGATGTTGGAGCTTGCGCCAATCTGCGTGCGCTCGCTCAAATGGCCCTTGCCGAAACGTTCGGCCGTGCCCTTGAGGCGTTCCAGATCGCGCCAGTGCGGGCGAAACCAGAGCAACAGGCACGCCAGCAGACTGGCGCCGATCAGCACGTTGATGCTCCAGTACAACAGGTTCACGTCCATCGGATCCGGCGGCACCACCATCTGCACCGCCATTTCGTCGTTGAGCGGCGTGACCGCCAGCGTGCGCCAGCCCCAGTCGCCCACCCGCACCATGTTCTCACCACGCCGCAGCCGCTCTTGCTCGATGGCGGTGAAGCCAGGGTCATCAATACGGGCGAGCACGATGTGCAGCGGTTGAAAATCCTTGTCCATCGATGCTGCCAGCGCCGGCCACTGATCCTGCGGCACCGCGCGAAACTGCTTGGTGATCAGCGATTGCAGGCCTCGGGAATAGTCGAGGTTGTAAGTGACGAATCGCTGCTTGAACGCCATCACTACCAGATCCGGCACCAGATAGATCGCCGCACTGTAGGAGACGATCGTCACCAGATAGAGGCGAAACAGGATTCTGAACATCGAATCAGCATTCCCACTCGGAACGGCTGAACAGATAACCCTTGCCCCACACGGTCTTGATCTTGCGCGCCTCGCCGGCGTGGTCGTCGAACTTGCGCCGCAGCTTGGAAATCGCCACGTCCACCGAGCGGTCGGTGCCGTTGAATTCGATGCCGCGCAGGCGTTGCAGGATCTGGTCGCGGCTCAGCACTTCGCCGGCATGACGGGCCAGCACCACCAGCAGGTTGTATTCGCCGCTGGACAGCTCGACCGGTTGCTCGCGCCAGGTCACCGTGCGTTCCGACAGGTCGATGCACAGATTGCCCATCAGGATCCGGTCGTTGGCGGTCATCGGCTCGCCGAGGCTGCTGCGCCGCAGTAAAGTCCGGACCCGCGCCAGCAGGACGCGCGGCTCACAGGGTTTGGTGACGTAATCGTCGGCACCCATTTCCAGGCCCAGCACCTGATCGTGGCTGTCATCGCGAGCGGTGAGCATCAGGATGGGTAGCGTTGCCGAGTCGGCGCGCAGCAATCGACAGACCTGTAAGCCATCCAGGCCCGGCAGCATCAGGTCGAGAATCACCAGATCCGGCGGATTGAGCCGCGCCCGCTCGCGCACATGGTCGCCGCGGCCGATCACGCTGACGGAGTAACCGTTGCGTTCGAGGTAACTGGAGATCAGTTCGGCGAGGGCGGTGTCGTCTTCGACCAGAAGAATGTTGGGCATTGAGGTGATCCAGAAATACAGTGGCGACCCATCGTCCGCTATCGCGAGCAGGCTCGCTCCCACATTTGGAATGCAATCCCTTGTGGGAGCGAGCCTGCTCGCGATGCTTTATCTGTCGCAATAAATATCAAGGCGTAAAGGATATACGCCCTCACTCGTCCCGGAGCAAAACCCTTACACAATTTCACACAGCGCCTACAAAGCTTCACCGCTACCCTCGGCGACTGTCCGTAGGATGCGCAGATCAATATTGGGGGTTGTACATGTCGAAGAATCTGCTGGCCGGGCTCGGCCTGATCGCATTGGCGCTGACGCTGAGTGCCTGTGATAAATCCTCGAACGCCGAGGAACAGGCGCCGCCGGCCACCGTGCGGATCGAAACCCTTGAGGCGCGCCCCCTGTCGATCAGCAGCGAACTCAGCGGGCGGATTGCCGCGCCGCGCATTGCCGAAGTCCGCGCCCGGGTAGCCGGCGTCGTGCTGCAACGCACCTACCGCGAAGGCAGCGACGTGAAAAAGGGCGATGTTTTGTTCCGCATCGATCCGGCACCGTTCAAGGCTGACCTCGATAGCGCCGAAGCCGCCCTGCGCAAGGCCGAGGCCAACGCGTTCCAGGCAAAACTGCAGGAACAGCGCTACGCCCAGTTGATCGACGACAAGGCTATCAGCGCACAGGATTACGACAACGCCCGCGCCAATGCCCGGCAGACTGCCGCCGACGTGGCCGCCAACAAGGCTGCCGTCGAGCGCGCGAAGTTGAATCTGGGGTACGCCACCGTCACCGCGCCGATTTCCGGCCGCGTTGGTCGCGCGCTGGTGACCGAAGGCGCACTGGTGGGCCAGAACGAAACCACGCCCATGGCGCTGATCCAGCAACTGAACCCGATCCACGCCGACCTGACCCAGTCGACCCGCGAACTCAACGAACTGCGCCGGGCATTCCGGTCCGGCCAGTTGCAGCAGGTCGGCCAGGATCAGGTCAAGGCCACGCTGATCCAGGACGACGGCAGCCTTTATCCGTTGCCGGGCAAATTGCTGTTCAGTGACATCACCGTCGATCCGGGCACCGGCCAGATCATCCTGCGCAGCGAGTTTCCCAACCCGGATCTCGATCTGCTGCCCGGCAGCTACGTTCGCGTGCGCCTGGAACAAGGCTTGATCCAGCACGGCCTTACCGTGCCGCAACGCGCGGTGCAGCGCGACAGCGCCGGTGTGGCCCAAGTGCTGACCATCGACGATCAGATGCGCGTCGCCCAGCAGCCGGTTCAGCTTGGTGCCGTGCAGAACGACCGCTGGATCGTCACCGGCGGCCTGAAGGCCGGCGACCGCATTGTCATCGAAGGCCTGCAACACGCCCGTCCGGGCGAAGTGGTGCAGATCGACGACACCCCTCTTCCACTTGCCCAGACCTCTGGTCAGTAAGCAGGACGCTCTTCTATGCCGCAGTTCTTTATCGACCGCCCGGTGTTCGCCTGGGTCGTCGCGCTGTTCATCCTGTTGGCCGGTGCACTGGCCATCCCGCAATTGCCGGTGGCGCAATACCCCGACGTCGCGCCGCCGCAGATCGAAATCTATGCCGTGTACCCGGGCGCCTCGGCGCAGACCGTCGACGAAAGCGTGGTCAGCCTGATCGAGGAAGAGCTCAACGGCGCCGATCACCTGCTGTATTTCGAATCGCAGAGCAGCCTCGGCAGCGCCACCATCAAGGCCACTTTCCAGCCGGGCACCAACCCGGAACTGGCGCAGGTCGATGTGCAAAACCGTCTGAAAGTGGTCGAGTCGCGCCTGCCGCAAGCGGTCAATCAACAAGGCTTGCAGGTGGAAAAAGTCTCCGCCGGTTTCCTGCTGCTGATCACTTTGACCTCCAGCGACGGCAAGCTCGACGACGTGGCGCTCAGCGATTACCTGGCGCGCAACGTGATGAACGAGATCAAGCGCATCGACGGCGTCGGCAAGGCCCAGCTGTATGGCGCCGAACGGGCGATGCGGATCTGGGTCGACCCGCAGAAGCTGATCGGTTTCAACCTGACGCCGGCCGACGTCAACGCCGCCATCGTCGCGCAGAACGCCCAAGTGTCGGCGGGTAGCATCGGCGATTTGCCGAACCCGAGCACTCAGGAAATCACCGCGACGATTCTGGTCAAGGGTCAGCTTTCGACGCCGGAAGAGTTCGCCGACATCGTGCTCAAGGCCAACCCGGACGGCTCCACTGTGCGCATCAAGGATGTGGCGCGGGTCGAGATCGGCAGCCAGGAATACCAGTTCGGCACCCGTCTGAACGGCAAGCCATCCACCGCCGTCGGCGTGCAACTGGCGCCGGGCGCCAACGCGCTCAGCACCGCCACTTTGATCCGGGCGAAGATGGATGAACTGTCGCGCTATTTCCCGGCGGGCGTGGAATACAAGATTCCCTACGACACGTCGCCATTCGTGAAGGTCTCGATCACCAAAGTGATCTATACCCTCGGCGAAGCGATGCTGCTGGTGTTCGCGGTGATGTTCCTGTTCCTGCAGAACATCCGCTACACACTGATTCCGACGCTGGTGGTGCCGGTGGCGTTGATGGGTACTTTTGCGACGATGCTGGCGCTGGGTTTCTCGATCAACGTGCTGACCATGTTCGGCATGGTGCTGGCCATCGGCATTCTGGTGGACGACGCCATCGTGGTGGTGGAGAACGTCGAACGGATTATGGCCACCGAAGGCCTGTCGCCGAAAGAAGCGACGCGTAAGGCGATGACCCAGATCACCGGCGCGATCATCGGCATTACGCTGGTGCTTGTCGCGGTGTTCATTCCGATGGCGTTCATGCAGGGTTCGGTGGGCGTCATCTATCGCCAGTTCTCACTGTCGATGGCCACTTCGATTCTGTTCTCGGCCTTCCTCGCCCTGACCTTGACCCCGGCACTGTGTGCAACCTTGCTCAAGCCGATTGCCAAGGGTGAACACCACGAGAAAACCGGGTTCTTCGGCTGGTTCAACCGTCGCTTCGAGCAACTGACCGATCGCTATCAAGGCTGGGTCGGTTACGCGCTGAAACGCACCGGTCGTTATCTGCTGATCTACGTTGTGTTGCTGGTGGGTCTGGGCCTGTGCTTCGCGCGCCTGCCCTCCTCGTTCCTGCCGGTTGAAGATCAGGGTTACACCATCACCGACATCCAACTGCCGCCCGGTGCGAGCAAGAACCGTACGGTGCAGGTGGTCGAGCAGATCGAAGCGCACAACGCCGGCGAACCGGGCGTGGGCGACAGCACTGTGATTCTCGGTTTCAGCTTCTCCGGCAGCGGGCAGAACGCCGCATTGGCGTTTACCACGCTCAAGGACTGGTCGCAGCGTGGCGGCGACGACTCGGCAAGTTCGATTGCCGACCGCGCCAACATTGCCCTCAGCCAGATCAAGGACGCCGTGGCGTTCGCCGTGCTGCCGCCGCCGGTTGACGGTCTCGGTACGTCCAGCGGCTTCGAGTTCCGCCTGCAGGATCGTGGCGGCCTCGGCCATGCGACCTTGATGGAGGCGCGCACCCAGTTGCTGGAAGCCGCCGAGAAAAGCCCGATCCTGATGAACGTGCGTGAAAGCGCACTGGCCGAAGCGCCGCAAGTGCAACTGGAAGTGGACCGCAAGCAGGCCAACGCCTTGGGGGTTTCGTTCGCCGATGTTGGCAACGTGCTGTCCACCGCCATTGGCTCTTCGTACGTTAACGACTTCCCCAATCAGGGGCGGATGCAACGCGTTGTCGTGCAGGCTGAAGGTGACCGTCGCAGTCAGGTCGATGACCTGCTGAAAATGCATGTGCGCAACGACGCCGGAAAAATGGTGCCCCTGTCGGCGTTCGTCAAAGCCACATGGACCCAGGGCCCGGCGCAGCTGACCCGCTACAACGGCTACCCGGCGATCTCGATTTCCGGTGAGCCGAAACCCGGCCACAGTACCGGCGAAGCCATGGCGGAAATCGAACGGCTGGTCGCTCAGGGGCCGAAAGGCCTGGGTCAGGAATGGACTGGTCTGTCGTTGCAGGAACGTTTGTCCGGCAGTCAGGCGCCGATTCTGCTCGGGCTGTCGCTGCTGATCGTGTTCCTGTGCCTGGCGGCGTTGTACGAAAGCTGGTCGATTCCAACATCGGTGTTGCTGGTTGTACCGCTGGGCGTACTCGGCGCGGTGCTGGCGGTGACTTTGCGCGGGATGCCCAACGACGTGTTCTTCAAGGTCGGCCTGATCACCATCATCGGCCTGTCGGCGAAGAACGCGATCCTGATCATCGAGTTTGCCAAGAGTCTTTATGACGAAGGGCATGACCTGATTGACGCCACGCTGCAAGCAGCGCGCCTGCGGTTGCGGCCGATTGTCATGACTTCGCTGGCGTTCATTCTGGGCGTGGTGCCGCTGGCGATTGCCACCGGCGCAAGTTCGGCGAGCCAGCAGGCGATCGGTACCGGAGTGATTGGCGGGATGATTACCGCGACGTTGGCGGTGATTTTTGTGCCGGTGTTTTTTGTGGTGGTGGTGAAAGCCGTAACCCGATGGGCCGGCAAAAAATGAAGTTTCGCTATAAGTCGATCGGTTTTTACACCTGTCAAAGTTGACAGGTTCGCCAATTGCTCCAAAAACTTAGGCTAGCTCCTGTCACGTTTGACTTAGCGGTTTGACTTGAATCAGGAGCTTCTCATGACGAATGTAAAGGGCAATGCAGATGGCAAATTCACAGCCACCACGAGCGATCCCGAACTCCGGAATTTTAACGCAGAAGAAAAGTTCTACTCATTGGGTATCGGCCGCTCCCTTCAGGGGTGGGCCTCGTTGGTGCAATGGCCGAATGAACGCAGAAACATTGCCCTGAATTTCATAAACAAGGGCGATATGGAAAACCAGACCTTCGATTTCGCCGATCCTGATCGCCAAGCGTCAGGCAGCTGGTGGAAAAGTACATCAAGCTCTGTCGAGGCGCCTTTCTTTGCGCAAAGCGGCACAGTCACTGTCACCGTGGACGCCGCTAAAGATGAAGCCATGGCAACGTTCGACTTCGTTGCGGTGTCGCAGGATGGAAAGGAGAAAGTGACTGTCAACGGAGAACTGCATCTGGTGCCGAACGACCAAGGGAGAGCAAAACCATGAGTGCTGCTCAACCAGTGTCCGAAGGTAGCTTGACCGCTGACGTCGATGGCCTGGAGCCGCCAGTGAAGGATAGCTACACGGCAGAAACGGTTCTCCTCACGACTCAATACGATCAACTTTTCAAACAAGAGGCCTGGTCAGCCAGGGGAGAATGGTGGATTGATGGCCCGAGTCGTCCTCAACGGAGTCTGAGTATTGTTCTGAATGTGGTGCAAACCGCCAGTTTGAATACCCCCTACGACTTGAATACGGATGTCAGTCTGGTCAGAGCGGTTTTCGTGGAAAGACTCGCGCTTGGTATCGATCCTTTTTACAAAGCGATTCAAGGGACAGTCACCTTTCTCAGCTTCCCTGTTGCCGGCTCGGAGAAGGGGCAAATTGAAGCCGAGTTCGACTTCCTCGGCCAGAACGGTGACGCTGTTCCAAAAACCGTGACAGTCTCCAAAGGCAAGCTTCAGATCCATAACTGATCCAGCTTCCCGCCCATCCTTCTGAAACATAAAAACCTTGGGCTTCTTGTCGATGCTGACAGAGTCACAAGGTTTCTTTTTGCAGTCCTCCGCGCCAGCCAGAACCCACACCCATGCTATGGTTTGCTCGACGCCGTCAACAAAGAGCCGCCCATGCGCTTCCTCGCCCGCACCCACCCTCGCCTCTCTGCCGCGTTCCTGGTCGGCCTTGCCGTCGGCCTTCTGGTACCCGCCGATTCCGTCATCAGTAAAATACTCATTGGCTGGAATGCCGGGGTCTGGACCTACCTGGCGCTGATGCTCTGGCTCACCGCCAGGGCCAAGGCGCCGGACGTCAAGCAGATCGCCGTCGTCGAAGATGAAAACGCCGGGCTGGTGCTGTTCGTGGTGTGTATTGCGGCGCTGGCCAGCCTGGCGGCCATCACCCTGGAACTTGTCGGCAGCAAGGATCTGGATACCCACCACAAATTGATGCACTACGGTTTTACCGCACTGACGGTCATTGGCTCATGGCTGCTGATCGGGGTGATTTTCTGCGTTCACTACGCCCGGCTGTTTTACACCTGGGACGGCAAAGAGCCGGCGCTGCGCTTTGCCGAAGGCCTGACGACGCCCAATTACTGGGACTTTCTGTACTTCTCGTTCACCATCGGCGTCGCGGTGCAGACGGCGGATGTCGGCGTGGCCACGCGGGAGATCCGCAAGATCGTGCTGGCGCAGTCGCTGATCGGTTTCGTATTCAACACAGCGATTCTGGGTTTCTCGATCAACATCGCCGCCGGATTGTTTGGCTGAGGGCTGGCGTCAGTGGCTATTCGCTCACAGATTTCAAGGGCTGTAACCTGTCAAGTCTGACAGTGTACAGATCGCCTGAATCGCGCTTTTATGATGCATCCAGAGTTAGGGCCCAATGGCCTTTGGATACTTCCCCAAAGTGAACGGAGATCCAATTCATGAACGCTGTGATCAGACGCACCAGTTTTGCCCCCGGTAATTTTGTGACCGCAAAAGCTTTCGCCAACGGTGGAGCCCCTGTCGCGGACTTCACTGCCTCTTCCCGACTGATTGAAACCAAAAAGGTCGGCCCTGACAAAATCGACGCGGTAGAGATAACCGCCATTGATCGGCCACCTTCGGGCACGAAAGCCAAAACAAACCCGGCACGTGAACTTACCCTGATCGTCCCCGATGGTTTCCCGATCGGGAAACATGTCTTGACCAGCCGCTCTGACGTAGCCGTCAGCTATAAAGACGGCACTGCGATCAGTGAAGGCATTTCAGGTGACATCGAGATCAAGCCTGCGAGCGATCAAAAGAATGTCGCGGCCGATTTCAATGTGACGCTGGAGAACGCCGATGGCACTACCTTCCAGTTGAAGGGAGGTTTTCAAGTCTTGAAGTGATGCAGCCGCAGGCACAAAAAAGGGAAGCCATCGCTTCCCTTTTTAGTTTCCGTTCCCTCAAAACCTGTAATGCGCCCCCATGTTCACACCGAAGTCTTTGGTGACGTTGTCGCCCTTGCTGGTGTCCAGCTCCGCGTGCAGCTGCCAGCGGTCATTCAGGGTCCAGGATGCGCCGGCGGCCACTTCGAAGCGCGTGCCGGAAAGATCATTGTTGAACTTGTTGTCGTTGACCCGCACTTCGTTGGTTTTGACGAACTCATGTACGGCAGCCACCCGCACGTGGGGTTGCAGGACACTGCCATCCGCCAGTTTCATGCCTCGCCCTAAGTTCAGGCCCGCCTTGCCCAGCATGGAACGGGTTGTATCAGCGTCGACACTCAGACCATTGTCCAGACGAAAATCCTTGCCTTGCACCGAGGCTCCCTGCCATTGGGTGAACGGTTCGATGTAATAGCCATCCGCGAACTCAATATGCTTGCCGAACTCCACCGACGCGCTTGCACCCAGACTGTTGTAACTGCCTTTGGTTTTGGTGTTGTCACTCAGCATCACGTCGGCCTTGTTGCGAAAGTGATTGAGCTTGGCCACCGTGTCCAGGTAGTAACCGCTGTCGCCCAGCCAGGTGCCGTAAAGACCGAGTGAGGTGCTGCCGATTTCCCCGGAGCTGCCGCGGCTCAAATCCAGATCGGATTTGCTGTAACCGGCAAACACACCGAGCAGTACACGCTCGCCGGCGATTTGCACCGGCGTATCGACGCCCATCGAGAAACCATACTGTCGTTGTTTGTAACCATTTCCGTAAGCATTGTTACTGATGCTGTACTGGCTGCCGAAAGAGCGCACCCATCCGCCCGTTTGCCCGCCATTGACCCGCAAATCACCCATGCGGTTGTTCAGCAGAACCGTTTCGCCATAGGTCACTGTCGGGGCTGTACCGGCAATGGCCAATGCGGCGCGTGTCGGTGTGCTGACAACAGTCTTGTCCGGTTGCAGGAACCAGTCATCTCCCTTCTTCACCAGAAGATAAGTGAATGCGCCTACGTCGACACGGTTGTTCACCAGGCCGTACTGCGCGCCTGACGCCACGCTCTGCACCACTTTGATGGACGAGTCATTGATCGGATCAAGACCGGAACTGGTGACCAGCAACTGATGGTAGCCGGAAGCACTGCGCGTGACATTCAGCAGATCGCTGAGACCCTGATTGAAGTCGGTGCCCATCCGGAACGTGCCGTTGCCCGACAGGTTGGCGACGTTCAATTGAAAGTATTGCTGAGGAGTGCCGAAACCTACCGTGCCGCCATTGCCCAGCGACAGATTGTTCACCGATTGACTGCCGGTCATCTGCCATAGCGCCTGATTGTTGATCGCAAAATTGGCGACATTGTTCACCTGGCCGGTGAGCGTGGCAGCATTGTCCAGCGTCAGACTCGAAGCACTATTGGCAGAAGCATTGACGTCACCGTTCATGACGCTCTGATTGTTGATCGTCACCGTGGCGACGTTGCCGAGATTGCCGGTCAGGGTCGAGCCGTTGTCGAGCGCCACACTCGAAGCACCGAGCACATTGCCGGTCATGCGCGCCTGATTGTTCAACACCGCGGTCGTGACGTTTTGCAGATCACCGGTCAGCGACGCATTGTTCTGCAACGTGACATTCGCGGAACTGCCCGAAACCACCGTGACGTTACCGGTCAGGTCACTGTTCTCGACGAGGAATCCAGCCGAAGCACCTTGTCGGACTTCAAGCAACGTGTTGTTGCCGGCCACCAGCGTCGAACGGTTACGCACTTCGATGTCTGCCACTGTCGGGAAATTCGGCGCGTTGATGCCGACCACCAGTGCCGAGCCGGTCTGGCCTTCGACACGAGTGCCGTCCAGAATTATTTTGGTCGGGATAACGGCGTTCACCTGAGTGTCAGTGCCAACCGTCACGCCATTAAGACCGCCGCTAATCGTACTGCCGGTGGCCGACAGTGAACCTTCCAGCATCCTGATCCCGAAGCTGTTCGCACCAGTGCCTTCGGCGGTGGAGTTTTGCAGACTGATGACGCTGAATCGGTTGCCCGCAATGCCCCCCGTCAAGCCCTGAACACCTGAGCCATTACGCAGCGTCACGCTTGAACCGCCTACGCTGTTGTTATTGCGTACTGCCGAAATGCCGATGCCAGTGGCATTGTTAACCGTTGAGTTGTCCAGAGTTGCGCTGGCGTTGACCAGTGAAATCCCCGAGACCGCTGCGGCGTTGACATTCGAGCCCGTCAGATTGATCAGGCCACCGGGATTGCTGTTCATTTCCAGTGTCGTGGCATTGGTGGCATTCAGGATGGCGTTGTCTTGAAGTTGCCAGATTTGCACCGGCGTCGTGCCGTCAATGGCAAGCATGGTACCCGCCGGAACGGTACCCGCCTGGGTGAGCGGCGAATTCATCAATAGGGGCAGCAGGGACAAAATTCCCAAGCTGATCGAGGTTTTCTGAAACGGGGTGTTCAATTTGGGCGACATGGTTGAGTCCTACTCGATTACATTCCGTGAGGAACGAGCGTCCGACTCAAACGAGTTGCGAGCCGGAACTGAAGCGGTCGCCAGACTACGGATAACTTTCCGAGGGATATGTAGGACTAATCTCCATCTTCGTACGACTTATCCCCTTGTCCCGTAAGAGCACCCGTATCTGACTTCGATTCCCACGATGGGGACGGTATTGACTGCCGTCCCCATCGCAGGAAACTTCACTCGAAGTACTGTTGATGCACGATCAAGGACGGTTCTGGTCGCAATACACCAGGCTCGAGTTCAAGAGCGCGACAGGGACGATGACCGACGCTGTAATGCCGTTGACCCCATACTCGATGTACGCATATTGAGTCGCCGGACGCTGGCCAGGGCCGGGGCTCGGCAGCTGGATCGGACGGACATTGGTGTATGGCACGTCAAATTCCAGAGGGCCCGTTGCAGGCATGGGCTTGGAATCTGTGAATGGCGTGTTGGGTATCACCGTCCCGCCAGCTCCGTTGGTCGTCCGCCCCTCAAATTTTAACGCAACCGTTGCACCTGTCGGGATGTTGGCATCCCGCTCGACCCTGATCCGCAGTCTGCGTGTAGCCTCATACGGCGGCATCGGTCCGTTCGCGACAGCCGGGTGATCCAGACACGGGCAGTTGACGGACATCAAGAAGCTCTCGGGAACCACCGCACCGGTGGGGGTTCTGAAAGCCGAAACGACAATCTTCGGCGCCGGCAGATTGATCACGATCGCTGTCACGTTGACACGCGTAACAGGCGTCTGCGTCATCGCGTTTGAACTGCCGGGGTAGGAGACAACAATGTAGGCCTCGCGCGCGGTAGCGCCGGTGCCGTTCCCTTCCAACAGAATCTCGGCCCAAGGCAATCGCGTGGTGACCCTCGTCGCGCCAACCTGCACGCCCACAGGCTGACCCACTTGTTTGCCCTGATAGAAGAACGTGACGATTTCTCGACCGGTAATCGGCCGCAGAGGATTTGTCCACAAGTTCCAGATCATGGTTGCATCAAGACCGGCCTGAGCCGGGCCAAGCGTGTTGGGTGCAGGCACAGGCGTGCCGCCACCCTGAACGATCACCGGGATGGCATTGGGGTTTTCCAGTTCAGGAAGGTTCGGCTGCTCATCCCCGGCGTATGCAAAATCGACAGTAGCAAATTGCTGAGGCGTGGAAACCGGATTCGGTGTAATCGTCGAGCGAATCAATTCGTACCAGTACTCGACCTGCTCTTCGGTGTCCCGGTTAGGGTCGCCGAAGACCACCGCCCAAAAGGCGTAATCAATCACGAATTTCAGCGGCCCGGCAGTGCCTGGCGCCGGGATTGTCTGTTCCGCAAGATCATGGACAATACCCTTCGAATCCATGATATGCGGCAGGATTCGGTCATCTTGCAACGAGTTGGTCGGGAAATCGATCTCCATTACCACTGCATCTGGATCAGATTTGAATGATGCGAGCGTAATGGGCGTCTGACCGTTGATACCGGTCGCCGGAATCCTTGGAATACCCAGCACCGGGGCCGGTGCGCTGACCCGATTGAACAGCAGCGTGATGGGTGCGTTGTTGCTGATATTGCCCGCGGCATCCTCTAGGTTGTAGGAGTAAAAATACGCGCCATCCTTCAACGCTTGCAGAATGACCAGTGAAATATTGATAACGCCGTCAGGCCGCACCGGCAAATCTGCAACAACAGCGCCCTCACCTTGCATGCCGGTGAATGTGGTGAGTTGGGAGATGAAGAAGTTGACCAGATCAAGGCCTGGTTCGAATTTTGTCCAGCCCGTTGGAATGGTGATGTTCAAGCCGCCAGCGTTGGCAGGGTTGTTCAACCAAGCGTCATCGATGAGGGTTGGCAAACCTGTCAGGCTGATCTGCGGCGGCCGATTGCCGGTGCCATTGCCAGTGCCGGGTTGGCGCTGCCATTGTGCAGTCAGGTCGATGAGGATCACGAGATGCGGTTGAGAGTTGTCGAGGTTCCCGAATGCGTCAATGATAACGAACGCTGCAAAAAACTTGTTGTAATCCCCGCTAGCCGAGAACTTGTCGACGAAGATACTGAGCTGCGTGTCGGTCCGGTCAAAACTGACCGGAAAAGTCCAGTCACCTCCTGGCTGGCTGGCTTTAAGCTTAGTGTCCACTAAATAAGTCGGATCTCCCGGTATCAGCTGCGCCCCTTCCGGAAAGATATACAGTTGAATTTGGTGCGCACCATCCGGAGTTTTGTCATCAACGTCCGCCAACTGAAAGGTCACTTTTTTATCAACTTTCAGTTGTTGATACGTCAGTCGACCATCTGCCAACTGATCCACAATCGTTGGCGGCAACGCCAGAGCACCACCACCCGTTTTAGCCTGCATATTCATGTTCGTGAACTCCATCGATGAGTGTGTTGTTGAACCATCAACGTTGTTTCCCAATGAAGAATTTCGCGACTGCGGGCTGCGTGTTCCTGGGATTGACGTTCTGCCAACGTTTTGTTGGATCTATCGCTTTTCACTGCTTTTTTGGACTGCTTGATTCAAGGACCGCAAGGCGGTTTCCCGGAAAGGCGCCTGTCGATCTTCACGAATTCCGGATATGAACTGGCCAGCGCAACACCGTTTCGGTAGTGGGTGTAGGTGCACATCGCAGATCCGAATTCGATCGGTTTGATGTATTGGACGTAGTAGCTACTGTCGAGTCTGAAATCGAACCCTTGGGGAGAGGTCGCTTCCTGTTGCGACAGCGTTTTTCGAATTCGTAGCGCTGTGCCCGGAATTGGGTTGACACCGTTCAGGCTCGTGCAGCCTTCCCAATTCAGTACGCACTCATCATTCGCCAGAAACGTTCCCGGTTGCGCCGGAACCCGCACGACCACCACATCCCAGATCGCCGGGAATGTTAAACACATGAGCCAGCCCCAAAGGTTCGCGTCGGGATAAACCACCTCTTTCAATTTGACCGGAACCGGGCGCTTGAGGATGAACACTTGCGGTATCGAGTCATCTTCATTACTGGTGTCGCCGGAGGTCACCCGGTACCTCAACGTGATGTCGCCTGTCTGTTGCAAGTACTGCGCAGGCAGGTGGATCGTGCCCGGAAAGACCACCGGAACCGGAAACAGGTTGTTGTAGAAACGCGTCTCGGATATTGCCCCGGGCTCAAGTATCCAGATCTCCAGCAAATCACTTTTGCCGGGGATGATCGAAGGTGCAACCCACGGCGACATGCGCAGTGTGACGCCGTTGATATGCGCATCCAGAGGCAGCACTTTGTCGGCACCCACCCCTTCGATGGTCAACGGCAAGGCGAATGTCCCGATGGATTTTTTGGCGCTCATCCACTGTTCTCCAGAGGCGTAAAAAACACTTTGCTTCGGAAGAAATTAAACGCAGTAACCGCGCTTTCGCCTACTGTCAGATCTGACAGGTTTGATGACCGCTGGTCGGAATTGACCCTTCAGCTGTTTCTGATTCAGATCCTCTCGGGCTTGACGAAGCGATGGTTAATGCGGTTATCTGAAACCGGTTTCAGCCTTGCCGTGCTGACTCGAACAATTCCAATAAAAAGGCTTTTTCAACCGTGAACGATTTCTCCGCCGCCCAGCGCAGCCGCGTGACCATGCTCGATGTCGCCGAACACGCTGGCGTGTCCAAGGCCAGCGTCTCGCGCTTTATCGGCGATGACCGCGCCCTGCTCTCCGATGCCATTGCCCAGCGCATCGAGCAGGCGATTGCCGAACTCGGCTATCGCCCCAATCAAATGGCCCGTGGTTTGAAACGCGGCCGCACCCGCCTGATCGGCATGCTGGTGGCCGATATCCGCAACCCTTATTCGATTGCCGTGATGCACGGTGTGGAAACCGCCTGCCGCCGGCACGGTTACAGCCTGGTGGTGTGCAACACCGACCGCGATGACGAGCAGGAACGCCAGCACCTGGCGCTGCTGCGCTCGTACAACATCGAAGGGCTGATCGTGAACACCCTGGGCCATCATCGGGATGAGCTGGATGGGCTGAAGCGGGAAATGCCGCTGGTACTGGTGGATCGCAAGGTCGAGGGGCTCGACAGTGACATGGTCGGATTGAACAACCCGCAGGCCATCGAGATGGCGCTCGAACATCTTCAGCAGCGTGGCTATCGCAATGTGCTGCTGGTGACCGAACCCTATGACGGCACCAGTTCGCGGATCGAGCGGGTCAGCAGTTTTCAGCAGCAGATTGGTCAGCGCAAAGACATGCGTGGCGCGGTGCTGGAAACCGGTTCGAGTCTTGCGAACGATCTTCAAACCTTTTTGAACGCACCTGATTCGGGCCCGAAAGCCCTGTTCTGCGCCAACGGCGTGGCGGCGCTGGCTTGCACCCTCGCCTTGCGCGAGATTGGCGGCCGGTTGTTCGAGGATGTCGGGTTGATCGCGCTGGATGATCTGGACTGGTATCCGTTGGTGGGCAGCGGGATTACTGCCCTCGCTCAGCCGACTGAGGAGATTGGTGCGCGGGCGTTTGAGTGCTTGCTCAAGCGGTTGCGTGGGGATGATGAAGCGGCGCGGACGCTGGATTTTGCACCGGTGCTGATTGAGCGCGGTTCGACGCGCAGCAAGGCAGAATAAGGCCCTGCGGGGCCACCCAAAATTTTTTGAACAAAAATGAAACCGGTTTCAGAGGTAGATAACAATGAATAAACCTGCCGTTTCCATCAGCCTGTCCAGCTACGGCGCCGATCTTGTTCGCCGTCGCGGCCAAGGCTCTTTCATCGAAGTGCTGGCCGCTGCCGGCGCCCATCGCATCGAATGGCGCGAAGAGTTGCTGACCAACGAAGTCCCCGAGCAACTGGCCGCTGCCACACAGGCTGAAGGCCTGCAAAGCATCTATTCCTCACCGACCGAACTGTGGCTAGCCGGTCAGTCGCGGCCCAATCCGGAACTCATCACCGCGCTGCAAAACGCCGAAGCGTTCGGCTCGAGGTGGCTGAAGGTTTCCCTTGGTTTCTTCACTGACAACAACGATCTGCAGACGCTGGCGCAAATCCTTGCGCAAAGCCCGGTACAACTGCTGGTGGAGAACGACCAGACCTTGCACGGCGGCCGCATCGAACCGTTCCAGCGTTTCTTCGCCGCCGTTGAGCAACACAACCTGCCGATCAAGATGACGTTCGACATCGGCAACTGGCAGTGGCAAGACCAGTCCGCCACCAGTGCCGCACGCCTGCTGGGCCGTCACGTCGGCTACGTGCATTGCAAAGCCGTGGCCCGCCGTGCCGACGGCAAACTGGTCGCGGTGCCGCCCGCCGCCACTGACCTGCATCTGTGGGAACAACTGCTGCGGCACATGGCCCAAGGGGTCATGCGCGCCGCCGAATACCCGTTGCAGGGCGAAGACCTGGTGCAACTCACCACCGAACACGTCGCCGCCCTCACCCGCCTCGGCCAGTCCCGCCTGGAGCCTGCTCATGTCTGAGATCGATATTCTGTCGTTCGGCGAAACCATGGCCATGTTTGTCGCTGAACAGAGCGGCGATCTGGCCTCCGTCGAGCAGTTTCACAAGCGGATTGCCGGGGCCGACAGCAACGTCGCCATCGGACTGTCTCGACTGGGCTTCAAGGTGGCCTGGCTGAGCCGTGTCGGTGCCGATTCGCTGGGACGATTTGTCGTCGAAACCCTGGCCCGCGAAGGCCTGGATTGCAGCCATGTCGAAGTCGACAACGCGCACCCGACCGGTTTTCAGCTCAAGTCGCGCAACGATGACGGCAGCGATCCGACGGTCGAATACTTCCGTCGCGGCTCGGCAGCCAGTCATCTGTCATCGCAGTCGATCAACCCGACGTTATTAAGCGCCCGACACCTGCACGCCACTGGCATTCCGCCGGCGCTGTCCGCATCGGCCCGGGAAATGTCCCGTGAACTGATGACCCGCATGCGCAACGCCGGGCGCAGCGTCTCGTTCGACCCGAATCTGCGCCCGAGCCTGTGGGCCAGCGAGCGAGAGATGATCCGCGAGATCAACCGCCTCGCCGCCCTCGCCCACTGGGTGTTGCCGGGGTTGAGCGAAGGCCGGCTGCTGACCGGATTTGAAGATCCGGCGGATATCGCCGCGTTCTATCTCGATCAGGGTGCCGAAGCAGTGGCGATCAAGCTCGGGCCGCAGGGTGCGTATTACCGCACGCATCTGGATCAGGGTTTTGTCGCCGGGGTGCCGGTTGAAACCGTGGTCGATACGGTCGGTGCCGGCGATGGATTTGCGGTCGGGATGATCAGCGCCCTGCTGGAGCATCAGAGTTTTCCCGAAGCCGTCAGACGCGCCAACTGGATTGGCAGTCGTGCGGTGCAGAGCCGTGGCGACATGGAGGGTTTGCCGACCCGATCCGAACTCACCGCTGATCGTTCCCACGCTCCTGCGTGGGAATGCAGCTCGTGACGCTCTGCGTCACATGGGACGCCGAGCGTCCCCGGAGGCGTTCCCACGCGGACGGTTCGACGCCTCGACGTGGGAACGAGCAAGCAATAAACCATTGAACCTGCTGCGACAAAAACAACAAGCTCAGGAGCAAGACCATGAAAACCGCAACCCTCGCCACCCGCCGCTGGTGGTACATCATGCCGATCGTGTTCATCACCTACAGCCTGGCGTACCTCGACCGCGCCAATTACGGCTTCGCCGCCGCGTCCGGGATGGCCGCCGACCTGATGATCACCCCGGGCCTGTCCTCGCTGCTCGGCGCGCTATTCTTCCTCGGTTACTTTTTCTTCCAGGTGCCCGGCGCGATCTACGCGCAGAAGCACAGCGTCAAGAAGCTGATCTTCGTCAGCCTGATCCTCTGGGGCGGGCTCGCCACCTTGACCGGCGTGGTTTCCAACGCCTATTGGCTGATCGTCATCCGCTTCATGCTCGGCGTGGTCGAAGCGGCGGTGATGCCGGCGATGCTGGTCTATCTCTGTCACTGGTTTACCCGCGCCGAACGTTCGCGGGCCAACACCTTCCTGATCCTCGGCAACCCGGTAACGATGCTGTGGATGTCGGTGGTTTCGGGCTATCTGGTGCAGCATTTCAGTTGGCGCTGGATGTTCATCATCGAAGGCTTGCCGGCGGTGCTTTGGGCATTCATCTGGTGGAAACTGGCCGACGATCGTCCGGCCCAGGCCAAGTGGCTCAGCGAGCAGGAAAAGCACGATCTGGAAAGCGCGCTCGCTGCCGAACAGGTCGGCATCAAAGCGGTGAAGAACTACGCTGAAGCCTTCCGTTCGCCGAAGGTGATCATTCTGGCGCTGCAATTTTTCTGCTGGAGCATCGGCGTCTACGGCTTCGTGCTGTGGCTGCCGTCGATCCTCAAGGCCGGCGCGCAAATGGACATGATCGAGGCCGGCTGGCTGTCGGCGCTGCCGTATCTGGCGGCAGTGATCGGCATGCTGCTGGTGTCGTGGGGCTCGGACAAACTGCAAAAGCGCAAACGCTTCGTCTGGCCGCCGCTGCTGATTGCTTCGGTGGCGTTCTACGGCTCCTACGCTCTGGGCGCGGAGCATTTCTGGTGGTCGTACACGCTGCTGGTGATTGCCGGCGCCTGCATGTACGCGCCTTACGGGCCGTTCTTCGCCATCGTCCCGGAGATTCTGCCGGCCAACGTTGCCGGCGGCGCCATGGCGCTGATCAACAGCATGGGCGCCCTCGGTTCTTTCGGCGGCTCGTATCTGGTCGGTTACCTCAACAGTTCTACCGGTTCGCCCGGCGCTTCGTACCTGTTGATGAGCGGCGCGCTGATGCTCTCGGTGGTGCTGACGATTTTTCTCAAGCCCGGCGCCAGCGACCGGGTGACGGCCAAGCGCGTCGCACCGCGTCCGCTGCCGGCCCATTCCTGAATTGATAAAGAGATGACTGCGATGAAAAAGCAGGTTGTGTTGTACAAGAAACTGTCGCCGGCGCTGATGGCGCGCCTTGAGGAACAAGTCGATTTGACGCTGATCGACAGCCTCGACGCCGACGGCCTGATGAAACTGCGCGACGCTCTCCCCGGTGCTCACGGCCTGCTCGGTGCGAGCCTGAAACTGGACGCGGCGCTGCTCGATCTGGCGCCGAAGCTCGAGGCGATTTCCAGCGTCTCGGTGGGCGTCGACAACTACGACATCGACTACCTGACCCGGCGCAAGGTCATGCTGACCAACACCCCGGACGTGCTCACCGAAACCACTGCCGACACCGGTTTCGCACTGATCCTGGCCACTGCCCGGCGGGTGGTGGAGCTGGCGAACATGGTGCGCGGCGGTCACTGGCACCGCAGCATCGGCCCGGCGCATTTCGGTACCGATGTGCATGACAAGACGCTGGGCATCATCGGCATGGGGCGAATTGGCGAGGCGTTGGCGCAGCGCGGGCATTTCGGGTTCGGGATGCCGGTGATCTATCACAGCCAGTCGCGCAAACCGGCGGTTGAAGAACGTTTTGATGCGAAGTACCGCAGCCTGGAAAATCTGTTACAGGAGGCGGATTTCATCTGTCTGACCTTGCCGTTGACGGCGCAGACTGAAGGTTTGATTGGCGCGGAACAGTTTGCGCTGATGCGGCCGGACAGCATCTTCATCAACATTTCCCGGGGCAAGGTGGTGGATGAGGCCGCGCTGATCGACACCTTGCGCCATAACCGGATTCGCGCGGCGGGGCTGGATGTGTTCGAGCGTGAGCCGCTGAATCATGACTCGCCGTTGTTGCAGCTGAACAACGTGGTGGCGACGCCGCACATGGGCTCGGCGACCCATGAGACGCGCGAGGCGATGGCGCGGTGTGCGGTGGAGAATCTGTTGGCGGCGTTGGCCGGTGAAAAACCCGCCAACCTGGTGAATTCTCTACACTGATGATCGTTCCCACGCTCTGCGTGGGAATGCCTCAAGGGACGCTCCGCGTTCCAGCTCTGGAAGGGACGCGGAGCGTCCCGGGCTGCATTCCCACGCGGAGCGTGGGAACGATCAGGAGGAAACCCTCAGGCGCTGCGCACCTGGAGAAGCTGCGCAGCGCACAGTGCAATCCGCGAACACGCATCCGCCAGTTTTACTCTATCCACCACCAGCCCGATGCGAATATGCCCCGCCGCACTCGGCCCGAACGCTTCGCCTGCCAGCACCGAAACCCCATAACCCTCCAGCAATCGCTCGGCAAAATCCTGCGCGCCGAGCCCGGTCTGGCGCACGTCGACCATCACGAACATCCCGCCATCCGGTTTGATCGGGTACAACCCCGGACAACCACGCAACCGCTCGCACACCAGATCCCGACGCAACCGGTATTCCTCGCGCATCTGCGTTACTTCCGGCAGATCTTTCTCCAGCGCGATCTGCGCCGCTTTCTGCACAAAGTCCGGCAGACCGAACAACATGCTCAGCGACAGATTCACCAGATGCTCGGCCAACGGTTTCGGCCCGATCATCCAGCCGATCCGCCACCCGGTCATCGCATGGGATTTGGACAGACTGTTGATGGTCGCGGTGCGCTCGGCCATGCCCGGCAGGCTCGCCGGGCTGACGTGCTCGCCTTCGTATAACAATTCGCTGTAGACCTCATCGCTGATCAGCCACAGGTCATGGCGGATGCACAACGCCGCCAGCTCCTGCCAGATCAGCAGCGACAGACTCGCACCGGAGGGATTGTTGGGACTGTTGAGCAACATGGCTCGCGTTTTCGGAGTGATCCGCGTCGCGACATCCGCCGGATCGACCCGGAAACCGTTTTCCGGGCGAACCGGCACCGGCACCACGGTTGCGCCACAGGCACCGAACACGCCTTCGTAGGTCACGTACATCGGTTCGGCGACGATCACTTCATCGCCCGGATCGAGCAGACACTGCGCCACCGAATACACCGCGCATTGCGCGCCGGGCAGCACGATCACATGCTCGGCATCGACGTCCTGGCCGCTGCGTTGCCGATGGTGCTCGGCGATGCGCCTGCGCAACTCCAGCCGGCCGCGCACTTCGGAATAATGGGTATCGCCCGCCAACAGGCTGTCGATGGCGCCGTGGATGATCGGCAGCGGCGTATCGAAATCCGGATCACCCACCGACAGCAGCAACACATCGACCCCTTCGGCGCGCAGCTCCAGCGCTCGGTCGTGAATCCGCCAGGCTGCTGCTCCCTCCCCGGCGATTCGTTGGGTCAAGGCTGAATAGCGCATGTACGTCTCCTGATTGCGCGGTCTCCAGCCTTCACCCTAGGTCAAATCACAAAGCGCGCCACCATCGCATTCAAATCCACCGCCAGACGCGACAGTTCGTGGGTCGCGGCGCTGGTTTGATTCGCGCCGGCAGCTGATTGGGTGGCCAGGTCGCGGATGTTGACCAGGTTGCGATCGACCTCGCGGGACACCTGTGCCTGTTCTTCTGAAGCGCTGGCGATTACCAGGTTGCGCTCGTTGATCTGGTGAATCGATTGGGTGATCTGCTCCAGCGCCACGCCAGCGGCGCGGGCCATTTCCAGAGTCGACTGAGTGCGCTGGTTGCTCTGTTGCATCGACTCGACCGCTTCGCCGGTGCCGTTCTGGATGCCGGCGACCATTTTTTCGATTTCCTGGGTCGACTGCGCGGTGCGATGGGCCAGGGCGCGAACCTCGTCCGCTACCACCGCGAATCCGCGTCCCGCTTCACCGGCACGGGCCGCTTCGATGGCGGCGTTGAGCGCCAGCAGGTTGGTCTGTTCGGCGATGGCGCGGATCACGTCCAGCACCTTGCCGATGTCGCGGCCCTGAGCGGCCAGGCCTTCGATCATTTGCGCGGTGTTCTGGACGTCGTGGGTCATGGTCTGGATCGCATCGACGGTTTTCACCACTTGGTCGCGACCTTCACGGGCAGCGTGGGTCGACTGGTTCGAGGCTTCGGAAGTCGACACCGCGTTGCGTGCGACCTCTTCCACAGCAGCGGTCATTTCGTTGACGGCGGTCGCGGCCTGTTCGATTTCGTCGTTCTGCTGTTGCAGGCCACGGGACGCTTCTTCGGTCACGGCGCTGAGTTCTTCGGCAGCAGCGCCCAGCTGCGTGGCGGAGCCGGCGATTTGTTCGATGGTTTTGCGCAGGTTGGTCTGCATCGCCGCCAGCGCTTCAAGCAGGCGCGCCGGTTCGTCCTTGCCGTCGATTTCGATGACTTTGGTCAGGTTGCCGCCGGCGATGGTTTGCGCGGCAGCGACCGCGCGGTTCAGCGGGGTGACGATGCTGCGGGTCAACAGCCAGGCCAACAGCACGGTCAGCAACGCGGCAATCACGGCCACGGCGACGATGCCGGTAATGGCACTGTTGTAATACTCACCCGCCTGAGTGGAAGCGGTCTTCGCGTCGGCGGCATTGATTGCAATCAGCTTGTTGAGCTGTTCGCCCATCTTGTCGGTGCCGTCCTTGATCTTCGTGTTGATCAGGGCGCGCATCTCGTCGAGCTTGTCCTGGCGCGACAGCTCCATCATCTGGTTCTGCGCTTGCACATAGTTGTCGAGAGTCGTCGAAAACTCCTGATATAACGCGCGTTCCTCCGGGCCGGCCGGCAGTACTGCATAACTGGCCTGGGCAGCGCGCACCTTGTCCACCAGCACACCGATGCGGGTCTGGGCTTCCTGCAAACCGGCCGGTTCGCGGTTGACCAGAATGCGGAACGAGAGAATGCGCAGACGCAAGACGTTTTCCGTGACCACGGCGAGTTGCGTGACGCTTGGCAACTGCGTCGAGTCCATCTCCAGGGAAGCCTGACGGATGATCGACATGCGGTTGACGGCGAACACGCCAAGCACGATCACCAGCAAGGCAATAAAAGCAAAACCGAGGAAGGCACGGGGCGCGATATTCAGATTACGCAAGGACATAGGAGGACTCTCGGATGATTGAAACTACGAGCGTCCATGCCGTGATCACTGGCCCTTGGGGCGGGCTTCAGTCCGGCGTCACTATTTTAAGAAGTCTTGTGTGCGCCTGACTTCTGTATCGGCCAGGCTTGAGGAAGTTTGCGGGGAAAGATGAAATATTTTTCAAAGTGTTGCGGGTGTTTCAGCGGTGAAACACCCTTCGCTTCAGATGATGACTGACAGGTCAGGCTGGAGCTGCCATACCCCATACGCGAGCAATATCTGTTGCACGTTCACGCAACAGGCGCGGGGCTTCGGCGCAGGCTTGTTCCAGGGACATCGGGCCGCTGGTGACCGCGAATGCAGCGTCGATGCCGTGATCGTAGAGCGCTTGATAGCCCTCGCCCAACGTACCGGCTATGACGATTACCGGTACGCCGTGTTGCTTGGCGATCCGCGCCACGCCAAACGGGGTTTTTCCGCGCAGGGTCTGGGCATCGAAGCGCCCTTCTCCGGTAATCACCAGATCTGCGCCCTTCACTGCGTCGGACAGTCCGACCAGTTCTGCGACGACTTCGACACCGGCCTGGAAGCGTGCGCCGAGAAACGCTTTGGCGGCAAAGCCCAACCCACCTGCGGCACCACTGCCCGGTTCATCGCGTACGTCCTTGCCCAACGCCTGCGCGCAGAGTCCGGCGAAGTGGCCGAGGGCCTGATCCAGTTGTTGAACTTGCGCCGGTGATGCGCCCTTTTGTGGGCCAAAAATCGCCGAAGCGCCGTGGGGGCCGCACAGTGGATTGTTGACGTCAGCGGCGATGTCGAAACGGACGTGAGCCAGACGCGGGTCGAGTTCGCTCAGGTCCAGACGTGCGAGTTGCGCCAACGCCAATCCGCCCGGCACCAGAGCTTGCCCTTGAGCATTCAGCAGTTTCACGCCCAGCGCCTGCATCGCGCCGGCGCCGCCGTCATTGGTGGCGCTGCCGCCGATGGCCAGAATGACGCGATGTGCGCCGGCATCCAGCGCAGCGCGGATCAGCTCACCCGTGCCGAACGTGCTGCTGATGCACGCATCGCGTTGCCCCGGCGGCACCAATTGCAGGCCGCTGGCTTCAGCCATTTCGATGATTGCGGTGTGGTTATGCGGCAACCAGCCCCACGCAGCTTCAACTGCTGCGCCCAACGGGCCACGCACGCGGGTGCGGCGCAACTCGCCTTCGCACGCGGCGAGAATCGACTCCACCGTGCCTTCGCCACCGTCGGCCATCGGGCACTTGACCAGCGTCGCCTGCGGCCAGACCTGCGCCAGGCCCAGCGCAATGGCTTCTGCAACGCCTTGGGCACTCAGGCTGTCCTTGAACGAATCGGGGGCGATGACGATTTTCATGCGAATTCTCCAGTTCCAGTGCCCCTCATGCTGCCAGTCGCCTTGCCCGTTGACGCCTGTCCGCTGCACAAGTCGTGCAGGCGTTTATTGTTCATTTCGACAAATCGTCGGGTTGTGGCAGCAATTGCACCCCCAGATACAACGCCAGCATCCCGTCGAGCTTCAGCGGATCGACCCCGCTCAACTCTGCAATCCGCTCCATCCGGTAGCGCAGGCTGTTGCGGTGAATGCCCAAGGCATCGGCGCAGGCCTGGCTCTGCCCGTCGTGATCGCACCAGCTGCGCAAAGTCGCGAGCAACTGGCCGTTGCTGTCTTTGGCGATGACCTTGCGTAACGGTTTGAGCAGTTCATCCAGTGCATCATCGTTGCGATGACGCCAGAGCATGACCGGCAAACGATAGCGATTGAGGGTCAGCAGCCGTGAACGCGGCAGCACTTCGCGGCCATAGGCGAGCAAGTCGCCGACGCGCCGATAGCAACGGCGTAACCCGGCCAGCCCATCGGCCTGCCCGCCGACGGCAATGCGCAGGATGTTCCAGCCCAGGCCATCGAGTTTTTCCAGCAGGCGATCATGCTCAACGTTCTGACTCGCCGGCCGGCACCAGAGCAGCGACGACTTGGCCGAACTCACGCACCAACTGTCCGGATAGCGCGACATCAACCAGGCACTCAGCGCCTCGACGGTCTGCCCCGGCCCTTGTTCCAGGCCCAGCTCGAACAGATACGGCACTCGCGTCAGTTGCGGTTTGAGCCCGAGTTGCTGGGCCTCGTCGACCAGCCTTGGCGAATCCCCCGCTTCGCTCAACAGCAACGCCAGCAAGTCATCGCAACGCTGCCGCCGCCATTGCTGTTCGGATTGCTGGTTGCGCTGGCCCACCAGCATTTCAGCGGTCATGCGCACCAGCTCGGCGTAAGTACGCAGCTGCTCCGGCTCGCCGGTGATGCCGAGTACGCCGATCAAACGCTGATCGAGCAACAGCGGCAGATTGATCCCCGGCTGCACGCCTTTCAGATGCACCGCCGTCTGCGCGTCAATCTCCACCACCCGCCCGTTGGCCAGCACCAGTTGCGCGCCCTCGTGGCGGGTGTTGATCCGCTCCGGCTCGCCGCTGCCGAGAATCAGCCCCTGGCTGTCCATGACGTTGACGTTGTACGGCAAAATGGCCATGGCCCGGTCGACGATGTCCTGGGCGAGGTCGTGATCGAGTTCGAACATAAGGGCTGGAATCCTTGAAAACAGGCGCGGACGGTTGTTCACCCGCACAGGGTCTGGCAACAAACCCTGTGCTCAGGCACAAAGACAATCCGGCCAAAGGTGGCCGAGACTCTCAGGGCGATCAACGTTACCCTTTGCATCGCAAAAAATCATAATAAAGAGAGAGCCGCCATGTCGCAGAGCGCCGCTGCCGCCCAGACCATCGATGACGATAAAAACGCCGTCTACAAACGCATCACCCTGCGTTTGATCCCCTTCATCTTCATCTGCTACCTGTTCAACTACCTCGACCGGGTCAACGTTGGATTTGCCAAACTGCAGATGCTGGATGCGCTGAAATTCAGCGAAACCGTGTACGGCCTCGGTGCCGGTATCTTCTTCATCGGCTACGTGCTGTGCGGCGTGCCGAGCAACCTGGCGCTGACCAAATTCGGGCCACGGCGCTGGATCGCGCTAATGATGATCACCTGGGGCACGCTGTCGACCTGCCTGCTGTTCGTCACCACGCCGACCGAGTTCTACACCTTGCGTTTGTTTACCGGTGCCGCCGAAGCCGGGTTCTTCCCGGGCGTTGTGCTCTATCTCTCGCAATGGTTCCCGACCTTCCGCCGTGGCCGGATCATGGCGTTGTTCATGTCGGCGATCCCGGTGTCCGGCCTGCTCGGCAGCCCGTTTTCCGGCTGGATCCTCAATCACTTCGCCGCAGGGCAAGGTGGCCTCGCCGGTTGGCAGTGGATGTTCCTGCTGCAAGGCATTCCGACCGTGGTCTTGGGCGCACTCGCCTACTTCCTGCTCAGCGACAACTTCGCCAACGCCAAGTGGCTGACCCCTTACGAGCGTTCGGTGCTGGAAGCGGATCAGGCCGAAGACCTGGCGAACAAACCGAAAACCACCTCCGATTCGCTGATCGCGGTGTTCAAGAACCCGGCCATCTGGGCGTTTGGCCTGATCTACTTCTGCATCCAGAGCGGCGTGTACGCGATCAACTTCTGGCTGCCGTCGATCATCAAGAACCTCGGCTTCAGCGACAACCTGGTGATTGGCTGGTTGAGTGCGATTCCTTACCTGCTGGCCGCCGTGTTCATGCTGGTAGTAGGTCGCTCGGCAGACCTGCGTAAAGAACGTCGCTGGCATTTGGTGGTGCCAATGTTGATGGGCGCTGTCGGCCTGTTGATTGCGGTGAACTTCGCGGCGAATCCGGCGATTGCGATTCTTGGTCTGACCATTGCGACCATGGGCGCGCTGACCGGTCTGCCGATGTTCTGGCCAGTGCCGACTGCCATGCTGAGCGCGGGTGCTGCGACGGGTGGGTTGGCGTTGATCAACTCCATGGGGCAGATGGCGGGGTTCTTGAGCCCTTACCTTGTTGGTTGGGTGAAGGACAGCACTGGGTCGACGGATGCGGCGTTGTATCTGCTGGCGGGGGTGATTGTTGGCGGGAGTCTGCTGGCGTTGCGGATGACGCGGACGTTGCGGGCGTAAGCATTAGTCGAAATACAGAAACGGCCCTTTTCGGGCCGTTTTTCTTTTGGATCTAGCTACAGCGGTGCTTCAGTCTTGAGTTCCAGATTATCCAGCGCCCGGTTCACCGCCAGTTCACTCAGCATGATCAGTTGGGCAATGCCCAGCAATACGTGCCGCTGCGAGCCGTCCACCAGTCCGGCGAAATCGGTGGCCATGGTTTTGGCGCAGGTCAGGGTTTCAGAGGCGTCGGCCAGCAGTTCTTCACTGTCGATGCCGGGGGCGATGAGGTAGCGGGTGTTGGGTTTGAGCAGCGGTTTTCTGGGGAGCAGCGGATTGAGGTAGTGATCGAGGGCGCGTTCGGCGGCTTCGTGGAAGGTCTTGGAGTCGAGGGATTCGTAGGGTGAGGTTGTATCGGTTTCGGGTGGGTTGGGTGTTGGTTTGATCATGGTGAAACTCCTAAGGCGCTTATTGGAGCCACCACACTCGCTACCAAACGATGGTGGTGGCCAGACGCAGGTTGGTAGACCGGGCCTTAGGAGAAACGGCGCACCCGAAGGTGCCCTGCGAATGACCACCATAAAACAGAGACAAAAGACTCTACAAAATGGAGCACTCTGCACTTAAAGACCCGGGCTACCAAACCCGATCGCTGTTCTTTTCAGCGACGGGACAACGATAAAACCCGGCCCTTGAGCGCACAAGCCGGCGGATTCTGGCTTAGTCGTAGGCAACGGCGCAAGGTCGTGTAGCCTGGGTGCGTGTCTGGAAGTGTCCTTTAAACGCATGGTTTAAACACTGCGGTGTACTTGAGAACCTACCCCCTCACCCCAGCCCTCTCCCCCAGGGGGGGCGAGGGGGAAAGGGAGCCGATCTCGGTGCTTTTCAAGGCCGGCGTTCGACTCAATATCCCACGTCGGTATAAGTCGTGAGGTGTGTTTTTCTAAGCCTGAGTTCAACTCGGTATTTCACGTCGGCGTAACTTGTGAGAACACCTCGTTCGGCTCCCTCTCCCTCCGGGAGAGGGCTGGGGTGAGGGCGCTCTTGATTCTAACCACCCGATTTCGCGTCCAACTCAAGAACCACTCCCCCCGGCATCTGCACAAAAATCTGCCAGACCCCGTCCTCCGGCACCTGCGCCACCTGATACGGCAACCCACTGCCCTGCACCCGCTTCAAAACCACCGCCGCGTCTTCATCAGTACGAAACGCGATGTGGCTCAAAGCAGCGTCCTCGGACAAAGGCTGCTCAATCACATGCACCAACGCCTCCCCATCCTGATACAACCACCGCCCGGGAAACGGAAACGGCGGCCGGCGCCCCGGCGTCAATCCCAACAACCCACCAAAAGCGTCCTGCAGCGCCTGACCGTCAGCGGTGTTGAAAGCAAGATGATCAAATGTCCACGTCATGTCTGTCTCCTGCGGTTATTCAGGATTTCAGTATCTGCGCTTGCCAATCCCGGAAAAATCCCGCAAAACGCCAAGGATCTTCAACGGATTTTTACTAATGAGCTCAATCCTCGATCTGGAAATCTTCGTCCGCACCGCCGACTCCGGCAGCATCTCCGCCGCCGCTCGGGCGCTGGAGCTGACGCCGGCAGCCGCCAGCATCGCGTTGAAACGCCTGGAAACCCGCCTCGGCATACGCCTCTTCGCCCGCTCCACCCGCAGCATGCGCCTGACCGAAGAAGGCCGGCGCTATCTGGAAAGCGTGCGTCTGGCGCTGGCGACACTGGCCGAGGGCGAGCAGGCACTGAAGCAGCAGACCGAAGGCTTGAGCGGCGTGCTGCAACTGGCGGCGCCGTCGGACTTCGGGCGCAATGTGTTGCTGCAGTGGCTGGACGATTTCAAGCGCGAGCACCCGCACATTCAACTGCAATTGCTGCTCAATGACCGGCATGCGGATCTGTTTCGCGAAACGGTGGACGTGGCGCTGCGCTTCGGCGTGCCGAGTGATTCGACGCTGGTGGCGTTGCCGATTCTGCCTGAGCATCGGCGTGTGGCCTGCGCCAGCCCCGCGTATCTGGAACGTCACGGTACACCGTTAAACCCTGCCGATTTAAGCGAGCACAGCGCCCTGCTCTACCTGCGCAACGGTCGGCCTTACAACACTTGGCGCTTCCATCGCGAAGACGAAACCGTCGAGGTCGAAGTACGCGGCGACTACCTCAGCGACGACGGCGAAGTCGCCCGCCGCTGGGCCCTCGTAGGGCACGGAATCGCCTACAAGGCCTGGCTCGACGTGGCCGAAGACGTGCGTGCCGGGCGACTGATGACACTGTTCGATGACTGGCATGGCGAGAGTGTGCCGTTCAATCTGTTGTGCCCGCACCGGGTGCAGGTGTCGGAACGGGTCAAGGTGCTGCAGGTGTTTTTACGCGAGCGCTGCGAGGCATTGCGTCGATAAATTCACTTTGCCGCGCCGGGCGCTTCTGGTATTTGATGGAAGCTTTCCCACCGACAAAAGGATTTCGGCATGAGCTATCGCACACTGGGTCACTCGGGATTGCAGGTGTCCACCCTCACCCTCGGCACGATGATGTTCGGCGAACAGACCAGCGCGGAAGACTCGCTGCGCATCATCGACAAGGCCTGGGATCAGGGCATCAATTTCATCGACACGGCCGACGTCTACACCAACGGCCGCTCGGAAGAGATCGTCGGCGAAGCCATCGCCCGTCATCGGCATGAATGGGTGCTGGCGACCAAAGTCGGTTTCGGCCCGGTGGATGGCGTGCCGAACCGCAGCGGCTTGAGCCGCAAGCACATCTTCAACGGTCTGGAGGCCAGCCTGACCCGGCTCGGCACCGACTACCTCGACATCTATTACCTGCACCGCGAAGACCACAATACGCCGCTGGAAGTGACGATTTCGGCGATTGGCGATCTGATTCGCCAGGGCAAAATCCGTTATTGGGGCCTGTCGAACTATCGCGGCTGGCGGATTGCCGAGGTGATTCGCGTGGCGGACAAACTAGGTGTCGATCGCCCGGTGATCAGCCAGCCGCTGTACAACATCGTCAACCGTCAGGCCGAAACTGAGCAGATCACCGCCGCCCAGACTTACGGCCTTGGCGTGGTGCCTTACAGCCCGCTGGCCCGTGGCGTGCTCAGCGGCAAGTACGCACCGGACGTGACCCCGGACGCCAACAGCCGTGCCGGGCGCCAGGACAAACGGATTCTGGAAACCGAGTGGCGCGTGGAGTCGTTGCGCATTGCCCAGCAGATTCAGCAATACACCCAGGAGCGTGGGGTCGGGATCGTTGAATTCGCAATTGCCTGGGTACTGAACAACAGCGCGGTGACGTCGGCGATTGTCGGGCCGCGTACTGAAGAACAGTGGGATGCGTACACCAAGGCGCAGGCGGTGAAGATTACGGCTGAGGATGAAGCGTTTATCGACTCACTGGTGACGCCGGGGCATGCTTCTACGCCGGGGTTTAATGATGTGAGCCATTTTGTGTCGGGGCGTAAACCGCATCAGGCTTAAGCACCTATGCTTCGACACAGGTCCGTGCTCTCACCGGACCTGTGTCGAATGTTGGAAATATTGATCACTCGGCCAATATTCAGCACAAAAACCACGTATCCTGCGCGCCCCGTTTCACCATCACCCCCGCGAGGACAGTTTGTCTAAAGGCATTGCTTTATCGGTGACAGCATCGACGCTGTTTGCCGTCATGTATTACTACACCTCGTTGCTCACCCCGTTGAGCGGCGTGGAAATCTTCGGTTGGCGGATGTTGCTGACCGTGCCCTGCATGACCGTGTTCATGCTGGTTTCCGGCGAATGGCGGCGGGTGCTGGAGCTGCTGCGCCGGATCCCTGCGCTGCCGAAGTTGATCGGCGGCCTGATTCTTTCGTCAGCGCTGCTGGGCGTGCAGTTGTGGCTGTTCATGTGGGCGCCGCTCAACGGCTACAGCCTTGATGTGTCGCTGGGTTACTTCCTGCTACCGTTGTCCATGGTCCTGACCGGACGCATCGCTTATGGCGAAAACCTGTCATACCTGCAAAAAGTCGCGGTGTTTTTTGCCAGCCTCGGTGTGTTGAACGAGTTGTATCAGGTCGGCGGGTTTTCCTGGGCGACGCTGGTGGTGGTCGTCGGTTACCCGCTGTACTTCGTGCTGCGCAAATACCTCAAGACCGACAACCTCGGCGGTTTGTGGGTCGACATGACCCTGATGCTGCCGGTGGCGTACTGGTTTGTGCGCGGCGGCGAACAGGGTTTCGGCGTGTTCGATCAGTACCCGGCGCTGACATGGCTGATTCCGTTGCTCGGTCTGATCAGTGCATCGGCGCTGGTGGTGTACATCATTGCCAGTCGCCTTCTGCCGTTCAGTCTGTTCGGTTTGTTGAGTTATGTAGAGCCAGTGTTGTTGCTCGGCGTGGCGCTGCTGCTGGGTGAGAGCATCAAGCCCGGAGAATGGCTGACCTACATCCCGATCTGGCTCGCCGTGGTGGTGCTGGTGTTTGAAGGCTTCAAGCATCTGATGCGCCAACGGCGCCCGTAAGACGCGCAATAAAAAGCCCGGCCTGCATTTCTGCAGGCCGGGCTTTTTTACAGCTGATGCGGATTACTCGGTAGCGAGTACACCGCGACGCACTTGGTCACGCTCGATCGATTCGAACAGTGCCTTGAAGTTGCCTTCGCCGAAACCATCATCGCCCTTACGCTGGATGAATTCGAAGAACACCGGGCCCATCAGGGTTTCCGAGAAGATCTGCAGCAGCAGACGCTTGTCTTCTTTATCCGACGCACCGTCGAGCAGGATGCCGCGCGATTGCAGTTGATCCACCGGCTCGCCGTGGTTCGGCAGGCGGCCTTCGAGCATTTCGTAGTAGGTGTCCGGCGGCGCGGTCATGAAGCGCATGCCGATCTTCTTCAACTGATCCCAGGTCTTGACCAGGTCGTCGGTGAGGAACGCCACGTGCTGGATGCCTTCGCCATTGAACTGCATCAGGAACTCTTCGATCTGCCCGGCGCCCTTCGACGATTCTTCGTTGAGCGGGATGCGGATCATGCCGTCCGGCGCGGTCATCGCTTTCGAGGTCAGGCCGGTGTATTCGCCCTTGATGTCGAAGTAACGGATTTCGCGGAAGTTGAACAGCTTCTCGTAGAAGTTCGCCCAGTAGGCCATGCGACCGCGATACACGTTGTGGGTCAGGTGGTCGATGATCTTCAGGCCGGCACCGACCGGGTTGCGGTCAACGCCTTCGAGGAACACGAAGTCGATGTCATAGATCGAGCTGCCTTCGCCGAAACGGTCGATCAGGTACAGTGGCGCACCGCCAATGCCTTTGATCGCCGGCAGATTCAGTTCCATCGGGCCGGTTTCGATATGGATCGGCTGGGCGCCGAGTTCCAGTGCGCGGTTGTAGGCCTTCTGCGAATCCTTGACCCGGAACGCCATGCCGCAAACGGACGGGCCGTGCTCGGCCGCGAAGTACGAAGCAACGCTGTGGGGTTCGTTGTTGAGGATCAGGTTGATCGCGCCCTGACGATACAGGTGCACGTTCTTGGAACGGTGGGTCGCGACCTTGGTGAAGCCCATGATCTCGAAGATCGGCTCCAGGGTGCCAGGTGTCGGCGATGCGAACTCGATGAACTCGAAGCCCATCAGGCCCATTGGGTTTTCGTATAAATCTGCCATGGTTGGCGCCTCATCATTCTTATCAATTAACCAGAGTTATTTGTCAGTAATGCTGAGACCGGTGGGTGGCGCACAGGAGATGCCACGCACACTGCGGGCGAGGAAGTCACCGTAGATCAGTTGAAACCCGAATATCTTCATTGTCGACCCAAGGCTCTTGCGGGCGAGGCTTCTGCTGCCAGAAGACGATTATTATTGTATGCGTAACCCGATTCTACACAGCGTAAATAGGGTTGTCTGCCCTCTCTATAAAATCCGCTTTTTTCCGGCCGGTGCAAGGGGTTTGTTGCACAGCCAGATGCCCGCCAGAATCAGCACGCCGCCCAGGCACATGGCCAGCGTCAGCTGTTCACCCAGCAGGATTGCACCGGCCAGCACGGCGGTCAGCGGATTGAGCGCAATGAACACGCCGGAGCGTGTGGCGCCGATTTTACGGATGCCATCGTAGTAACCGATGTAGGCCAGCGCCGAACCGAGTACGCCCAGATAAGCCAGGCTCAGCCATTGGCGTGTGCCAAGTGCCGCCAGCGCTGCAACGTCCACTTCGCCCCGGCTCAGGGCCAGCGCCCACAACATCAGGGTGCCCAGCAGAATCGAAAAGGTCACGGTCTGCACCGGACCGATGCTCTGGTTCAGGCCGCGAGAGAACAGCGAATAGACGCCCCAGCTCAAAACGCAGCCGAGGATCAGCAGATCGCCAATCCACGCGTCCGGCGTTTCGCTCAACAGCTGCGGGTTGCGACTGACGATCACCACACCCGCCCCGCCGATGCAGATTGCGATGCCCATAACCTTGAGCCGGTTCAGCCGCTCCTTGAACAGCAGCCATGACGCCAGACCAATGACTGCCGGGTTCAGCGCCACGATCAACGAGGCCCGGGAAGCGTTGATGTATTGCAACCCGTAAAAGAAGCACAGGTTGTAGAAGAAAATTCCGAAGAACCCCAACAGGGCCAGTTGCAGCCATTGCCTGAACGTGGGCCGCGCCAACCGTATTCGAGCGAGCCTTAAACACACGAGCAACGCCACGCTGGCCAGCAGAAACCGCAGGCTGGCAGCAAACACCGGGCTCAGGCTGCCGGCCAAAAAACGCCCGGCCACCCACGTTCCGCCCCAGATCATGGTGACCAAGGCCAGGTTCAAATAGACGGGCATGTCCGAGGCGACCGGACGAACAGGTTCATGACAACTCATAACGCTCCAACGACGAGACTGACGGATGACGTATCATTCGATTGATTCCTCATCATCGTAAAATGAGTCTTTACTCATGACCCTGACCCAACTCGAAATCTTCTCGCTGGTGGCCGAACTGCGCGGCTTCACCCTCGCCGCCCATCGTCTGGGAATTTCCCAGTCAGCGGTGTCTCATGCATTGAAGTCGCTGGAACAGGAACTGGGCGTCGAGCTGCTGCGCCGGCATCAATCGCAAGTGGAACTGAGCGACATCGGCGAACAACTGCTGTTGCGGGCACGGGCGATGCTTGGGCTGGCGAACACCTTGCGTCAGGAGGCGGCGGATGCGCGCGGCATGAAACGCGGCACGCTGCGCATCGGCTCGTTCGGGCCGACGTCTTCGATCAAATTGTTGCCGCGGATTCTTCAGCAGTATCGCGAGGCGCATCCGGGGATCGAAGTGCACATCGATGAAGGCCCGGATCGGCAGGTCATTCAGTGGCTGGAGGAGCGGCGGATCGATATCGGTTTTGTGGTGCTGCCCGAGGAGCGCTTCGACACGTTCACCTTGATTGAAGATCAGATGGTCGCCCTTCTTCCGCTCGGTCACCCGCTGGCGGCGCACGACTCAGTGAGTCTTAAAGACCTGTGCAACGATCCGTTTGTGCTGACCGAGGCGGGTTCGTCGGAACTGGTTTCGCGCCTGTTCAACGCCGCGCGGTTGAGCCCCAACATCCGCTATCGCTGTTCGCAGCTGCTCAGCACGCTCGACACCGTGGGCCGGGGCGATGCGATGACCGTGGTGGCCGAAGGTTCGTTGCCTTTCGATCCGGAACCGCGATACATCAAGCGACCGCTGTCCCCCGTAGTCACCCGGCAGGTCGGCCTGGCGGTGCTGGACCAGCGCCAGGCATCGCCTGCCACGCTGGCATTCATTCAGCTGGCAACCCGGCTGGATTATCGTTGAGCGGCGCAGGTGTCATTGGCCATCTATCATGGGCTCAGACCTCGGGCTTTGCGCGCACGCTTCGCCTGCCATCAAGAGCCCCACTCCACCGCGACAGGATGCGCCCATGCCACTGACCGTCAGGCCCCGCCGCAAGCGCAGCACCCGGATTATCGTGACATTGCTGTGCGGCTTGCTGCCGATCGTACTCGGCAGCGTGATTCTTTATATGCAGGCCGGACGCGCCCTTCAGCAGAGTTCGCAACACACCGCCGATGAAGCCCTGCGGCAGTTCGAACTGATGCTCGACAACACTGCCCAGGCCGCCCGGGAGTTGCTGCCGCTGGCCGGCCAGACCTGCGAGACGGTTAAACTGGCCCTGCGCGAACAAGTCACCCGCCGCCCGTTTGTGCGCTCGACCAATCTGGTGTGGGACGACAACCTCTATTGCAGTTCGCTGTTCGGCGACTTCAAGGAAGTCGTGAATCCCGGCGACTACGCCCAAGGCAAGTTGTGGCTCATGAACGGCAACCCGGTGACGCCAAACACCGCGCTGCTGGTGTATCGCCTGAGCGAGGGACGCGGTGGCGCACTGAGCACGCTGGACGGCTATCACCTGAGCAACATCCTGCGCCTGATCGGCCGGCACACGTTGTTGTTGCTGCAAGTCGGCAACAACTGGCTCTCCGCCGACGGCAAAGTGCATCAGGGCGCCCTGCCCGCGTTGCCCGTGGCGCAAAGTATCTTGCACTCATCACACTATGCATTCTCGGTGACAGCGGCTTTTCCGGAAGGCGAAACCTGGCGCTACATGAAAGACGAGTATCCGCCGCTGTTCAGTCTGCTGATGTTCTTCGGCGCCGTATCAGGAACGATCGGCTACATCGTTCAGAAGCGCTCCACCTCGCCCAGCCATGAAATGCTTCGGGCATTGGAAGCAGGTGAATTCATTCCCTATTTTCAACCGGTGGTGCACGGCGACAGCAAACGCTGGTCGGGCGCGGAAGTGCTGATGCGCTGGAAACATCCCAAGGAGGGGCTGGTGCGTCCGGACCTGTTCATTCCCTTTGCCGAACACTCCGGGTTGATCGTGCCGATGACCCGCGCCTTGATGCAACAAACGGCTGTTGTGCTGGGGCCGCTGTCATCGACCTTTACCGCGCCCTTCCACATCGGCATCAACATCACCGCCAGCCACTGCCACGATCTGGAGCTGGTTGAAGATTGCCGTGAATTTTTGTCAGCGTTCCAGCCTGGCAGCATCAGCCTGGTACTGGAGCTGACCGAACGCGAGCTGATCGAGCCGTCCGACATCACCCATCAACTGTTCGCGCAACTGCGCGCAATGGGCGTGAAGATCGCGATTGACGACTTTGGCACCGGTCATTCAAGCCTCGGCTATTTGAGGACCTTCAATGTCGACTTCCTCAAGATCGATCAGACATTCGTGGCCATGATCGATAAAGATGCCCTGTCGCGGCACATTCTGGACACCATCATCGAGCTTTCTACCAAACTGGATCTGGGCATCGTGGCCGAAGGTGTGGAGACGCAAGCCCAGTGTGATTATCTGGCCGCTCACCATGTCAACTTTCTGCAAGGTTACCTTTTCGGCAAACCGATGCCGGCTGCAGACTTCATCGAAGCATTAACTCATCATTAACTTGGCGGGATAAATCCAGACTCGCCGACAGCGCGCACCAAATTGATACAAAACAGCGTTGTTGTTACATGAAGAAAAAGTCAGGATTTACTCTTGTCGCATTAACTACTACAATTTTTCTTACCTGTTGCAAGATGGGCAGGTGAGCCATTATCACCGAGTCGCTTCAAGGCTCTTGGCTTATAGCTTTGTTTGCGGTTGGTATCAGCCAAACACACTATTGGAGTAAAGATATTGTCCAGACTCGCTGAATTTCGTGCAGCTGAAAAGGCCCTTCAGGAACAGCTCAAGCAGCTGGAATCGCTGAAGAACGATGCCGGGCTCAAGAAAGAAATCGAATTCGAAGAAAAGCTCCAGGGGCTGATGAAAACCTACGGCAAAGGCCTGAAAGACATCATCGCCATTCTCGATCCGAACCCGGCGAAATCCGGTCTGCAATCGACCGCCGCACCTAAAACCCGCCGCGCTCGCGTGGTCAAGGTCTATCAGAACCCGCACACCGGCGAGCTGATCGAGACCAAGGGTGGCAACCATCGCGGCCTGAAGGCCTGGAAGGAACAATACGGTGCAGCTACCGTTGATTCCTGGTTGCGCGGTTAATCCCTCGCAAACATGAAAGCCCTGCATATGCAGGGCTTTTTTTTGGACAATATTTAACAAATACAACGATTTTTCTGGCGGGAAAGTTGAGTCTCAAACCGCTCTCGCACTGAAACTATGCTTCCGAATGTTGCCCCGTTAGCCGGAGATTAACTTTATGTTTAATCAGTTCCGGTATCTAACACAAGGCCGACCACGAACAGACGACTAGAATTTCAAGCTGTTTCGCGCAGCCACTATGTCGTCGCCGCTCGCCTTATAAACCTCTGCCTGCCCTGCATACGAAAGTACGTAAGCCTTATCCGCTTCGACCGCTGCAACCAATGTTTGCGACAACACGTGGCGGCCGTTTTCAGTCACCGTACAAGTGGTTTCAAGCGCGGTCAGCGAGCCCAGCGTACTCGCGTGAACCTTGTTGCAGACACTCTGATAACCGCTCTGGAAAAAGTCTTTCTGAACCGACTTGCGCATCTCCAGCAACACGCCCTGCAAGTTGACCTGATGGCCGCTTTCCACGTGGGTCATCGTCAACTCCATCACCATCACCTGATTGCCATCGGCGTCAGTCTTTACCGCGCGCTGACGGGAGACTTCAGGGGAGGTTTCGGGCAGCGCCTCGACTTCCCAGCCAGCCGGCCAGGTGATGCTCGGCGCCTCGGCAAAGGCAGGCAGAGCAAGCAGGGAAAAACCCAGGAAAACGAACAGCGATTTGAACGGTCGGATCATTACCAGAGGCACTCGCGGATTGAGCCGTAAAGTCTGAGGCCCGCCCGCTCACAGGGCAAGCCCGCGCTTTCGGTTTGGCGATGCTGCCAGGCATGCGTATCATTGCGCCCATTCACTCGCCCCAATTTGTTACGGAGGGCCCATGAGCCTGCAAGAACTGAACACCTTCCCTGGCGTCACCGCCACCCCGGACAGCGCAACCCGCAACTTCGTGTTCAACCACACCATGCTGCGCGTCAAAGACATCACCAAGTCGCTGGACTTCTACACCCGTGTATTGGGTTTCTCGCTGGTAGAGAAGCGTGATTTTCCGGAAGCTGAATTCAGCCTGTACTTCCTCGCCCTGGTCGACAAATCGCAGATCCCGGCCGACGCCGCTGCCCGCACCGAGTGGATGAAGTCGATTCCCGGCATCCTGGAACTGACCCACAACCACGGCACCGAAAACGACGCGGACTTTGCCTACCACAACGGCAACACCGACCCGCGTGGCTTCGGCCACATCTGCATCTCGGTACCGGACATCGTCGCTGCCTGCGCACGCTTTGAAGAACTGGGCTGCGACTTCCAGAAGCGCCTGACCGATGGCCGCATGAAGAGTCTGGCGTTCATCAAGGATCCGGATGGCTACTGGGTCGAGATCATCCAGCCGGCACTGCTGTAAAGCTGAACCTGGCTAGAAAGCACCCCCGCAAAGAAAAACCCCCATCATCACTGATGGGGGTTTTCTTTTTCAGGCCCGGGATTTACGCCGGAGCCGAAGTGCGGATCAGGTGATCGAAAGCGCTGAGAGAAGCCTTGGCGCCCTCGCCCACTGCAATCACGATCTGCTTGTACGGCACGGTGGTCACGTCACCGGCAGCGAAGATGCCGGGGATCGAGGTTTCACCGCGGTTGTCGACGATGATCTCGCCGCGCGGCGACAGCTCGATGGTGCCTTTGAGCCAATCAGTGTTAGGCAGCAGACCGATCTGCACGAAGATCCCTTCCAGCTCGACCGTGCGCAGCTCGTCAGTATTGCGATCCTTGTAGCGCAGGCCGTTGACCTTCTGGCCGTCGCCGGTGACTTCAGTGGTCAACGCACTGGTGATCACGGTGACGTTCGGCAGACTGTGCAGCTTGCGTTGCAATACGGCGTCGGCGCGCAGCTGAACGTCGAACTCCAGCAGGGTCACGTGGGAGACGATACCCGCCAGGTCGATGGCCGCTTCGACGCCGGAGTTACCGCCGCCAATCACCGCCACACGCTTGCCTTTGAACAGCGGGCCGTCGCAGTGCGGGCAGTACGCCACGCCTTTGTTGCGGTACTCCTGCTCGCCCGGCACGTTCATTTCACGCCACCGTGCACCGGTCGCCAGAATCACGCTCTTGGCCTTGAGGGTCGCGCCGCTGGCAAAGCGGACTTCATGCAGCTCGCCATTCTTGCCGGGGATCAGCTTGTCGGCGCGTTGCAGGTTCATGATGTCGACGTCGTACTGCTTGACGTGTTCTTCCAGCGCGGTCGCCAGTTTCGGGCCTTCGGTTTCCTGCACGGAAATGAAGTTCTCGATGGCCATGGTGTCCAGCACCTGACCGCCGAAGCGCTCGGCTGCAACACCGGTGCGAATGCCTTTACGTGCGGCGTAGATCGCCGCGGAAGCACCCGCCGGGCCACCGCCGACTACCAGCACATCAAAAGACTCTTTGGCGCTGATTTTCTCGGCCTGACGCTCGATGGCGCCGGTGTCGAGTTTGGCGAGGATTTCTTCCAGGCCCATGCGGCCCTGGCCGAAGTTTTCGCCGTTGAGGTAGATGCTCGGCACGGCCATGATCTTGCGATCATTGACTTCGTCCTGGAACAGCGCGCCGTCGATGGCGACGTGGCGGATGTTCGGGTTCAGCACGGCCATCAGGTTCAGCGCCTGAACGACGTCCGGGCAGTTCTGGCAGGACAGCGAGAAGTAAGTCTCGAAGTTGAAGTCGCCCTTGAGCGAGCGGATCTGTTCGATCACTTCGACACTGGCCTTCGAAGGGTGGCCGCCGACTTGCAGCAGGGCCAGCACCAACGAAGTGAATTCATGGCCCATCGGGATACCGGCGAAACGCAGGCTGATATCGGCACCCGGGCGGTTGATCGAGAACGACGGCTTGCGTGCATCGTCGCCGCTGTCGATCAAGGTAATTTGGTGCGAAAGACTGGCAACGTCTTTCAGCAGATCGAGCATTTCACGGGATTTCGCACCGTCGTCGAGTGAAGCAACGATCTCGATCGGCTGGGTGACCCGTTCCAGGTACGATTTCAACTGGGCTTTAAGATTGGCGTCCAACATACGGGCGATCTCCTGACTTTATTTGAGGCGAAAAAAAGCCCGAGCGAATCTCGCCCGGGCTTTTCTATTGGGCGGTGCAGCTTACTTAAGTAGGTGCGGAATCCCGCCCTGCATTGCGTGTGTCACAGACTTAGATCTTGCCGACCAGGTCCAGGGACGGAGCCAGAGTGGCCTCGCCGTCTTTCCACTTGGCCGGGCAAACTTCGCCTGGGTGAGCAGCGACGTACTGAGCAGCCTTGATTTTGCGCAGCAGCTCGGAAGCGTCACGGCCAACGCCGCCATCGTTCAGTTCAACGATTTTGATTTGGCCTTCAGGGTTGATCACGAAGGTGCCACGGTCAGCCAGACCAGCTTCTTCGATCAGCACGTCGAAGTTGCGGGAGATGACCTGAGTCGGGTCGCCGATCATGGTGTATTGGATTTTGCCGATGGCTGGCGAAGTGTTGTGCCAGGCAGCGTGGGCAAAGTGGGTGTCGGTCGAAACGCTGTAGATCTCTACGCCCAGTTTCTGGAAGGCGGCGTAGTTGTCAGCCAGGTCTTCGAGCTCGGTTGGGCAAACGAAAGTGAAGTCGGCCGGGTAGAAGAACACTACGGACCATTTGCCTTTCAGGTCAGCGTCCGAGACTTGTACGAAGTCGCCGTTTTTGAACGCGGTAGCTTTGAACGGTTTTACTTGGCTGTTGATGATAGGCATTGATGACTCTCCGTCAGGGTTGTGAATTCGATGGGTGAATCCTACCCAGTCACTCGACGGATGGCTCATTGGCAAACCTGATGCTGCTGATTTGTTTTCGCTATTAGCGGACTGTATTAATAGAAGAAAACGATATCTACGGCGACAGCGGCTTATCCGTAATCCGGGCCATCCCGTGAAAGGGGCTCGCTTCAACATAGCGCATGGCAGACTTCATATCCTTCCAGCCCACGTAACTCATCAACGATTTGAGATCCCAGCCGCTTTGGTGGGCCCATGTTGCGAAGCCGCGTCGCAGGGAATGGCTGGTGTAGCGCTCGGCGGAGATCCCGGCGCGCTCCAGGGCCTGGCGCAGCAACGGAATCACGCTGTTGGCGTGCAAGCCCTCCTCGCTCAGATTGCCCCAGCGGTCGACGGCGCGGAACACCGGGCCCCGTACCAGCGCCGCTTCAGTGATCCATTCGATATAGGCCTGCACCGGACATAGCTTGAGCAACGCCGGAGCCTGATAGGTCTGGCCGAGGTTTTCCCGATCACCCTTGCTGCGGGGCAGGTACAGGGTGATGCCGCTGCCGGCGTGCGCCTGCACATGCTCGATCTGCACACGACACAATTCATCGCTGCGAAAGCCACGCCAGAAGCCCAGCAGGATCAACGCGCGGTCGCGGCAAGCTCTTAGCAGCAGCGGCCGGTCCTGTTGTTCCCGGGCGTCTTTCATTTCCTGCTCAAGCCAGGCAACTGTCTGTTCAAGGTCGCGCAGCTGCAATGGCTCGGCCTGCTTTTCCTGCGCGGGATGCAGGGCGCGAATGCCCTTGAACACTTTGCGCACCACCGGCGACTTGGTGGGATCGGCGAAGCCCTGACTGTTGTGCCACTGCGCCAGCGCCGACAGACGCAACTTCAGCGTGTTGACCGACAACACGCCCGCATGCGCCACCAGATACCGCGCGATGCTGTCCGCTGTCGCGGGCAGGAACCCACCCCATACCGTTTCGAAATGCTCGACGGCCGCACGATAGCTGCGACGGGTGTTGTCACGGGTGGCGGCTTGCAGGTAGCGATCGATATCGCTCATGGGCTGATTTTCTCGTGGCGTACTGAGGGTTTGTGCGGAAACGGATTTTAGGGGTTTCACATGGGGTAATACCAGTATATCCCGCCCGTTTATCGGTGCTTGTTTCACTTTATTTTCAACATGGTACACTGTGTACTTTAGTGGCATGTACCACAGTACGAAATGTTAGGAGCAGATATGGCCCGTGGCGGCGTTAACAAAGCAGTAGTTCAGATCGCGCGCACAGCGATCCTCGCCCGTGGCGAACACCCCAGCATCGACGCAGTACGCATCGAGCTGGGTAATACGGGTTCCAAAACCACGATTCATCGCTACCTGAAGGAGCTGGATGACGGCAGCGAACCGGCCGATCCTTCAGCAGAACCCATCGATGACGAGCTGCTGGCACTCGTCACGCGCCTTGCCCAACGCCTGAAAGAACAGGCGCAGGAGCCGATTGATCAGGCGCGCGAGCAGTACGAGCAACAGCGTCAGGCACTGGAGGACGAGCTGAATCAGCTTCGTCAGGATCACGCGCAACTGGAGAAGAAGCACGACATTCAGGCCGCCGCGCTGGCCAAGGAATCCGAAGCCTTGAGCGATACCCGCTCGATGCTGCAGACCGAGCAGACTCGCAATGCCGGACTGAATCAGGCGCTGGCCGATTTTGAATTGCGCTTGCAGGACAAGGATGAGCAGATCCGCTCGCTGGAAGAAAAACACCTGCACGCCCGCGATGCACTTGAGCACTACCGCAACGCCATCAAGGAACAGCGCGAGCAGGAGCAGAGCCGTCACGAAAGCCAGGTGCAGCAGTTGCAGATGGAGTTGCGTCAGGCGCAACAAAGTGCGCTGGTACGTCAGGACGAGATCACCCAGCTGCACCGCGACAACGAGCGCCTGCTGACCGAAAATCGCGGCACCGTGCGTGAACTGAGCTTGGTGCAGGATCAGCTCAAGCACAGCAATCAGCGTCAGGATCAATTGCTGGAGCAAGCGTCCCGCGTCGACAGCGAACGCACCCTCCTCCAGGAACGCCTGCGCGTGGCGTTGCTGGAAAGCCAGACGCTCAAGCAAAACGTCGACGAACAGTCGCAGCTCAATCAGTCACTGGAAAAGGAATTGACCAAGGCGCAAGACAGTCTGCGCCTGGCCACCACCGTTGCGGCAGCGCCAGACGCAGCAGAACCGAAAAAGACTTAAGCGCCGACCGGCGTACGCATGGTGACAAATTCTTCGGCCGCCGTCGGGTGCACCCCGATGGTGTCGTCGAAGTCACGCTTGGTGGCGCCAGCCTTCAACGCGATTGCCAGACCTTGCACGATCTCGCCAGCATCCGGCCCGACCATGTGACAGCCCAGCACCTTGTCGGACTTGCCATCGACCACCAGCTTCATCAGCGTGCGCTCCTGGCAGTCAGTCAGGGTCAGCTTCATCGGCCGGAAGCGGCTTTCGTAGATCACCACGTCATGACCCGCGTCCCGCGCCTCTTCTTCGGTCAGGCCGACGGTGCCGATGTTCGGCAGACTGAACACTGCTGTCGGGATCATCTTGTAATCCACTGGGCGGTATTGCTCAGGTTTGAACAGACGCCGTGCCACTGCCATGCCTTCAGCCAGCGCCACTGGCGTCAACTGCACACGACCGATGACATCGCCCAGCGCCAGAATTGACGGCTCGGTGGTTTGATATTGCTCGTCGACTTTGATGAAACCCTTGTCGTCTAGCTGCACATCGGTATTTTCCAGCCCCAGGTTGTCCAGCATCGGACGCCGACCGGTGGCGTAGAACACACAATCCGCTTCCAGCACGCGACCATCCTTGAGGGTGGCCTTCAGGCTGCCGTCGGATTGCTTGTCGATGCGGGCAATGTCGGCATTGAATTGCAGATCCAGACCGCGCTTGGTCAGCTCTTCCTTCAGATGATTACGCACCGAACCGTCGAAACCACGGAGGAACAGATCCCCGCGATACAACAACGTCGTGTTGGCGCCCAGGCCATGGAAAATCCCGGCAAATTCGACGGCGATGTAACCGCCGCCGACGACCAGGACGCGCTTGGGCAGTTCTTTGAGGAAGAACGCCTGGTTCGAGCTGATCGCATGCTCATGCCCCGGAATCTCCGGGATCTGCGGCCAGCCACCGGTGGCGATCAGAATATTCTTCGCGGTGTAGCGCTCGCCGTTGACCTCAACTTCGTGCGGACCAACGATTTTCGCGTGGGCTTCATGCAGCGTCACACCGCTATTAACCAGCAGATTGCGATAAATGCCGTTCAGGCGATTGATCTCGCGATCCTTGTTGGCAATCAGCGTGGCCCAATCGAAATCCGCCTCGCCCAGGCTCCAGCCAAAACCCGAGGACTGTTCGAAGTCTTCGGCAAAGTGGGCGCCGTACACCAACAGTTTTTTCGGTACGCAACCGACGTTGACGCAAGTACCACCCAGATAACGGCTCTCGGCCACCGCCACTTTCGCACCAAACCCGGCAGCAAAACGCGCAGCCCGCACACCGCCGGAACCGGCACCAATCACATAAAGGTCAAAATCGTAGGCCATTTCTATCTCCTCGGCAGGCGATCAGCATACCCGCCGTCGTCCGTTGGGCAAGCACTCCTGCCGATATAGGGGCGGAAAATGAAAAAGCCACCCGAAGGTGGCTTTTTCGTACAGGCAGATCAGGCTTTATCAGTAAGCCTTGCCAGTCTTGTAGAAGTTCTCGAAGCAGAAGTTGGTTGCTTCGATGTAGCCTTCAGCACCACCGCAGTCGAAACGCTTGCCCTTGAACTTGTAGGCCATTACGCAGCCGTTCTGGGCTTGTTTCATCAGGGCGTCGGTGATCTGGATTTCACCGCCCTTGCCTGGCTCGGTCTGTTCGATCAGGTCGAAGATGTCCGGGGTCAGGATGTAGCGGCCGATGATCGCCAGGTTCGACGGCGCGTCTTCCGGCTTTGGCTTCTCGACCATGCTGTGTACGCGATAGATGTCGTCGCGGATCATTTCGCCAGCAATCACGCCGTACTTGCTGGTTTCCTGCGGATCGACTTCCTGGATGGCAATGATCGAGCAGCGGAACTGCTTGTACAGCTTGACCATCTGGGTCAATACGCCGTCGCCTTCGAGGTTGACGCAAAGGTCGTCCGCCAGCACCACAGCGAACGGTTCGTCACCGATCAATGGGCGACCGGTCAGGATCGCGTGACCCAGGCCTTTCATTTCGGTCTGACGAGTGTAGGAAAACGAGCACTCGTCCAACAACTTGCGGATACCGACCAGGTATTTTTCCTTGTCGGTGCCCTTGATCTGGTTTTCCAGCTCGTAGCTGATGTCGAAGTGGTCTTCCAGGGCGCGCTTGCCACGGCCGGTCACGATGGAGATTTCAGTCAGACCAGCGTCCAGAGCTTCTTCGACGCCGTACTGGATCAGTGGCTTGTTTACCACCGGCAGCATTTCTTTGGGCATGGCCTTCGTCGCTGGGAGGAAGCGAGTACCGTAACCGGCTGCTGGGAACAAGCATTTCTTGATCATATAAGTCCTTGAAAGGGCTGTGTGTACGAGTTTCGGCGCAGTCTAATCAGGCGGCGTGCACCTTACAATGCCCCGCACTGGCTAACCGATGTCAACATAGAGAAATAATCTGGCAGATAGTTCAATCCGCACACGGAGGCTGCGCATTCAGCGTAGCCCAAATATGCCGCAACACCGCATCGACCTGCGCCCGTTCGCCGATTTACCGTTATCATGACGCCTTTGAACCAGCCAACGAGGCCGCTAGATGTCCGCAGCAAAAATCATCAATGGGTACACCGTCGCCAAGGCGAAAGATGGCCAGTGGCGAATCACCGCCGCCAACGGCGAAGATGTGTCCGGTCCGTTGCCCACTGAAGCGATGGCGATTGAAGTGGCCGCGGTGCTTGATTACACGCCTCCTTCACCGAAGCGTCGCGGCAAGGATCAAGACTGATCGACGACTGCAAATCACGGCCCTGCCTTCGCGCAGGGCTTTTTTTTGGGCTTCGCACAAAGAACTGGCCAATCGCTATAACCTTTTCATGTCGGCGCTGTCATAGCGTCTAGCCCTCTCCCTCTCGAAGACGACATCGCCATGATCAACCGCCCCTGCATCAACTTCCTGCCCTTGATTGCGCTCGTGGCTCTGGCCGGTTGCGCTACCTCGCAGACCACCTACCTGAACAACGGCGAACAAGGGTTGAGCATCGACTGTTCCGGTGAAGCCAATTCCTGGGCCACCTGCTATGAAAAGGCTGACGCGTCCTGCGCCGGAACCGGCTACCGCATCGTCGGGACCGACGGCACACCGGCGCCCAAGGAAGACGACAAGACACTGGGCGTCGACGTCGGCAACTACAAAAACCGCAGCGTGGTGGTCGTGTGTAAATAGCCTTACATATGAATTTCGGCGAACTTGATCCCCAGCCCGCGCACGACCTCGATCAGGTCGTCGAGCCGGTTGAAGGACTCGACTTCGTCGTTATCGTCGACCAGGAAGTAACTGCGGCCGGCGCTCTTCTTGAAAAACACGATCCACTCCCCCGGATTCGCCGGGTTCTGGATCACATGGGTCGCCGCAATGAGCCCTTCCTTGTGTCGCTCCCGCACCTGCTCTCTCTTCATTCACCTCTCCAGAAATGACAATGCCGCCACAGCAACGCTGTGACGGCATCAATGCTGACTGCTGACAGTCTATCAGCCGGAAATACAGGCCGTGGCGGCTTTGCGCACATCCCAGGGGCGCAGCGGCACATTGGACATTCGCTCATGCAGCTTGATGCTGCTGCCGCCGGAGCGATCCTCGATGTCAAATACCGCGGCCGGACCCGATCCCAGCTTGCCTGGAACGATGACCCGAACCTCATCCTTGTGTCGCTCGACCTGCAAGGCACCCCGGCTGTCGGACAGCTTTTCGGCCAGGCACTCAGCATATTCATGGGGTTTCTTGCCGGAAATGACGTTCATGGTTGGCAGCGTTTCATTGATTTCCGAAACGCTTGCGCAACCACCCATTGCCAATGCCAACGGCAGAATCACCACACCCCATTTCATACAAAACCTCCAATAAAGACCCTCCGACAGCACGAATGCCGTTTTTCTCCGAGGCTCACTGCATTTAACCCACATCAAATCGTGAATATCTGTTTTTAATTGTCAAAGCGGCGCCCGACGGCCGGATAATAACCCGTCCGGGCTGATAAACTGCGCCAATCGACAATGCTATCGTTTTGATTTTGTAGAAAAAGCCCTTCTGGAGGCGCCCATGAAATTCATTCACCAGCGCGAGCACCTCAACGAAGACGACATCGTCGTCATCCAATGCTCGCAAACCTGCAACATCCGCTTGATGAACGACGCCAACTTCCGCAGCTTCAAAAATGGCGGCCGTCACACCTATCACGGCGGCGCTTTCGACACGTTCCCGGCCCGTATCACCGCGCCGAGCACCGGTTTCTGGAACATCACCATCGACACCGTCAACCGCCGCGCGATCAGCGTGACTCGCAAACCGACCTTGACGCACTCGATCAAGATCATTCGCCGCTCGAGCTCCAAACTCAGCTGAGCGGTTCCGCCAACGCAGACAGGTAAGCATCAACGTGGCCCAAACGACCAAATACGTGATCAAGTACAAACTCAACGGTGAGCGCCGTTTCGAGTTCGCCCAGCTGGAAAATGGCACGCCGGAAGAAGCCAAAGCTGCACTGGATGCTCTGCACGGCCAGAGCGACGATGTGATCAGCGACATCCGCGTCAGCAAGGCCCTGTAAGACCCGGACGAAATTCGACCGCAAGCGGCGGAGTGTTGCGGCCGGGTGGACGACCCAGACTGATACCTGAATGTACGCCAAGGAATCAGCATGTCACCCTCACCCGCCTCCCCGCTCGATGCGCTCGACTGGATCGCCCTGGAGCAGCAACTGGATCAGGACGGTTGTGCTGTCATCCGCACGCTGCTGCGCCCGGACACCTGTGATCGGTTGAGTGCGCTTTACCCGCACAGCGAACCGTTTCGGTCCCAGGTCATCATGGCTCGCCACGGTTTCGGGCGCGGGGAATACAAATACCTGCGCTATCCGCTTCCGCCCGCTGTGGAACGCCTACGCAGCGCGCTTTACCCGCGACTCGTGCCACTGGCCAACCGCTGGCATGAACGAATGGGCCTGCCAGCGCGCTTTCCAGAGCAACACCGCGAGTTTCTCGAGCGCTGCCACGCCGCCGGTCAACTGCGACCCACCCCGCTCTTGCTGCAATACGGCCCGCAGGACTACAACTGTCTGCATCAGGACCTGTACGGCGAACATGTCTTTCCGCTACAAGTGGCGATTCTTCTGTCAGAACCTGGCGAAGACTTCACCGGCGGTGAGTTCGTCATGACCGAACAGCGTCCGAGAATGCAGTCCCGGCCGCTGGTAATGGACCTGAGAAAAGGCGATGCGCTGATCTTTGCCGTCAACCAGCGCCCGGTCAAAGGCGTGCGCGGCGACTATCGGGTGACCATGCGCCACGGTGTCAGCCGACTGCACAGCGGAACACGGCATACTCTGGGCATCATCTTCCACGACGCGACCTGACGATCATGCAAACCACCTTCGATCTGTTCGCCGACACAGAATCCGAGCAACCCCGGCGCGCCGAACAGATCGGCGAGCAGTCCTGGGTGCTGCGCGGGTTTGCCCTGCCGCAAATCGAGCAATTGTTGCCGGCCCTGGAATCGATCATCGCCTGCGCCCCGTTGCGCCACATGATGACGCCCGGGGGCTTCAGCATGTCGGTGGCCACCAGCAGTTGCGGCTTACTGGGCTGGATCACCGATCGGAGCGGCTACCGCTATTCATCCGAAGATCCCGTGAGCCACCAACCCTGGCCAGCCATGCCCGAAGTGTTTCGCGAGCTGGCCCAGGCCGCAGCGAAACGCGCCGGATTTGCCGACTTCATGCCGGATTCCTGCCTGATCAATCGTTATGTCCCAGGCGCGAAGATGTCGTTGCATCAGGACAAAGACGAAAATGCCTACGACGCGCCGATCGTTTCTTTGTCATTGGGCTTGCCGGCAACGTTCCTGTTTGGCGGTTTCGCACGCGGCGACAGGAGCCAGAAAATCTCGCTGCTGCACGGCGACATGGTGATCTGGGGCGGCGTAGACCGGCTGCGCTATCACGGCATCCTGCCGATCAAGCCTGGCCGGCACCCGCGCCTGGGAGAACAACGCTTCAACCTCACGTTTCGCACCGCCGGATAATCCTGCAAAGTTTGACCGCAAGGGTCGGAGTGTTCCGGCCGGTGGCACTGGTTAACCTGAAATTCAACAGGTCAACGGACTCTCCATCATGAAAACGCTTTCCACCTCGCTGAACACTGAAGACGATCCACGCTGGGCCGCTGTCGTCGCACGCGACCCTCGGGCGGACGGCCAGTTTGTCTATGCCGTGAAAACCACCGGCATCTATTGCCGCCCCAGCAGCCTGGCGCGCTTGCCGAAACCGCAGAACGTCGAGTTCTTCGATACCGCCGAGGACGCCGAAGCCGCGGGCTATCGCCCCAGCAAACGGGCGAGCAAGGATCAGACCGAAGTCGCCGCGCAGCATACCGCCACTGTCGCGGCAGCCTGTCGCCAGATCGAGGCTTCGGACAGCCTGCCGGCGCTCAACGATCTTGCCGAAACCGCCGGTCTGAGCGCCTTTCACTTTCATCGTGTCTTCAAGGCCGCAACCGGCCTGACGCCAAAGGGCTATGCCGCCGCGCATCGCTCGCGCCGGGTTCGTCAGCGTCTGGCCGACGGCGGCTCGGTGACCGAAGCGCTGTATGACGCCGGCTTCAATTCCAACAGCCGTTTCTACGAGGCGGCCGATCAGGTGCTGGGCATGAAACCCGGCGACTTCCGGGCTGCCGGCCAGAACAACGACATCCGCTTCGCTGTCGGCCAGTGCTCGCTCGGCGCCATTCTGGTGGCACAGAGCGAGCGCGGGATCTGCGCGATTCTGCTGGGCGACGATCCGCACCAATTGGTGTGCGACCTGCAGGACCAGTTTCGCCGGGCAAATCTGATCGGCGCCGATGCCGAGTTCGAGCAACTGATCGCGCGCGTCGTCGGCTTCATCGAGGCGCCTGCCATCGGACTGGATTTGCCGCTGGATGTGCGCGGCACAGCATTTCAGGAACGGGTGTGGCAGGCGCTGTGCGAAATACCGGTCGGCAGCACCGCCAGCTACGCGGACATCGCCCTGCGAATCGGTTCACCAAAAGCCGTGCGCGCAGTGGCCCAAGCTTGCGGCGCCAACAGCCTCGCGGTGGCCATTCCGTGCCACCGCGTGGTGCGCAGCGACGGCAATCTCAGCGGCTACCGCTGGGGCGTGGAGCGCAAGCGTGAATTGCTCGAGCGTGAAGGCAAACCCCGACAGTAATCAGCGATTCACATCAACGACAACCCGCCCCCGGAGCTGCCCCGCCAGCAACTTCGGTGCCGCGTCGATAGCTTCGCCAAGGCCGATTTCATGGCTGATCAGCGGCAACAGGGCAAAATCCAGATCCTTCGCCAAGCGATCCCAAGCCTCGATGCGGCGCGCCTTGGGTTGGGTCACGCTATTGATCCCGGCCAGCGTCACGCCACGCAGAATGAACGGCGCCACGGATGCCGGAAAATCCATGCCCTGAGCCAGACCGCACGCAGCCACGGTGCCTTCGGCCCGGGTGCTGGCACAGGCATTGGCGAGCGTGTGGCTGCCGACCGAATCGATGACGCCCGCCCAGCGCTCCTTGGCCAGCGGCTTGCCGGGTTCGGACAGGGTGGCGCGATCAATGATTTCACTGGCACCCAGTTGTTTCAGGTATTCGTGTTCCGACACCCGACCGGTCGAAGCGACCACGCGGTAGCCCAGCTTGCTCAGCAATGCGATGGCAAAACTGCCGACGCCGCCGTTGGCCCCCGTCACCAGCACTTCGCCCTGTTGCGGGGTCACGCCGTTGCGCTCCAGCGCCATGATGCACAGCATCGCCGTATAACCGGCTGTGCCGATGGCCATGGCTTGCGCGGCGGTAAATGCCTTGGGCAGCGGAATCAGCCAGTCACCGTTCAATCGCGCTTTTTGCGCCAGACCGCCCCAGTGGTTTTCACCGACGCCCCAGCCGTTGAGCAGAACCGCATCGCCAACCTTGTAGTCCGGGTGCGAGCTGACTTCAACGGTACCCGCCAGATCGATCCCCGGCACCATCGGAAACTTGCGCACCACCGGGCTACTGCCGGTGATCGCCAGGCCGTCCTTGAAGTTCAGCGTGCTGTACGCGACGCGAACCGTCACATCGCCCTCGGGCAACTGCTCGTCGTTGATCTCATGCAGGTTGGCGCGATAACCGCTGTCGTCTTTGTCGATCAAAATGCCTTTGAACATGACTGCCTCTCACGGGTGGAATTCAGGATGTCGAGGCATTGGAATACCACACTGCAACATTTTGCCCCACTCGACCTTTAGCCAATCGGGCCCGAACACCGAGCCAGCACCGGCTGTTCAAGCTACAAATCTGTGCTGGTCATGGGGGTGGCTTTGCGTTAAAAAACCGGCTGCTACCGTCCCTGCCCTGTTTTGTCGTCGGAGAAGCTATTCCATGAGCCAATGGCCTGATACCCGCATTCTTGACCTGTTCGGCATCGAACTGCCGATCATCCAGGGCCCCATGGCCGGTGCCACCAACTCATCCATGGTCATCGCAGCGTGCAACGCCGGTGGCCTGGGTTCGATGCCGGCCGCGATGCTGACCATCGAGCAACTGCGCGAAGAGCTGAAGACCATTCGCCAGGGCACGAACAAGCCATTCAACGTCAACTTCTTCTGCCATCAACCGCCGGCTGCCGATGAACAAAAGGCCCGCGACTGGAAAAACCTGCTGGAACCCTACTATCGCGAACTGGGTGTCGATTTCGATGCACCGACGCCGGTGTCCAACCGCGCGCCCTTCGATGCGGCCGCCTGCGAAGTGCTGGAAGAATTTCGCCCTGAAGTGGTGAGCTTCCACTTCGGCCTGCCGGAAAAATCCCTGCTGGATCGGGTCAAGGCCACCGGTGCGAAAATCATCTCGTCGGCAACCACCGTCGACGAAGCGATCTGGCTGGAGCAGAACGGTTGCGACGCGATCATCGCCATGGGTTACGAGGCCGGCGGCCATCGCGGGATGTTCCTCAGCGCTGACCTGAGCAGTCAGGTCGGTACGTTTGCGCTAGTGCCGCAAGTGGTCGACGCGGTGAGTGTGCCGGTGATCGCTGCCGGTGCGATTGCCGATGCGCGCGGCGTGGCGGCAGCGTTCCTGCTCGGAGCTTCGGCGGTTCAGGTCGGCACGGCGTATCTGTTTACCCCGGAAGCGAAAGTCAGTGCGTCGCACCACAAGGCCTTGCGCACCGCCAAGGAAAGCGAGACAGCGGTGACCAATCTGTTTACCGGGCGCCCGGCGCGGGGGATTCTCAATCGGGTGATGCGCGAGCTGGGCCCGATGTCGGACAAGGCCCCCGCCTTTCCGCTGGCCGGCGGTGCCTTGATGCCGTTGCGCACGAAGGGTGAAGCCGAATTCAGTAACCTTTGGGCCGGCCAGGCCTTCACACTTGGTAAGGACCTCGGCACCGCCGAACTGACCCGGCAACTGGCGGAAGGCGCACTGGCGAAACTGACGCGATGATGAACCCGAACGGGTGAGGAGCGTGGCGCTCTCACCCGGTTTAAAAGCAGTGCTTCCCGTTTGGCGGCATTTCGCTATATATTTCTCTATATAGCGTTTCACTCCCTCGCATCGGCGCAGTCTACCTTCCAATAACAACTGCCCACTGCACTTGCCATCCACGGAGCCGTTACATGATCAATCGTGCCTCACGTTTTGCCCCTGCCCTGCTCGCGGTATTCGCCATCGGCGCCGCGCAGGCCGACGAAGTGCAAGTCGCTGTTGCGGCCAACTTCACCGCGCCGATCCAGGCGATTGCCGCCGATTTCGAAAAAGACACCGGGCACAAACTGGTCGCTGCGTACGGCGCCACCGGCCAGTTCTACACCCAGATCAAAAACGGCGCGCCGTTCGAAGTATTCCTTTCGGCGGACGACACCACCCCTGAAAAACTCGAAAAAGAAGGCGACACCGTCAAGGGTTCGCGCTTCACCTACGCCATCGGCACCCTGGCGCTGTGGTCGGCCAAGGAAGGCTACGTCGATGCCAAAGGCGACGTCCTGAAGAAAAACGAGTACCAACACCTGTCCATCGCCAACCCGAAAGCCGCCCCTTACGGTCTGGCTGCCACTCAGGTGCTGGAAAAACTGAAACTGACCGACGCCACCAAGGCCAAGATCGTCGAAGGCCAGAATATCACCCAGGCCTATCAGTTCGTGTCCACCGGCAATGCCGAGCTGGGCTTCGTCGCCCTGTCGCAGATCTACAAGGACGGCAAGGTCAGCAGCGGTTCGGCGTGGATCGTTCCGGCGAGCATGCACGACCCGATCAAGCAAGACGCAGTGATCCTCAACAAGGGCAAGGACAACGCCGCTGCCAAGGCGCTGGTTGATTACCTCAAAGGCCCGAAAGCCGCTGCGGTCATCAAGTCCTACGGTTACCAGCTGTAAATGGCGCTGACGAGTGCCGATTTCGCGGCGATCTGGCTGACCCTGAAACTGGCGTCCCTGACCACCGCGATCCTGCTGGTCGTCGGCACGCCGATTGCCCTGTGGTTGTCGCGCAGCCGTTCCTGGCTGCGTGGCCCCATCGGCGCGATTGTCGCGCTGCCGTTGGTGCTGCCACCGACGGTCATCGGTTTCTATCTGCTGCTGGCCCTCGGCCCCAATGGCTTCATTGGCCATTTCACCCAGTGGCTGGGGCTTGGTACCTTGACGTTCAGCTTCACCGGCCTTGTGATCGGCTCGGTGCTCTATTCCATGCCGTTCGTGGTGCAGCCGTTGCAAAACGCTTTCTCCGCGCTCGGCACTCGCCCACTGGAAGTGGCCGCGACCTTGCGCGCCAATCCTTGGGACACCTTTTTCAGCGTGATTCTGCCCCTGGCGCGTCCCGGTTTCATCACTGCAGCGATCCTCGGCTTCGCCCATACCGTCGGCGAATTCGGCGTGGTGCTGATGATCGGCGGGAATATTCCTGACAAGACCCGGGTGGTTTCCGTACAAATCTACGACCACGTCGAAGCCATGGAGTACGCGCAGGCGCACTGGCTGGCCGGGGCGATGCTGGTGTTTTCGTTTCTGGTGTTGCTGGCGCTGTATTCCAGCCGCAAGACCCGCGCGGGCTGGAGCTGATCGATGATTGATGCACGTCTGAAACTGGCTTGGTCGGGCTTCAGCCTCGATGTCGATCTGCAGATGCCCGGTCGCGGTGTGACGGCGCTGTTCGGTCAGTCCGGCTCGGGCAAGACCACATGCCTGCGCTGCATCGCCGGGCTCGAACGCGCGCCACAGGCCTTTATCCGCATCAATGACGAGGTCTGGCAGGACAGCGAGAAAGGCATTTTCGTGCCGCCGCACAAACGCGCGCTCGGCTATGTCTTTCAGGAAGCCAGCCTGTTTCCGCATCTGTCGGTGCTGGCCAATCTGCAATTCGGCCTCAAGCGCATTGCCAAGGCACAGCGCCGGGTCGACATGACCCAAGCCACAGAACTGCTAGGGATCGGCCACTTGCTCGATCGTCATCCGCAGCACTTGTCCGGCGGTGAGCGCCAGCGTGTCGGCATCGCTCGCGCGCTGTTGACGAGCCCCAGACTGCTGCTGATGGACGAGCCTTTGGCGGCCCTCGACAGTCAGCGCAAAAGCGAAATCCTGCCCTACCTGCAACGCCTGCACGACGAACTGGAAATCCCGGTGTTGTATGTCAGCCACGCTCAGGACGAAGTGGCCAGGCTCGCCGATCATCTGGTGCTGCTCAGCGACGGCAAAGCGCTGGCCAGCGGTCCGATTGGCGAAACCCTGGCGCGGCTTGACCTGCCCTTGGCCATGGACAACGACGCCGGCGTGATCATTGAAGGCCAGGTCAGCGGCTACGATGCCGACTATCAATTGCTCGCCCTGCAACTGCCGGACTCGTCACTGAATATCCGCGTGACCCACGCGCCGATGACGACGGGCCAGAAACTGCGCTGCAAGGTTCACGCGCGAGACATCAGCCTGACCCTGCAAAACAGTGAGTTCAGCAGCATCCTCAATCGCCTGCCGGTCACGGTCGTCAGCGAACAACCGGCCGACAACGCCGCGCACGTGCTCATTCGCCTCGATGCCGGCGGGACACCGTTGCTGGCGCGCATCACTCGCTACTCGCGGGATCAGCTTGGCGTGCATCCGGGCCAGTCATTGTGGGCCCAGATCAAGGCCGTCGCGGTGTTGGCGTAAATCCGCGGGCACGACCGTCATGGCGTGCGGTCAATGGCTTTAACAGCCTGATTTGACGCGAAGGAAGTCCGCCATGCCCGATACTGCGCTCACCGAAGTGTTGCCTTCGGATCTGCATTACGTCGATGACACACAGCCCGGTATCACCCGAAAAAAACTGCGCGGAAAATTCGCCTATTTCGACCCCGCAGGCCAGCGCATCACCGATCCTGACGAGATCAAACGCATCAACGCACTGGCTGTTCCGCCGGCCTACGTCGACGTGTGGATCTGCGCCGACCCGCGCGGCCATCTGCAAGCCACCGGCCGGGACGCACGTGGGCGCAAGCAATATCGCTATCACGCTCGCTGGCGCGAAGTGCGCGACGCGGACAAGTATTCGCGTCTGCGTGAGTTCGGTCTGGCGCTGCCCAAACTGCGCAAACAGCTGGAGGCGCTACTGGCCTCGCCGGGCTTCAGCCGCGACAAAGTCATGGCGACGGTCATCACGCTGCTCGACGCCACGCTGATCCGCGTCGGCAACACGCAATACGCGCGGGACAATCGCTCCTACGGCCTGACCACCCTGCGCAGCCGGCATGTCGAGGTCAACGGCAGCGCGATCCTGTTCCAGTTTCGCGGCAAGAGCGGCATCGAACATCAGATCACGGTGAAGGACCGGCGACTGGCGCGGATCATCAAGCGCTGCCTGGAAATTCCGGGGCAGAACCTGTTTCAGTATCTGGATGAAAATGGCGAGCGGCATACCGTCAGCTCTTCTGACGTCAACACCTACCTGCAAACCCTGACCGGCGCGGATTTCACCGCCAAGGACTACCGAACCTGGGCCGGCAGCGCCCTCGCTTTGGCGGTTCTGCGGGAGCTGCAATGGGAATCCGAGACCGAGGCCAAGCGGCATGTGGTCGAGATGGTGAAGGGCGTCGCCCGCCAACTGGGCAACACGCCGGCGGTCTGTAGAAAGTGCTACATCCACCCGGCGGTGGTCGAGCATTTCATGCTCGGCGCCTTGGCCGAGCTGCCGAAGCCGCGCATCCGCAAAGGCCTGCGCAAGGAAGAAGTCGCATTGGCGCTATTCCTTGAGCGGATGGTCGAGCAGGCAGGCACGCCTTGAAGCCTTCGGCCGTCTCGACTAGGCTACGCCCTCCTACCTCCCCGGGACGACCGCAGAAGTGAACAACTAAGCCTTCAAAAATGTAATCGCGACACGCCATTCATGGCGCGTGTCAGTGTTCACGACATTTTCTGGAGGTGCCGATGACTCACGTCTCGCGTACGCCTGCTCTCGTCTCCCTGAATCAACTGGGTTTTCAGTTCGCCAATGGCGAGACGATTTTCACTGCACTCAATCTGAAATTCGATCACACCCCGACCGCCATCGTCGGGCGCAATGGCGTTGGCAAAAGCGTACTGGCGCGCCTGATCGCCGGAGAATGGCAACCCACCAGCGGCAGCGTGACGCGCGCCGTGGCGACAACCTACGTGGCGCAGAGCTTTGTCGCTGCACCCGGCGAGACGGTCGCCGAGTCCACCGGCAGCGCCGCGATTCTTCAGGCTCTGGACCGAATGAACCGGGGCTGCGGATCAGTCGAGGATTTCGATCTCATTGGCGAACAATGGGATCTGGCGGACCGTCTGCGCCGCCTGCTCGATGACGCCGGCCTGGCCGAAGTCGCCTTCACCGACGAGACCGGAAACCTCAGTGGTGGCCAGCAAGCGCGCATCGCACTGATTGGCGCGTTTTTGAGTCAGGCTCCGCTGCTGGTTCTCGATGAGCCGACCAACCATCTGGATGCACCAGGACGACAATGGCTGATGAACTTACTGGAACGCTGGCACACTGGTTTGATCGTCGTCAGCCATGATCGGCAGCTGCTCGACCGGATGCTGCGGATTGTCGAGTTGAGCGCGTCGGGGGCTATCGAATTCGGTGGCAATTACTCGGCATTCCGCGAGCATCAGCGGATCCATCAAGCCGCGGCGCAGGCACGCCTCGACCACGCCAGAAGCGAACGCCAGCGAGAGCGGATTCGGCTACGGCGCGAACACGACACGATACAGCGCCACGCCGCCAACTCGCGGCGCAACGCCGAAACCGCCAACATTGCCAGTTTCGAATACGTGGCGATCAAGGGCGCCGCGCGAGAGATCATGGGGCATGTACGTCAGGGTCATCAGGCCCGCAAGTCAGAGCTCGATGCCCAGGTGCGCGAGGCTTACGCCAAGGTGCAACCCGAGGACAGCGTGCTGATCAACCTGCCCGGGAGCGCGGTGCCGAACAACCGCCAGATCTGCTCGCTGGTTGACGCTCGGCTGCCCTGGCTGTCAAACGGCGCACTGAGCCTTACGATCCACGGCCCGATGCGCATCGCTGTCAGCGGTCCCAACGGCTGTGGCAAATCAACCCTGTTGAAAGCGCTCGCCGGGGAACTGACACCCGTCGATGGAACCGCCACGACTCACGTGCCATTCGCATTCCTGGATCAGCAACTGGCGCAACTGGACGATCAGCGTTCCATCACCGAACAGCTGATGATGCAAGGAACTGCACTGACCGAGGGCACCCTGCGCAGCTATCTCGCACACTTGCAGCTGGATGCAAGCCGCGCCACGGCTCCCTGCGTTTCGTTGAGCGGTGGCGAGCGCCTGAAAGCCGCACTGGCGCTGGCCTTGTGGCGAACGGATCCTGCGCAGCTGTTGCTGCTGGATGAGCCGACCAACCATCTGGATCTGCCGTCGGTGGAAGCGTTCGAACGGGCGTTGCAGTCATTTCCGGGTGCCATTGTCGCCGTTTCCCACGATCAGGACTTCCTCGAGGCGTTGAATCCGACTCACCATCTGCGCTGGCACCCATTAGGCTGGCAACTGCACCCGACGAACTGACTTGGCTATTTTTTGCACGATTGCTCAGGGCTTCTATAGTTGATCTGGTACGAATCAGCCGCGGTGACGCCATGGAAGACATATTCGTCGTGAAGCGCTGCAACAAGATCGTCATCCACGGCCGGCGCGCCGGAGAGACTCTCCATGAGCCCGCAGAAGCCCTGGGCTGGTATCGCATCTGCGACACGCGAACCGGCGGTTTCATCGGCGATGGCTACGATCGGGAAGAAGACGCCCGCAAGGAATGTCATCGGCTCAACGCCGCCAGCTCGCGAGTGACCGCCCCCGAGTCGTCGGGCTGATAGCTGTCATTTACGGGTCTATACTCAAACCAGCTGAAGGAGCAGCGCCCCAACGGCAGAAAGCTCGCCCTTCGCGGGCTTTTTGCTGCCACCGAGCGGATTAATGAACGGAGGTGTTCCATGTCCGAAAGAGAGTCCATCACCACTCTCCTCACCTTGCTCGATGCCCGCGAAGCACGCCTCGCCGCGGCCTGCAAAGAGATCGCCGACTGGGTCGACCATCAAGGCGGGCACCCCACCGCCCTGCGCATCCGCGACCGGCTGAACGATATCGAAAAGGATACCCCGCTGATTCGCAGCACCCTGTCATCGCTCAAACCGATCGACCGGCCGTTGCCACGCTTCAGGTAGGCCATCGATTCACGGTGCGCGAATAAAGAACGTCCTTGGTCGTGAGAGGTCAATACCTTTACACGTCACCGAGGAGACGTCTTATGGTCATTCATTTCAAAGTCGACGGGCACCTGGCCTGCGGGCACAAGGGCAACAACCTCTCCGCCAGCAGCGAACTCAATCGTGTGAAGTGCCGCAGCTGCCGCAATACCGACGCATACAAGGATGCGCGCAAAGACCAGCGCAATGCGGCGCGGCGCGCGGCTCGCCACTCCAGGGCTGCACACTCCGCGTCCGACTGGCGTTCGGAGTGGATCGAGCGGTTGACCGCGATGGCCGGACTTCAGCGCTTGCCTAGAGGGTTTACTGGGCAAACTTTTGTCTGAGCAAAAAAATGGGCCGATTAAATCGGCCCATTTTTTTTGTTTGCTCAACGCCCCGCTGATCATTGCTTATTAATGGAACAACCCGAATTACTTTGTTTCCTTCACCTGACAAACCCCATTGGCTTTGTTCTTGCCCGTGTAAGAAACATCAGGTGAGCCGTCGGGCATGATCGTCAGCGAGATGGTCACGCCACTGCCTTTGGCTTCGAAGGCGTTATCGTTGAATTTCTTCAGTTTCCCTTCTTTACCGTTGATATAGATCGGGCCGCCCTTGTCGGCATGGACCTCGATATTGCCCGGGCATGTTGCGTTCAACAGCGGGATGCCGGCTTTAGCAAAGCCTGAAGACATCAGCAAAACGCTCAATAGCAGTCGCTTCATCATCATTGTCCTGTGTTCGGTTGAGCCAGAAAGAAACACTAGCTCACTTCGCTCGCAATGACCGAAAAGTACACCTGGGATAGGAAAGGGAAAAAGGTGGTGGCTTTTCAAAACAGCGTTCAGACAAGAATCATGCGCATAAAAAGCCCGGCTCGGTGGCCGGGTTTTGGATGTTTTCAAACTCAGTATCGTTCTAACTGCCTTGTCTCGGTCTTGTTACACCGGATGCACGAAAGCGTTTTATGCGTATCGTTACGGGAGACCTCAGTCATGTAGTGGTCCTCCTTCTTCACCTGAGTGAAGCCGCATCTGATGCATTTTTCCTTCACCTTGCAAAAATCATCCGTGCCCATCTCGACGAAATCTTCATGCTTCACCTTTGAATCTTCGTGGTCGCAATGTACGCAGTTGCGAATCATCGTACAGGTATGATGGTTCTTGTAGGTAAACTCACCAAACTCATGCTTGTGTTTGGTCAAATGCTCAAAACAGTCAGGGCATGTTTTTTCCAGCAAACACGCCGGGCCACTAACAGCCTTGACATAGTCTCCGGCGTGAATGCCGACTCCGCATTTAGCTTTGAGAGCCAGCTCCTTGACCTTGTCGAAAAATCCCATTTTTTCCTCCGGCGTATTGTTCTTAACACCACTATGTCGTCTGCAAAGCTGAAATCTTTAATACAAACCCCGACGCTAGGCCGAGTTAAAGAAAGCCGTGCGCGTTTCGCGATACTTGTGCGCTATGGAAAACAAGGAGCAGCTCGGGCACACCACCGAAGTGTCGACGGAGAATGAAACCCGGAAAAGGATCGGCAAGAAAGTCACCCCGACCAAGTGAGTTGCGGAGCAGGCTCCGAAATTGCGGAGCGCAAATGATAAGGGCCTGCATGAGTAAACTCACGCAAGCCCTTGATATTCATGGTGCCCGAAGCCGGAATCGAACCGGCACGCCCTTACGAGCGGGGGATTTTAAGTCCCATGCGTCTACCAGTTTCGCCATTCGGGCGGTAGCGCGGTGTTGCTTGGTTCTGATGACGATTCACAGTCCTGACAGGAACTGCATGTCGGCGGCAGAGGGGGAAATATATACATCACTTCCCGGTGAAGCAAGTTTGCAGTTGCCGTTTCAAAGACTAAATCTTTCAGTGCAACGCAAATAAAAAAGCTCCGTAAATCATGGATCTACGGAGCTTGTTTATAGTGGAGGCCGAGGTCGGAATCGAACCGGCGTAGGCGGATTTGCAATCCGCTGCATAACCATTTTGCTACTCGGCCTCAAAACATTTGCTGTCAGTAGCGCAACAACAAACGTTGTACAAACTTGGAGCGGGAAACGAGACTCGAACTCGCGACCCCGACCTTGGCAAGGTCGTGCTCTACCAACTGAGCTATTCCCGCTTGGTGTGGCGCATTCTATAGATTCCAGATGCCCCGTCAACCCTTTGATTCAAAAAAGTTTTATTTCTTTTCAACATCGGTCTTCAGATGTGGCCAGGCAGCGCGGAGGTATTGAACCATCGACCACAGGGTCAGGCCTGCAGAGACCATCAGCAACGCATAACCGACCAGAACCCAAAAGCTGAAATCTTTTGGATTGGCCAGCAGGATCACCAGCGCGAGCATCTGTGCAGCAGTTTTCCACTTGCCCAGATTCGACACGGCCACATGGGCCCGCGCACCAAGCTCGGCCATCCACTCACGCAATGCCGAAACTACGATCTCGCGACCGATGATGACAGCCGCCGGAAGTGTGAGCCAAAGATTGCCGTGTTCTTGCACCAGTAGCACCAGGGCAACGGCAACCATCAGTTTGTCAGCGACAGGATCCAGAAACGCACCAAACGGCGTGCTCTGCTCCAGGCGTCGCGCGAGATAGCCGTCCAGCCAGTCCGTTGCCGCCGCAAAGGCGAATACCGAACTTGAGGCCAGATAGCTCCATTGGTAAGGCAGATAGAACAACAGAATGAAGATCGGGATGAGCAGGACGCGGAGAACGGTAATCAGATTAGGGATATTCATCGGCACAACTGGCTACGAGGTGAATGGGCATTCTACTCACTATGCAGGTTTGCATAAATCGACTCTGCTAGCTTTTTGCTGATCCCCGGTGCTTTGGCGATCTCTTCGATGCTTGCACGAGACAGCTCCTGCAATCCACCAAAATGTTTCAACAGGTCCCGACGCCGGGTTGGCCCGACGCCTGCTACGCCTTCCAGCGTTGACGTGCGGCGGGTCTTGCCGCGGCGTGCGCGGTGGCCAGTGATTGCAAAGCGATGGGCTTCGTCACGAATCTGCTGGATCAGATGCAGCGCCGGCGAATCACCCCGCAAGGTGAACTCGTGCGCCGCATCATTCAGATACAAAGTCTCGAATCCCGCCTTTCGCGTGGCACCCTTGGCGACCCCCAGCAAGATCAGATCCGGGACAGCCAGCTCGTTGAGCACATCACGCGCCATCGACAGCTGCCCCTTGCCGCCGTCCACCAACAGGATGTCCGGCAATTTGCCCTCGCCCTCCTTCAACTTGCTGAAGCGTCGGGTCAGGGCCTGATGCATGGCGGCATAATCGTCGCCGGCGGTCACGCCTTCGATGTTGTAGCGACGGTAATCCGACTTGATCGCCCCTTCCGGGCCGAACACTACGCAGGAAGCCACCGTGGCTTCACCGCTGGAGTGGCTGATGTCATAGCACTCCAGCCGTTGCGGCGGCTCATCGAGGTTCAACACTTCTGCCAATGCCTCGAAACGCGCAGCAACGTGCTGACGGTTGGCCAGCCGGGCGCCCAGCGCCTGTTCGGCATTGGTCACAGCCAGTTGCTGCCAGCGCGCCCGTGTACCGCGTACCCGATGGCTGATAGTCAGCTCACGTCCGCGCAGCGCCTGAATGGCCTCGATCAGCGCAGGGAAGTCTTCGTGCACAACGTTGACGATCAGCTCGCTCGGCAAGTCGCGCTCCGGGCTGCTGATGAAGTATTGCCCGAGGAAAGCGGCCATGACCTCGGCCACTTCTTCTTCAATCCCGACTTGTGGGAAGAAGTTCTTGCTGCCAAGCACCCGCCCTCCCCGCACGCTGATCAGGTGGACACAGGCACCGCCCGGATTGACGAACGCAGCGATCACATCGATGTCGCCGGTACCGCCCTCCATGCTCTGTTGATCCTGCACCCGACGCAGCAAGGCAATCTGGTCGCGCAGTTCGGCGGCGCGTTCGAATTCGAGGTTGATTGCTGCCTCTTCCATCGCCGTCGACAGCTCATTGGTCAACGCATGACTGCGCCCTTCGAGGAACATCACCGAGTGACGCACGTCCTCGGCGTAAACCTCAGGCTCGACCAATCCGACACAAGGCGCCTTGCAACGCTTGATCTGATATTGCAGGCACGGCCGGGTCCGGTTCTTGTAGTAGCTGTCCTCGCACTGACGCACGAAGAACGTTTTCTGCAGAAGACTGAGACTTTCGCGAATCGCCCCGGCACTCGGATAGGGACCGAAATACTTGCCCTTGGCCTTTTTAGCCCCGCGATGAATGCTCAGGCGCGGGAATTGCCCGTCAGACAAAAAGACATAGGGATAGGATTTATCGTCGCGCAGCAGGATGTTGTACGGCGGCCGCCACTCCTTGATCAGGGTTTGCTCAAGCAGCAACGCCTCTGTCTCGTTGGACGTGATGGTGGTTTCGACCTGGGCGATACGCCCGACCAGTGCCGCGGTTTTCGGCGCCAGGCCTGTCTTGCGAAAGTAACTGGCCAGACGTTTCTTGAGGTTCTTCGCCTTGCCGACGTACAGCAGACGCGCATCGCTGTCGAACATGCGGTACACGCCGGGGCGCCCACTGACGGTCGAAAGAAAGGCGCCCGAATCGAATGCTTCAGTCATGGTCAGAGGCTGGCATCAACCATGCCGTGTCGAACCGCCAACAGCGTCAGTTCGACATCGCTGCTGATCGAGAGCTTCTCGAAAATGCGGTAGCGGTAGGTGTTAACGGTTTTCGGCGAAAGGCACAATTTGTCGGAAATGATCTGAACCTTCTGACAGCCGACAATCATCAGCGCAATCTGGATTTCCCGTTCAGACAACGCATCGAACGGTGAATCGTTGGTCGGCTGAAAGGATTTGATTGCCAGTTGCTGGGCAATTTGCGGGCTGATGTAGCGCTGGCCGGCAAATACCAGGCGAATGGCCTGAACCATTTCCGGCAATCCGGCGCCCTTGGTCAGATACCCCGCCGCACCGGCCTGCAACAACCGTGTGGGAAACGGATCTTCCTCGCACACAGTGACCGCGACCACTTTGATGTCGGGATGACTTCGCAACAGTTTGCGCGTGGCTTCGAGACCGCCGATGCCTGGCATCTTGACGTCCATCAGCACCACGTCGGGCTTCAACTCACGAGCCTTGATGAGGGATTCTTCCCCGGACTCGGCCTGGCCTACCACCTGCAGGCCATCGATATCGGCCAGCATCCGTGTAATGCCTGTACGAACGAGATCATGGTCATCGACCACTAGCACCCTAATCAAGCAGACACCTCGCGATATGGTCTTATTGGGATGCCGGACACCTTAGCAAAAAGTGCCGGGCAGACCTAGCGGCAAGCAACATATAAAAAGTTTCAACTTTTCATCGAGAGCTTGCCAGCCGTGGGTTTCAGAGCACAGGTGTACTGAAATCGAGCTGCATTCGCAGGAAACACTCGTCCTCGCCCTGCACAATCATTCCTTTTCTTCGATACAGGTTTTGCGCCGGATTATTTTTGAAAACTGTCAGGCGCAAGGCCGGGCGGCTCTCACGCCGAGCCATCGCAACAACCTGATCGATCGCCCAGGATCCCGCGCCCTGGCCTTGAGCGCTTTCGACGATCTGCAATTCTCGGATGTACACAGCCCGCGCATCTCGACTCAGACTGAAATACCCCGTCAATTCGCCATCACGAAGGATCAACCAGCTTTCGCGGCCAGCCCAAGCGACATCAAACGCCTCGTCCTGCCACAGCAAGTCATAGTGAATGTAGTAGCGGAGCATGTTTCGGCAAGTCAGCTCTCGTACAAACGACAGGTCGGCGGACGTTGCCTGGCGCAACTCAAGACTCATTCCTGCCTCGATCTTAGTCAAGTTCATGCACCTTCCTTGAGCGCAAGTTGAGAAAGCAGAGTGTGTCACACCTTTGCAGGCGCTCAACCCATAGAGGCCCTCTTACGCGTTCAATAGCATTTTCTGATTGCTGACGCGCAGCAGCCTCTAGTAAGCTCGGCGCATTCTTTGGAGACAGTTCATGTTCAACGCCCTTTCACAGCTTCGTACTGCCAGCGCCTCGCGTTCGGTTGCGGCTGCCCGGGCGAATGGCGTCTGCGCTGCTCCTGCAAGCTTTTATTTTGGGTATTGGTTTAGCCACTGGCGCGCCTGATACCCAACCGGCGCCCATTTGAACGGGTCGCCTACCAGAGATTTCTCAACCCCCGGTCGGCCTCCCGACCGGGGGTTTTGTTTTTTCAGGCCCTAATTTTTTCAGCAACACACCAGACACTTTGAGGATTCAACCAATGAACTACGCCACTTATTACCGTTACGACAGTTTTACCGCCTGGCGATTTACCAGCCTCCGCTCGGGACAGCCTGCCGCCTCCGATCGGTCACCCACAGGTGGCAAGCCAACACACGTAGCCAATCCGGCCAATTGTCGAACACCCCAGTAGGGCCGAGTGAGCGGGAAGCACCCGCCGTCCGCCCAGGAAGACCGAATATGAACTCGTCCGTTTCTGCTCTGCCACTGTCCACCCTTAACCCTGCCAACGAAGCATTGACCCTGCGTCTGCCGAGTTCGCTGCAACTCAAACAGCAATTGCCCCTGAGCAGTGCGCTGAACCAGCAAGTCGTCGCCCACCGCCAGGCGGTTCGCGCGATTCTCGATGGCCATGACCCGCGTTTGCTGGTGATCGTCGGCCCCTGCTCGATTCACGACCCCGAGTCCGCGCTTGAATACGCCAGCAAACTTTCGCGCCTGGCCGAAGAAGTCCGTGATGACATGCTGCTGGTGATGCGTGCCTACGTCGAAAAACCTCGCACCACCGTCGGCTGGAAAGGCCTTGCCTATGACCCTCATCTGAATGGTAGCGACGATATGGCTGCCGGCCTCACGCTGTCGCGCGAACTGATGCTGGAAATGATCCGCCTCGGGCTCCCGATTGCCACCGAACTGCTGCAGCCCATGGCTGCCGGGTACTTCGATGACTTGCTGAGCTGGGTCGCCATTGGCGCCCGCACAACCGAGTCACAGATCCACCGGGAAATGGCCAGCGGACTGAGCATGCCGGTCGGCTTCAAGAACGGCACCGATGGCGGTGTGACCGTCGCCGTTGACGCAATGCGTTCGGCAGCCCATGCCCATCGCCATTTCGGCGTAGACAGCCAGGGCCACCCGGCGATCATCCAGACCCCGGGCAACCCGGACACCCACCTGGTGCTGCGTGGAGGTCACCAAGGGCCGAACTACGACCGCGAAAGCGTTGCCGTCATCAATACCGAGTTGAACCGCCTGAAAATTCCGAGCCGGATCATGGTCGATTGCAGCCATGCCAACAGTGGCAAGGACCCGCTCCGCCAGCCGGGCGTGTTCAACGATGTGCTGGAGCAGCGACTGCAAGGTAACCGCTCGTTGATCGGCATGATGCTCGAGTCGCACCTGTTCGAGGGATGCCAGCCCCTGAGCGAGTCGCTTCGTTATGGCGTTTCGGTGACCGATGGCTGCCTCGGGTTCGATGCAACAGAACGCTTGTTGCTGGATGCCGCGCAACGCATTCGACAACAGTCCTGACAGCCAAGCCGCCCTCCGGTGTGTCATTCACCCGGAGGGCCAGCCGATGCTCAATGTCCACACATCAACCCTTTACTCGCAGCAGTTTCACACCGGACATTTGACTCACATCATCAAGCCTCTCGACCGAATAGGACACTTGCACAAGGGTGTCCACATGTTCGCGCCAGAATCGATACGGCACGATGAAAACCAACGGCTGCATCGCCATTCCGTTGATTATTTCGCGATCATCGCGGTGAAAGAATGACTCGCCGTCGCATTTGAGATAAACCAGCTCACCCTCTTCCACCCGCGCATCGCTGATCAGCACACTCACGCCGTCGATTGCATCCTCCACGTTGAGCACTCCGTCATCGGCTTCGAGTACTTGGGGCGCCGCCAATACACCTCTTTCAAGAGGAGCGATGCTGATTCGAGTCTCACCTGATTCTCGAATCGCGCCGCTCTGCTGTTCGACACAGTATCGGACCACCACCTCCCCGCCGAGATGCGGCGTGATGAATTCGGGCGCGATCCCCAGCACCAGAGGCCGACCGACAGCAAAGGACTCGACGATCAGCGTGTCTCGAAGTGATGCTCCCTGCACGGCCCCCTCCCAGATCAACCGCACCCGGTCGCCAGCACTCATACCCGCATAAGGCTGAAGCGTGACCGATGTCCCATCGATCACACGTGCGGGGTCGAGGCTGCCCCCAACGGCATCCTCGAGAGTGGCTGGCAGCAGGCTGCACCGAACGTCTCCGACATCCAGTTGCCTGCGCAAGGAAATCACTGGTTCCGGCCGCGCGGCACTGGTCAATGTCCAGAACATCTCCAGCGAACCTCCGTCCAGCGCTGCCACGTGTGCGCCCCGGACGACCAGAACGATCGCCCTTCCCAGTTGGGCTTCGCTGATAAATCGCGGTATTTCATGGTGATAAGGCAGACCTTCGATATCGTGGCCACGCCAGCTCAACACGATCCGGTCCCCGCATGCCATACCCGGATAGGGAGCAATCCGCACGACAACCCGGCTCAGTGAGGGATCAAGGACAGCACCCTCCAACGAATCGATTGAGGGTACGGGCAGTGATAAAGACTGCTCGCGTGCATGACAATGCTCGAACGCCCCGACTCTTTCAGCATCCATCCCATTGGCTCGCTCCCGCGAAGCTGTTGCCTGTGCATCCGTCATGTTCATTAGCTGCTCCATTCCCTGGAAGTGACACGCCGCCGAAGAGCAGCGTGAAAGAGCCTCTATTTAACGCGCTTCATCGATCACCCGATGTCAGCCCCACACCCGGCGGGACAGGGTTAACTGCACTGAAGCGAGTAGGCAAAAAAAGGAAAAACACGCTTGATAAGGCGAGAACCCTCCAAATATTCAGAACGGGACCTCATTCAAAAGTGAAATTTCATACACACACTGATCCAGATTCCAACGCATTAGGAGGATTCTTCAGGCATCGCAAGCGCAGCGACTGTTTTAGAGTGGCACGCAGACAACTTCGATGAATCTCTGCGATCAAGGACGAAAAATGCAACGAAATGCAACGACTCTTTATCCCGTTCTGCTGGTGCATGGTCTGTTCGGATTCGAGCGCATCGGCCCTTTCGAACTGTTCCATGACGTCAAACAGGCACTCAAGGCCGCCGGAGTACAGGTATTCGTGCCGCACTTGTCGGCCGTCCATGACAACGAAATGCGAGGCGAGCAACTGTTATCGCAAATCGAATGTGTGCTAAGAGGCACAGGTGCCACCAAAGTCAACCTGATCGGGCACAGCCAGGGTGCACTGTCTGCTCGATATGCTGCAGCGCTTGCCCCAAACAAGGTCGCGTCCGTGACTTCGGTCAGCGGCCCCAACCACGGCTCGGAGCTGGCAGACTTCCTGCGCAAGGCGTTGATCCCCGGACGACTGCCGGAGGCCGTTGCCCAGAACGTTGCCACGCTGTTTGCCGACTTTCTGTCATTGGTCAGCGGGCAAGAACAACTGCCTCGCAATGCGCTGGCTGCACTCAACGCGCTGACGACAGAGGGCGTTGGCAAATTCAATGACAAATATCCGCAGGGCCTTCCCGATACCTGGGGTGGCCAGGGTGCCGAGCGGGTCGATGGCGTTCGCTATTATTCGTGGAGTGGCGTTGTGCCGGAATTGACCGTGCAGTCCCTCGACCCGGTGCAAGGCATCTGCCTGGCCCTGTCGGAATATTTCATTACAGAACCCGCACAGAACGACGGTTTTGTCGGCCGTTTCAGCTCTCACCTCGGCACCGTGATCCGCTCCGATTATCCGCTCGACCATTTGCGCAGCCTGCGTCGGGGCATCGGCCAGCGCACCACAGAAAACGATCCCGTCGAGCTCTACATCGAACACGCCCTGCGCCTGCAAGCAGCTAATCTCTAGGGGCCGGTATCAGACGAGCGAATGGAACTTTGGCGAGAAATCGGCCACTGAATCCGGTAGGCTCCCCCCTTTACTGATTTGATTGGAGAGTTTCCCCATGGCTAAAGCCACTGCCCGCCACATCCTGGTTTCCAGCGAAGCCAAGTGCAACGAACTCAAGGCCCAGATCGAAGGTGGCGCTGATTTCGCCGAAGTGGCCAAGGCCAACTCCACTTGCCCGTCCAGCCGTCAGGGCGGCGACCTGGGTTCGTTCGGTCCTGGCCAGATGGTCAAGGAATTCGACACCGTGGTATTCAGCGCACCGATCAACGTCGTGCAAGGCCCGGTGAAGACCCAGTTCGGCTACCACCTGCTGGAAGTCACCAGCCGCCAGGACTGATTTCAGCCCGACCTGCTGTGCAACGGCCCGCCTGATGGCGGGCCGTTTTGTTTTGGTTACACCACACCGCTGGCGAACGGCGCGCCGCTCGCGTACAAATTGCGCTTATCGATTACCCGGCTTTAAGGCTGACAATGCGACTGGCTTTCCCGACTTTGATGTTCACTGCCGTGACCCTGCTGCTCGGGATCACCGGTGTGGACGCCGCACCGCAGCATGCGATGACCGTCTATGGCGAACCGGCAAAATACCCGCCCGGTTTCAGTCACTTCGATTACACCAACGTCCGGGCGCCCAAGGGCGGGACGATGCGCCGCTCGGCCATCGAGATCGGCCACTTCGACCATGTCCTGCCGTACATCGACAAAGGCATCGGCGTCAGCCAGATCGACGGCCTGCTGTATTCCCCGTTGGCCCAGCGCTCGCTCGACGAGCCCTACACCGTATACGGCCTCGTGGCGCAGAAAATGGAACGCTCGGATGACGGCCTGTCGTTGCGCTTCTTTATCAATCCCAAGGCCCGCTTCGCCGATGGCAAGCCGATTACCGCCGAAGACGTGCGCTACACCTATGATTTGCTGATGACCCAGGGCAGCCTGCGTTATCGCACCCAGTTCGCCGACGTCAAAGGCGTCGAAGTCGAAGCCCCGCTCACCGTACGTTTCGATTTCAAGAGCAACGAAAACCGCACCCTGCCCCTGGACATCGCGACCCTGCCGGTATTTCCCGAGCATTGGTGGAAGACCCGTGATTTCGCCGGCGGTGGCGGCTATGAACCGCCGCTGGGCAGCGGCCCGTATCGGGTAGGCAAGGTCGACTCCGGGCGCAGCATCACCTTTGAACGCAATCCCGACTGGTGGGGCAAGGACCTGCCGGTCAGCCGTGGCCTGTACAACTTCGATCACTTCAGCATCGAGTACTTCGGCGACACCGACGTCGCCCGCCAGGTCCTGCGCGGCGGCGCCTACGACTACAACCGTGAGTTCTCCGCCACCGGCTACTCCATCGGCTACGAGAGCCCGGCCCTGAGCGACGGTCGTCTGCAAAAGGCTCATCTTGCCACCGAAGCACCGCAGTCGGCACAGGGCTTCGTGTTCAACCTGCAAAAGCCGATATTCCAGGATCGTCGCGTTCGTCAGGCACTGGCCATGCTCTGGGATTTCGAATGGAGCAACCGGCAGATGATGCGCAACATGTACATCCGCCAGCAGAGTTACTTTTCCAATACTGATCTGGCCGCCCGCCAGTTGCCGGATGCCGCCGAACTGAAGATTCTCGAACCCTTGCGCGGACAGATTCCCGACGAAGTGTTCACTCAGGTCTTCGAAGCACCGAAGACCGATGGCAGCGGCATTATTCGCGACAAACAACTGCAAGCGCTGGAGCTACTGGAACAGGCCGGCTGGAAACCCGATGGCGACCAGTTGGTCAACGACCGCGGCGAGCCGTTGAGCTTTACTTTTCTGGTCAGCCAGAACGGGATGGACCGTCTGCTGCTGCCTTACAAGCGCACGCTGAAACAGATCGGCATCAACCTCGACATCCGTCGCATCGACTCCTCGCAGTACGTCAATCGCCTGATGAGCCGCGACTACGACATGATCGTCACCGGTTACCCGGTCACCACCTCCCCCGGCGGCGAACTGTTGAACTACTTCGGTTCGGCATCGGCCAACGATCCCGGCGCCAACAATTACATGGTGCTGAAGAACCCGGCGGTCGACACCTTGATCAACGGCCTGATCCGCGCCTCGACCCAGGCCGACATGCTGCGTTATGCCCATGCGCTGGACCGGGTGCTGCAATGGAACTACTACTGGATTCCCAACTATTACCCGCCGGGCACGTCGACCGTGTGGTGGAACCGCTTCGGCATTCCCACCGTGCAGGCGAGCAATGACGAAGCGATCGAGAGCTGGTGGGAAATCAGCAGCACGCCGCTGACCAACCAGCAGATGACGGCCGAGAAAATCAGCCGTGGCAGACCCGGAGGGCCGCACTGATGTGGGCTTACATACTGCGACGCCTGCTGCTGATCATTCCAACGCTGGTGATCATTCTGCTGGTGAATTTTGTGATCATCCAGGCCGCGCCGGGTGGTCCGGTCGAACAGGCCATCGCCCACCTGCAAGGCATCGGCGGCGCCAGTGTCGGCGGCGGTGCGAGCGAGACCATGAGCGGCACGTCCCGCGCCAGTCGCGGCCTCGATCCGCAGCTGATCAAGGACATCGAAAAACAGTACGGCTTCGACAAACCCGCCCATGAACGCCTGTGGCTGATGCTCAAGAACTACGCGCAGCTGGATTTCGGCAAGAGCTTCTTCCGCGGCGCCACGGTCACCGACCTGATCCTGCAGAAAATGCCGGTGACCATTTCCCTCGGCCTGTGGGCGACGCTGATCACTTATCTGGTGTCGATCCCGCTGGGTATCCGCAAAGCCGTGCACCACGGCAGTCATTTCGATATCTGGAGCAGCACGGCAATCATCATCGGCTACGCCATGCCGGCATTCCTGTTCGCGATGTTCCTGATCGTGGTGTTCGCCGGTGGCACCTCGCTGAACTGGTTTCCGGTGCGCGGTCTGGTGTCCGATAACTTCGAATCCCTGTCGACGCTGGGCAAGATCACCGACTACTTCTGGCATCTGGTATTGCCGGTCACGGCGCTGGTGATCGGCGGCTTCGCCACCCTGACCATCCTCACCAAGAACTCCTTCCTCAATGAGATCACCCGCCAATACGTGGTCACCGCTCGCGCCAAAGGCCTGAGCGAAAACCGGGTGCTGTACGGGCATGTGTTCCGCAACGCGATGCTGCTGGTGGTGTCGGGCATTCCCCAGGCGTTCATCAGCGTGTTCTTTGCCGGTTCGTTGCTGATCGAAGTGATCTTCTCGCTCGACGGCCTCGGGCGCATGAGTTACGAAGCAGCCGTGTCCCGTGACTATCCGGTGGTGTTTGGCTCGCTGTTCATCTTCACCCTGTTCGGCCTGCTGATAAAACTGATCGGCGACCTGTGCTACACGCTGGTCGACCCGCGCATCGACTTCGCCGCGAGGAACGCCTGATGTTCAAGCTCTCGCCTCTGGGCCGTCGCCGCTTCGAACGCTTCAAGAAAAACCGCCGGGGCTGGTGGTCGCTGTGGCTGTTTATCGGCCTGTTTCTGCTTAGCCTCGGCGGCGAACTGATAGCCAACGACAAGCCATTGGTCGTCAGTTATCAGGGCCAATGGTACTTCCCGGTATTCAAGCGACACACCGAACAGGAGTTCGGCGGACAACTGCCGTTCCAGGCCGACTACCGCAGCGACTACGTGCAGAAGCTGATCCGCAAGGACGGTGGCTGGCTATTGTTTCCGCCGATTCCATTCAGTGACGACACCCCGAACTACGACCTCAACAAACCGGCACCGAGCCCGCCGACTTCGGTCAACTGGCTGGGCACCGACGATCAGGCGCGTGACGTACTGGCTCGGGTGATCTTCGGCGCGCGGGTGTCGATCCTGTTCGCCCTGATGCTGACCTTCGTCAGCGCCCTGATCGGCATCGCGGCCGGCGCCCTGCAGGGCTATTACGGCGGCTGGGTCGATCTGCTCGGCCAGCGATTGCTGGAGGTCTGGTCAGGACTGCCGGTGCTTTACCTGCTGATCATTCTTTCGGGATTCGTCGAGCCGAACTTCTGGTGGCTGCTGGGGATCATGGCGCTGTTCTCCTGGCTGGCGCTGGTGGACGTGGTACGCGCCGAGTTTCTGCGCGGTCGTAATCTCGAGTACGTCAAGGCTGCCCGAGCCTTGGGCTTGAGCGATCGCAAGGTGATTGTCCGGCACATCCTGCCCAACGCGATGAACGCAACCCTGAGCTATCTGCCCTTTATTCTGACCGGGGCGATTTCGACCCTGACCGCGCTGGATTTCCTCGGCTTCGGCATGCCCGCCGGCAGCGCGTCACTGGGCGAGCTGATCAGTCAGGGCAAGCAGAACCTGCAAGCGCCGTGGCTCGGGTTGACCGCGTTTTTCACCCTGGCGCTGATTCTTTCCCTGTTGGTATTCATCGGCGAAGCGCTGCGCGATGCCTTTGACCCGCGCTCATGAACGGATATTTGATATGACTGACAACCTGATCGAAATCCGTGACCTCAGCGTTGCCTTCCATGGCCAGACCGTAGTGCGCAACCTGTGCCTGGACATCCGCCCCGGCGAGTGCCTGGCACTGGTCGGCGAATCGGGCTCGGGCAAATCGGTGACGGCCCACTCGATCCTGCAACTGCTCCCCGAATGCGATGCCCGGACCACCGGCAGCATCCGCTATCGTGGGCAGGAACTGGTCGGCGCCGATCCCAAGACCCTGCGCGACCTGCGGGGTAACCGCATCGCCATGATTTTCCAGGAGCCGATGACCTCGCTCAATCCGCTGCACACGATTGAAAAGCAGATCGGCGAAACCCTGTTGCTGCACCGTGGCCTCGGTGGCAAGGAAGCTCAGGCGCGGATCCTCGAACTGCTCGAACTGGTGGGCATCCAGAAACCGAAAGAACGGCTGAAGGCTTATCCGCATCAACTTTCCGGCGGTCAACGCCAGCGGGTGATGATCGCGATGGCCCTGGCCTGCGAACCTGAATTACTGATCGCCGACGAGCCGACCACCGCCCTCGACGTGACCGTACAGCGCAAGATCCTGTTGCTGCTCAAGTCCCTGCAACGGCGCCTGGGCATGTCGCTGCTGCTGATCAGCCATGACCTCAATCTGGTGCGCAGCATCGCCCAACGGGTGTGCGTGATGAAGGCCGGGGAAATCGTCGAGCAGGCACCGTGCGAAACCCTGTTCACCGAACCGAAACACCCTTACAGCTGCGTGTTGCTCAACGCCGAACCGGAAGGCGAAGCGCTCCCGCGGGACGAACGCGAAAACGTGCTCGAAGTCGATGACCTGCGGGTTGATTTCACGGTCGGCGGCGGGCTGTTCCAGCGCAAGCAATACCTGCGCGCGGTGGATGGCATCAGCCTGAACATCCAGCGCGGCAAGACGCTGGGCATTGTCGGCGAGTCCGGTTCGGGCAAGTCGACCCTCGGCCAGGCGATTCTACGGCTGCTCGACTCCAAGGGCAGCATCCGCTTCCAGGGCACGGCCCTCGACGGCCTCGACCAGAAACAGATGCGGCCGTGGCGCCGGCAGATGCAGGTGGTGTTCCAGGATCCGTTCGGGAGCCTCAGCCCGCGCATGTCGGTGGCGCAGATCATCAGCGAAGGGCTGGAGGTGCATTGCCAGTCCACCGCCGAGGAGTGCGACGATCAGGTGATCCGCGTGCTCAAGGAAGTAGGGCTCGATCCCGAAAGCCGTCATCGCTATCCCCATGAGTTCTCCGGTGGCCAGCGTCAGCGCATTGCCATCGCCCGGGCATTGGTACTCAAACCCGCGCTGATCCTGCTCGACGAACCGACCTCGGCACTGGATCGCACCGTGCAGAAACAGGTGGTCGCCCTGCTCCGCCAGCTTCAGGAAAAACATGGCCTGACGTATCTGTTCATCAGCCACGATCTGGCCGTGGTGCGGGCGTTGGCCCACGACATGATCGTGATCAAGGACGGCAAGGTGGTCGAAAGCGGCGCCAGCCATGACGTGTTCGACTCACCGCAGCATCCCTATACCAAAGAGCTGTTGGCGGCGGCGCATCCGGGATAGGCATAATCGCGCCACCTGACTTCCGCCAATGGACGCCGCCATGAACACCACCGAAAGCCTCAAGGATTACCAACGGGTTCGCACGCTGGCGATCCGTTCGTTGTTCGAGATCATCGAGCAATCCAGTGAAGGCACGGTGATTGTCGACCGCGACGCGAACATCGTCTGGATGAACGAGCGCTATGCCCGGCGCTTCGGGCTCGACTCCGCCGCCGGGGCCATCGGCAAGCCTTGCGAAAGCGTGATCCCCGGCAGCCTGCTGCGCGAAGTGGTGCGCACCGGGCGGCCGATTCTGCTGGACATGCAGGACACCCCGAAAGAACCGCTGGTGGTGATGCGCCTGCCGATTCATGACGACGCCGGCGCGGTGATCGGCGCCATCGGTTTTGCCCTGTTCGACGAACTGCGCACGCTGTCACCGATGCTCAAGCGCTACCTGAGCATGCAGGAAGAGCTGGCCTCGACCCGCTCGCTGCTGCGTGCCCGCCAGACCAAATACAACTTCGCCCACTTCATCGGCACCAGCGCTGCCAGCCTCGAGGTCAAGCGCCGTGCCCGTCGCAGCGCCAGTGCCGAGTCGCCGGTTCTGTTGCTGGGCGAAACCGGCAGCGGCAAGGAATTGCTGGCCCAGGCGATCCACGGCGCTTCACCTCGGGCGCACAAGGCGTTTGTCAGTATCAATAGCGCGGCGATTCCCGAGGCGTTGCTTGAAGCCGAGTTCTTCGGCACCGCGCCGGGCGCTTTCACCGGCGCCGATCGCAAGGGCCGCACCGGCAAGTTGCAGATTGCCCAGGGCGGGACGCTGTTTCTCGACGAGATCGGCGACATGCCACTGCCGCTGCAAAGCAAATTGCTGCGGGTGTTGCAGGAAAAGGAATTCGAGCCTGTAGGCTCCAACGACGTGATCCAGAGCGATGTTCGGGTGATTGCCGCAACCTCGACGGATCTGGAAGCGGCAATCAAGCGCGGCGAGTTCCGCGCGGATTTGTATTACCGGCTCAACGTGCTTCCGATTCAGGTGCCGCCGCTGAGGGAGCGGCTGGATGATCTGCCGGCGCTCAGTGAGGCGATTCTTGAGGAGTTGCGCAGTCAGCACGAGTTGAACCGTGAAGCGCTGGAGCTGTTGGGTCAGCATGCCTGGCCGGGGAATATCCGCGAGCTGCGCAATGTGCTGGAGCGGGCGGCGCTGCTCAGTGATGACTTGATGCTGACGGCGGATGACATTCGGGCGGCGATTGGCACGTTTACTCCGGTTGAGCGAACGCTGACGCCTCTGTCAGAGCCGGCAACCAACGAGACTTTCAGTCAGGCCCGCGAGCGGTTTGACCGACAGTTCATTCAATCGACCCTCGCGCAATGCGGGGGCAAGGTGATTGAAGCGGCTGAGCGGCTGGGGCTTGGGCGGTCGACGCTTTACAAGAAAATGATTGCGCTGGGGATCGCAGAGTCTCAATAAGGAGACACAATTCTCCAAATCAAGACAACATCCAAAGCATCGCGGACAAGCCCGCTCCCACAGGGGAATGCGTTCAACTGTGGGAGCGGGCTTGCCCGCGAAAGCGTCCACTCAGTCATAGAAGTCTCCAAACAGAGATAAATCCTCGAAAGCCATCACCAAAAATCAAACTAATTCCTTTTTATTTCAAAAACTTAACCATCTGGCACAGATCTCGCTATAGCCCTCCCCACACCCGTTCCACCCACAAAAATAACAATCGAAGGAGCACACCATGAGTGTGATCATCGCCTTGGCAGCCCTCGCGCTGCTGATGCTCGCGGCCTACCGTGGCTACAGCGTTATCCTTTTTGCCCCGATCGCCGCCCTCGGCGCCGTCCTGCTCACCGACCCGTCTGCCGTCGCCCCTGCTTTCACCGGGGTGTTCATGGAGAAGATGGTCGGTTTCATCAAACTCTACTTTCCCGTATTCCTGCTCGGCGCCGTGTTCGGCAAGCTGATCGAACTGTCGGGTTTCTCCCGCTCGATCGTCGCGGCAGCGATTCGTCTGCTCGGCACCCGCCAGGCGATGCTGGTGATCGTGCTGGTCTGCGCCCTGCTCACCTACGGCGGCGTTTCGCTTTTCGTGGTGGTGTTCGCGGTCTACCCGTTCGCAGCGGAAATGTTCCGCCAGAGCAACATCCCCAAGCGCCTGATTCCGGCGACCATCGCCCTCGGCGCGTTTTCGTTCACCATGGACGCCCTGCCCGGCACGCCGCAGATCCAGAACATCATCCCCAGCACCTTTTTCAACACCACGGCGTGGGCAGCGCCATGGCTGGGTGTGATCGGCACGATTTTCGTGTTCTGCGCCGGCATGCTGTTCCTGCAGCGCCAACGCAACAAGGCGCAGCGTGCCGGTGAAGGCTACGGCACCGAACTGCGCAACGAACCGGAAACCGCCGAAGACCTTAAGCTGCCGAACCCGTGGATTGCCCTGTCGCCGCTGCTGGCGGTGGGCATCATGAACCTGCTGTTCACCCAATGGATTCCGCAGTGGTACGGCAAGACCCACAGCCTCGCGCTGCCGGGAATGGCCGCGCCGGTCACTACCGAGATCGCCAAACTCACGGCGATCTGGGCGGTGCAGGCAGCCCTGTTGGTCGGCATTCTGATGGTGCTGGCATTCGGTTTTAAAGCGATCAAAAGCAAGCTCGCCGAAGGCAGCAAAAGCGCAGTCAGCGGTGCGCTGCTGGCGGCGATGAACACTGCGTCGGAATACGGTTTCGGTGCGGTCATCGCCTCGTTGCCGGGTTTCCTGGTGCTGGCCGACTGGCTCAAGAGCATTCCCAATCCGCTGGTCAACGAAGCGATTACCGTGACCCTGCTGGCCGGTATCACCGGTTCTGCTTCAGGCGGCATGAGCATCGCGCTGGCAGCGATGTCGGAGCAATTCATCAGCGCCGCTCACGCCGCCAACATTCCGCTGGAAGTGCTGCACCGGGTGGCCGCGATGGCCAGCGGCGGCATGGACACCCTGCCGCACAACGGCGCCGTGATCACCCTGCTCGCCGTCACTGGTCTCACCCACCGTGAGGCCTACAAGGACATTTTCTGTATTACGCTGATCAAGACCCTGGCGGTTTTCGTGGTGATCGGCACTTTCTACGCCACTGGCATTGTGTGAGGTATTGATGACGACTCTTTCTGGCAAGACCGCACTGGTTACCGGTTCCACCAGCGGCATCGGGCTGGGCATCGCCCTGACGCTGGCCAAGGCCGGCGCCAACTTGATCCTCAACGGTTTTGGCGACGCCTCCAAGGTGATCGCCGAAGTCGAGCAGTTCGGCGGCAAGGTCGGCCATCACCCGGCAGACGTCAGCGATCCGGCGCAGATCGCCGACATGATCGCCTACGCCGAGCGCGAGTTCGGCGGCGTGGACATTCTGGTTAACAACGCCGGCATCCAGCACGTTGCGGCGGTGGAAGAATTTCCGGTGGAGCGCTGGGATTCGATCATCGCGATCAACCTGTCGTCGGTGTTTCACAGCACTCGCCTGAGCCTGCCGGGCATGCGCGCCAAGGGATGGGGGCGGATCGTCAACATCGCCTCGGTGCACGGCCTGGTCGGCTCCACCGGTAAAGCTGCGTATGTGGCGGCCAAGCATGGCGTGATCGGCCTGACCAAGGTGGTCGGCCTGGAAACCGCCGCCAGCAACGTGACCTGCAACGCGATCTGCCCGGGCTGGGTGCTGACGCCGCTGGTGCAGAAACAGATCGACGATCGCGCAGCCAAGGGTGTCGACCCGCAGCAGGCGCAGCACGATCTGCTGACCCAGAAACAGCCGTCGCTGGAGTTCGTCACCCCGGCACATCTGGGTGAGCTGGTGTTGTTTCTGTGCAGCGAGGCCGGCAGCCAAGTGCGTGGCGCCGCGTGGAATATCGATGGCGGGTGGCTCGCGCAATAAGCTTGCAATTGATCGCTCCCACGCTGTCGTGGGAGCCTTCTGACAAACAATAAGAGGCAACCCATGTCCGACATTCTCTGGCAGCCCGATGCCAAACGCATTGCCCGGTCCCGCATGGACGGCTTTCGGCACTTCATCAATCAACGCCATCACCTGCACCTCGACGATTACCCGGCCCTGCATCAATGGTCCATCGACCAGCGCGAAGCGTTCTGGCAGGCGATCGTGGATTTCTTCGGCATCAGTTTTCACACCCAACCGGACGCCGTTCTGCGTGGAGGCCTGAAAATGCCGGGTGCCGAATGGTTTCCCGGCGCCACGTTGAATTTCGCCGAACACCTGTTGAGCCGACGCGACGATGCCATCGCCGTGATCGCTATCGGGGAAAACGGCCAGCGTGAGCTGCTGACCTGGGCCGAACTGGCCCAGCAAGTCGCCGGTTTTCAGGCCAGCCTGCAAGCGGCCGGCGTCGTGGTCGGCGACCGGGTTGCCGCCTGCATGCCCAACACCTGGCAAACCCTGGTGGCGATGCTCGCGACCACCAGTCTCGGCGCAATCTGGTCGTGCTCATCGCCGGACTTCGGCACCCACGGCGTGATCGACCGCTTTGGCCAGATCGAACCGAAAGTGCTGATCACCTGCGCCGGTTACCGCTATGCCGGCAAAGAGATCGACCAGACCGTCAAGATCAATGAAATCCTCGAACAACTGCCGACCTTGCACCAGTTGATCATCGTGCCCTACGCGCGACCTCAGGCCCATGCCACGGATTACCGGACACCCGCCAACGTCACGCTGTGGGACGACTTCTATGAACCGGGCGATGAGCCGCAGTTCGTCCCGGTGCCGTTCGATCATCCGCTGTACGTGCTGTATTCCAGCGGCACCACCGGCGTACCGAAGTGCATTGTTCACAGCACCGGCGGCGTGTTGCTGCAACACGCCAAGGAGCACGGGCTGCATGTCGACCTGGGCCCCGGCGACCGTCTGTTCTACTACACCACCTGCGGCTGGATGATGTGGAACTGGCTGGTCTCGGCACTGGCGGTCGGCAGCGCGGTGGTGCTGTATGACGGCTCACCGTTTTATCCGGACAACGAGCGATTGCTGGAGCTGCTCGACGACGAGCAGGTCAGCGTGTTCGGCACCAGCCCGAAATTCCTCGCGACCCTGGAAAGCAGCGGCATCAAGCCGCGCGAAAGCTACGACCTGAGCCACCTGAAAACCCTGCTTTGCACCGGCTCCGCGCTGTCGCCGCAGAGTTATGACTTCGTTTATCGCGACTTCAAACCGGACGTGTGCCTGTCCTCGATGTCCGGTGGTACGGACATCGTGTCCTGCTTCGTCAACGGTAACCCGATGTCGGCGGTTCGCCGGGGCGAGATCATGGGCAAGAGCCTGGCCATGGCGGTGGAAGTGTGGAATGACGCCGGGCAACCGGTGATCGGCGAAAAAGGTGAATTGGTATGCACTCGACCATTCCCGGCGATGCCCATCGGACTCTGGAACGATCCCGATGGCGAAAAGCTGCGCAAATCCTATTTCAGCCAGTTCCCCGGCGTCTGGGCCCAGGGTGACTATGCCGAACAACTGCCCCACGGCGGGATGCTGATTCACGGCCGCTCCGACGCTGTCCTCAACCCCGGCGGCGTGCGCATCGGCACGGCGGAGATCTACCGGCAGGTGGAAAAAGTCCCGCAAGTGCTGGACAGCGTCGCCATCGGCCAACAGTGGCAGGATGACGTGCGGGTGGTGCTGTTCGTACGCCTCAAGGACGGCCTAACGCTGGATGAGGCGCTGCAACAGCAGATCCGCCAGGTGATCCGCGCCAACACCACGCCGCGCCATGTACCGGCGAAAATCGTCGCAGTCACCGACATTCCGCGCACCATCAGCGGCAAGGTGGTGGAGCTGGCCGTGCGCAATGTGGTGCACGGTGATCCGGTGAAAAACACCGATGCCCTCGCCAATCCGCAAGCGCTCGAGCAGTTTCGCGATCGGGTCGAACTTCGCGACTGACGCCTGTCAGTCCATCAGTCCCCACTCGCCGGTCGAGGGCGGTGGGGACGGCATGGTGTCGGCGTGCAGCTTCAGACGCAGGCGCAGGTTATTCACCGAATCAGCATTTTTCAGGGCCTCGTCTTCATCGATCACCCCTTCTGCTACCAGCGCGAACAGTGCACCGTCAAAGGTCTGCATGCCCAGTTCCGCCGATTTTTCCATGATGGTTTTCAGCTCACCAAAATCATTGCGCCGGATCAGGTCGGCAATCGTCGGCGTGCCCAGCATCACCTCGGCGGCGGCCCGTCGCTGACCGTCCCGGGTTCGCACCAGACGCTGGGAGACGAACGCCTTGAGGTGATTGCCCAAGGCATGCAGCAATTGCGGGCGACGCTCTTCGGGAAAGAAATTGATGATCCGGTCCAGCGCCTGATTGGCGTTGTTGGCGTGCAATGTCGACAGCACCAGATGCCCGGTTTCGGCGAAGGCCAGCGCATGTTCCATGGTCTCGCGATCACGGATTTCGCCGATCAGCACCACGTCCGGCGCCTGGCGCAGAGTATTTTTCAGCGCAGCGTGAAAGCTTCGGGTATCGACCCCGACTTCGCGCTGGTTGATGATTGATTTTTTGTGGCGATGGATGTATTCCACCGGGTCTTCAATGGTGATGATGTGCCCGCTGCTGTGGCGATTGCGATGATCGATCAATGCCGCCAGCGAGGTCGACTTGCCCGAGTCCGTAGCACCGACAAACAGGATCAGCCCCTGTTTGAGCATCACCGTTTCCAGCAATACCGCTGGCAATTTGAGGTCTTCGAATCGCGGAATGTCGAGTTTGACGTTACGAATAACGATCGACACGTCATTGCGTTGTTTGAAAATATTGACCCGGAAGCGGCCGATCCCGGTGCGGGAAATCGCCAGGTTCATTTCCAGATCCCGGTCGAACTCCCGGCGCTGCTCGGCGTCCATCAGGGAGGCGGCGACAGTTGCCACTTCGCCGGGTTTGAAGGGTTGCTCGCTCAAGGGCGTCAGCACCCCGTCGAACCGCGCACTGGGCGGTGCGCCCGTGGACAGGAACAGATCCGAACCGTGACGGCTCGCCAGTTGTTTGAGCAGTGCGTCGATTTCCATGGCCAAAAGCACCTGCGAAGCTTTCAATGAACACAAGACCGCGCCGTGACGCGACGTGCCTTACAGCGTCTACCGCACTAGGATAGTAGACGCCGCCTCACCGACCGACGCCCAGGATTGATGTGATGAACGCTGTACCGAACACCAACGACGCCCAGGCATTGATTGCCCGCACCGACTGGAGCCGCAGCCCGCTGGGCGCCGCTGGCACCTGGCCACAGAGCCTGCGCACCGCGGTGGACATCGTGATTCACTCGCCGATGCCGATGCTGCTGTTGTGGGGCCCGCAACTCACCCAGATCTATAACAACGGCTTTGCACTGCTCGCCGGGAGCAAGCATCCGCACGCTTTCGGACAACCGGCGCACCAGATATGGCCGGAACTTAGAGACTTTACCGACCCGATTTACAGCGCCGTCCTACAAGGCCAGGTGCGAACCTACAGCGAACGGCGCTTTACCCTGCAACGTGACGGCCAGGACTCCGACTTCTGGCTGGACCTGACCTACAGCCCGATCCGCGACGAAAGCGCGCAAGTGGCCGGGATTCTGGTCACCGCCATCGAAACCAACGAACGCCGGCGCATCGCCCTGGAACTGCAGCAGCGCTCCGAAGACAGTCTCAAGGCCCAGCGCGAAAGCGAAGAGCGCCTGCAACTGGCGCTGGCGGCCACCGATGCGGTCGGCACCTGGGATTGGGACATTGGCGAAGACCGCTTCATCGCCGATGCGCATTTCGCCCAGTTGCACGGTGTCGATCCGGCCCTGGCCGGTCAGTTGCCGATCAGCGAGTACCTGCACGGCGTGCACCCCGAAGACCGCGCTATGATCGCCCGCAGTATCAAGCATTGCATTACCCACGGCACCGAATACGCCGAGGAATACCGCCTGCTGCAAGCCAATGGCGAGCTGCGCTGGGTGTTCGCCCGCGGGCGCTGCTACAAGGATCATCACGGCCGGCCGATACGTTTTCTCGGCGCGGCGCTGGACCTGACCGAACGCAAGCACACCGAACAGGCACTGCGGCAAAGCCAGACCGAGCTGCAACTGATCATCAACGCCATGCCGATCCTGATCAGCTATGTCGACCACGAAGAACGCTTTCGCCTGAACAACGCCGCGTACCTCGACTGGTACGGGCTCACGCCGCAAGAGCTGTACGGTCGCACGATCCGTGAGGTGATCGGCGAAGAGGCCTATTTCCTGCGGGCGCCGTACATCGCCGAAGCACTCGCCGGTCGGCCCTGCTCGTTCAGCCTGTACACGCCGCACCGTGATGGCAGTCAGCGGCACGCCTTGATGAACTACCTGCCGCGCCACGGTGCGGATGGAGCAGTGAACGGTTTCTACATCTTCGTGATCGACGAAACCGAACGAAAAAAGACCGAAGAAGCCCTGCGCAACCTCAATGAAACTCTTGAGGAACGCGTCAGTGCGCGCACCGAACAACTGGCCCAGGCCAACCAGCGCTTGCAGAACGAAATGTTCGAACGCGAGCGCGCCGAAGATGCCTTGCGCCACGCGCAGAAAATGGAAGCGGTCGGCCAGCTCACCGGCGGCATCGCCCATGACTTCAACAACATGCTGACTGGCATCATCGGCAGCCTCGACCTGATGCAGCGCTACATCGCCAATGGCCGCGCCGATGAGATCGGCCGTTTCACTGACGCGGCGGTGTCCTCGGCCAACCGCGCGGCGGCACTGACCCACCGTCTGCTGGCGTTCTCCCGGCGTCAGTCGCTGGATCGCAAGACCCTCGACGTCAACGAGCTGATCCACTCGCTGGAAGACCTGATCCGCCGTACCAAGGGTGATCCGATCGAACTCAAGTTGCGCCTGGCCGACAACGTATGGTCCGTCAGTACGGATGTCAGCCAACTGGAAAACGCCCTGCTCAACCTGGTGATCAACGCCCGCGACGCCATGCCCGACGGCGGCGAGCTGTTGATCGAAACGGCCAACGTCTACCTCGACGGCAACGACATCACTACCCTCGAACCGGTCAAGGCCGGTGATTACCTGATGCTGGCGGTGAGCGACAACGGCACCGGCATGACGCCTTCAGTACGTTCCAAAGCGTTCGATCCGTTCTTTACGACCAAACCCATCGGGCAAGGCACCGGGCTCGGCTTGTCGATGATTTATGGCTTTGCCCAGCAATCGGGTGGGCACGTCAGCCTCGACAGCCTGCCGGGTCAGGGCACCTGCGTGCGTCTGTACTTGCCACGCTTGTATGCACTGGAAGCGGAGCTGCCGGCAATCGAAGCGGTTGCCGAGGCCCCCGCTGTCGCCACCGGCGAAACCGTGGTGGTGGTCGAGGACGATCCGGCGGTGCGCATGCTGGTCATGGACCTGCTCAAGGAGCTGGGTTATCGCGCCCATGAGGCCGAAGACGCCAAGGGCGCCCTGCCGTTGCTCGAATCGGATCTGCGGGTGGACCTGCTGGTAACCGATGTCGGCCTGCCGGGCATGAACGGCCGGCAAATGGCGGAGATCGCCCGGCAGCATCGTCCGGGACTCAAAGTGTTGTTCATGACCGGGTACGCGCAGAAAGCCGCCGAGCGTCAGGGCTTTCTTGAGGACGGTATGGACATGGTCGCCAAACCGTTTTCCATCGAACAGCTGGCCGGCAAGATCCGAACGATGATCAGCCAAAACCCGTGACTTGAGGCATAATCCGCGCCCCGCCGTCACCCCGCTACAGGTATTGCACGATGAAAGCCCAAGCCCGCCACATTCTGGTGAAAACCGCCGAAGAGGCTGAAAAACTCAAACAACGCATCGCCAACGGTGAGGCGTTCGATGTGCTGGCGAAGAAATTTTCGACTTGTCCATCCGGCAAGCGCGGCGGCGATCTGGGTGAAGTGCGGCCGGGGCAGATGGTCGGTGCGATCGATGCGGTGATTTTCAAAAAACCGCTGCGCACCGTGCACGGGCCGATCAAGAGCAAGTTCGGGTATCACCTGGTACAGGTGTTTTACCGCGACTGATCCAGTGCCCGAAGGCGCGGCTTTCGGCAGCGCCTTCAGGGATCGGCATCAATCCCTGGGGATCAACGCCCCAGGCACTTGAATGACCTGACTGGCCAAGCGATGCCCCGCCTCCGCCGCCTGCACAGGGCTTGCGCCGGACAAGCGACTCGCTAGATACGCCGCACTGAACGAATCCCCCGCTGCCGTGGTGTCCACCACCTTCTCGACCTTCTGCGCCGGGACTTCGAACGCTTCCCCGTCGCAACGGATCAGACAGGCTTCAGCGCCACGCTTGAGCACCACTTCCGGCGTGCCGATCTGCGCGTACGCTTCAAACACCGCGTCACAGTCTTCGAAATGGAACAGCGCCTGTTCGTCGTCCACCGTCAGCAACGCCAGATCGACATGGGGCAACACGCTGCGATACGCCGCCCGCGCCTCTTCCACCGAAGCCCACAGGCGTGGGCGGTAGTTGTTGTCGAAGACGATTCGCGCGTCACGCTGACGGGCTTCGATCAAGGTCTCGATCAGTTTTTCCCGCCCCTGCGCACCGAGTACCGCCAGCGTGATACCGCTGAAATACAGCACGTCGTAATCCGGCAGCGCCGCCAGAATCGGCGCGGCCGCCGGCGTGGTGAAGCAGTCGCGAACGGCGGCTTCGTTGCGCCAGTACAGAAAACGACGTTCGCCGGCGGCGTCGGTCTGGATGCAATACAGACCCGGCAGACGACCGGGTAAACGCTGGACCATATCCAGACCAATGCCTTCGTCGGCCCAAATGCGGCACATCGCGTCACTGAAGCTGTCATCACCCAGCGCCGTGACGTAATCGACCTGCGCGTTGTCGCCCATGGCGCGGGACAGATAGACCGCCGTGTTCAGCGTGTCACCGCCAAAGCTCTGTTGCAGGCTGCCATCGGCACGTTGCTGGAGTTCGATCATGCATTCGCCGATCAGGGCGATGCGCGGGGTGTTCGGACCCAATGCACTGAGCGAGTTCATCAGAAGCAGGTTTCCATGGTTTCGATCACCGACAGCTGCTCGTCCACCAGCAGCCCCACGCGCCACTTGTCGAAGGTCAGGCATGGGTGCGAAGTGCCAAAGGAAATGATGTCGCCGACGCGCAATTCCACGCCGGGCGCCACGGTCATGAACGCGTGCTGGTCCATCACCGCCGTCACCTTGCAGGCGCCGACATCGTCGCCCACTGCCGGCAGCACGCCGGCCTTGTAACGCAGCAACGGCACCGGCATCCCGGCATCGAACGCCACGTCACGCTTGCCCAGGGCAATCACCGCAAACCCCGGCTCCGGCAGCGACTGCACGTGCGCCCAGACTTCCAGCGCCGGGCGCAGGCCTTCGTGCAGGTCGCTACGACGGTCGAGCACGCAGCACTGCGCCTCTTTATAGATGCCATGGTCGTGAGCGACATAACTGCCGGGACGCAGCACGCTGAGGAAACGCCCGCCAGCGTTCTGCGCTTCGAATGATTCGGCGATCAGGTCGTACCACGCCGAACCCGACGCGGTGATGATCGGCTTGGCGATGGCGAACGCGCCGCTGTCCTGCAACTGCACCGCCAGGCGCACCAGCGAGGCCGCGAATTCACGGATGCCGCTGACGGCGTGATCGCCATGGATCACGCCTTCGTAACCTTCGATGCCGGTCAGGGCCAGCGCTGGTTGCGCGCCGATGGCCTTGGCCAGTTCGATGACTTCCTGCTCGCTGCGGCAACCGCAACGGCCGCCGACCACGCCGTATTCGATCATCACGTTAAGCCGCACGCCGCGCGATGCGAAATAAGCGCCCAGATCGGCGACGTTGTCCGGGTGATCGACCATGCAATAGAAATCGAAGCCGGAATCGGCCGCCAGCAGATCGGCGATCAGCGCCATGTTCGGTGTGCCGACCAGTTGGTTGGCCATCAGCACCCGACGTACGCCGTGGGCGTATGCAGCGCGGGTCTGGGTGGCGCTGGCCAGGGTGATGCCCCAAGCGCCGGCGTCGAGCTGACGACGAAACAGCGCCGGGGTCATGCTGGTCTTGCCGTGGGGCGCGAGTTCGGCGCCGCTGTCGCTGACGAATTTCTGCATCCAGCGGATGTTGTGTTCCAGCGCTTCGCGGTGCAGCACCAGCGCCGGCAGGCTGATGTCACGCACCAGTTGCGCGCCGACGGCGGCATCGCCCTTTTCCACGGCAGCAGTGTTGTTGGCAGTCGTCATGGTCGAACTCCTCACAGTCGCGCCCGCAGGCAGGCGCGGTTATTCGTTGATTCGCCGGGCGAGGCTGTTGGCACTCTCGATCAAGACCCGGCGATAGTCGTTGTAATTAGTCTTGGCATCGGCGCGCGGGGCGACGATGCACAGGGTGCAGATGGCCACGCCTTGAGGGTCTTTGACCGGGGCGGCGAAGCAATGGGTAAAGGTGTCGGCGACACTGTCGAAGGAGAAGAAACCGTCGATGCCGGCCTGACGGATTTCCGCCAGAAACGTCTCCATCGGCAGGCGTTCGCCACCCGGCAGAATGAAATCGTCTGGGTCGATCAGGTCACTGATCTGCTGATCGCTCAAGTGCGCCAGCAGCAGGCGCCCGGACGCGGTCCACGGGATCGGCGCGTTTTCACCGATATCGGAAGAAATGCGGAAATGCCGCTCGCCCTCCTTCATCAGCGCCACCGTGTATTTGCGCCCGTTGAGCAGGCACATCTGCGCCGTTTCCCGGGTCTGGCTGACAATCTCCTGCAACGCGTGATCGGCCTCGCGACTGAGGTCGAAATGGCGCAAGTGCGCCTGGCCAAGGAAGTACAGCTGACGACCGAGATAGACGTGACCGTCCTTGCCCACCGGCTCCAGAATCCGCCGCTCGAGCAATGACGCCACTAGCTCGTAGACCGTGGATTTCGGGCTGCCGATGCCGTTAGCGATGTCGTTCGGGCGCAGTGGCTGGCCGATTTCCTTGAGGAAATCGAGGATATCGAACGCCCGGTCCAGACCGCGTGCCCGGCGCTTGATGGTGTCTTCGGTCATTTCTGTTGTTCCCATAAAAGATGCCGGGGATGGTAACTGGCCCTTGGCGTTGTGTCAGTTGGATCGCAGCCCTCACCCCCCGCCCTCCCGAAACGTCGGACCGCCCGGAGGGAGAGGGAGCCTGACCGTATCGATGCAAATGCCATCGTCTGGCACAACAATCTGCATCGATAGAGATCAGTCCCCTCTCCTGGGGGAGAGGGCCAGGGTGAGGGGGCTATGGCCTCAGCGACGCCACATCACTCAAGCCTTCTTCTTGTACGCAATGCAGTCGATCTCGACCTTGCAGTCGACCATCATGCTCGCCTGCACACAGGCCCGGGCCGGTGCGTGTTCGGGCTTGAAGTACTCGCCGAAGACCTTGTTGAAACTGCTGAAATCCCGCGGATCGTCCAGCCACACGCCGGCGCGTACCACGTCTTCCAGGCCATAACCGGCCTCTTCGAGAATCGCGATCAGGTTCTTCATGGTCTGGTGCGTCTGCTCGACGATGCCGCCCACAATGATCTCGCCATCCACCGCCGGCACCTGCCCGGAAACGTGCAGCCAGCCATCGGCCTCAACAGCGCGGGCGAATGGACGTGGCTGGCCGCCAGCGGCGGTGCTGCCGGTGCCGTAACGAGTAATGCTCATGGGTGTTTCTCCTGATTGAAAAAGTGAAAAGTCAGAACCGCGTGCTTTTGAGAAATTCCGCCAGCCGCGGCGATTGAGGACGCTCGAACAGTTCCTTGGGAGGCCCCTGCTCTTCGATGCGCCCCTGATTCATGAAAACGATCTTGTCCGAGACCTCGAACGCAAAACGCATTTCGTGGGTCACCAGCAACATGGTCATGCCGTCCTCGGCCAGGCCCTTGATCACGTTCAGCACTTCGCCGACCAGTTCCGGGTCGAGGGCCGAGGTGACTTCGTCGAACAGCATCAGGCTCGGGTTCATCGCAATCGCCCGGGCAATCGCCACGCGCTGCTGCTGACCGCCGGACAACTGGCCGGGAAAGTGATTGCGCCGCTCCAGCAGGCCGACTCGCTCCAGCCATTTCTCGGCCAGGACCACGGCTTCGTCCTTGTGCATCTTTTTGACTTTCAGCAAGCCGAGCGTGACGTTCTGCAACGCGGTGAGGTGCGGGAACAGGTTGAATTGCTGGAACGCCATGCCGGTCATCGCACGATGACGGGCAATGACTTTTTCCGGGTGGCGCACGCGCTTGCCGTTGAGTTCGTCATAGCCGATGGATTCGCCATCGAGCAGGATCTGCCCGCCCTGGAATTCCTCCAGCATGTTCACGCAGCGCAGCAGCGTGGTCTTGCCCGAGCCGCTGGAGCCGATCAGCGTCACCACGTTGCCGCGCTGCATGCTCAGGTCGACGCCCTTGAGCACTTCGACCGCGCCGTATTGTTTGTGCAGGCCACGGATGTCCAGCAGCGGCTGAGCGTTCTGGACGTTGGAAACTTGAGCTTGAGTCATGGCAGGGCCACCCGCTTTTCAATGTGCCGGCCGAGTAATTCGATGCCGTAGTTGATGACGAAGAACAGAAAACCGGCGAACAGGTAAAACTCCAGGGTCATGAACGTCCGGGCGATGATCTGCTGGGTGCTGAGCAACAGCTCGGCCACGCCGATCACCGACAGCAAGGTCGAGGCCTTGACGATTTCGGTGGACGAATTGACCCAGGTCGGCAGGATCTGCCGCAGTGCCTGAGGCAACAGGACGTAACCAAGGGACTGATAGAACGTCAGGCCGATGGCCTTGCCGGCTTCCATCTGCCCGCGTGGCAACGCCTGCAACGCACCGCGCACGATCTCGGCAACGTGGGAGCCGCAAAACAGCGTCAGCCCCAAGGCACCCGCCTGAAACGCACTGATCTGCCAACCGAGCGCCGGTGCCATGTAGAAGCACGCCAGCACCAGCACGAACACCGGCGTGCCGCGAATCAGATCGACATAAAAGCGGAACGGCGCGCGCATCCAGAACTTGCCGTAGGTCAGCACCAGCCCGGCGAATACGCCGATAAACGTGCCGAACAGAATCGCCAGCGCCGACACCTGCACGCTGGTCAGAAAGCCTTGCCACAAGGCTTCGCGAGCGATCCACAACTCATGCAACCAACTGGGAGATTCGTACATCGCAGCCTCCTATCGGCGGATCGCCAGACGCTGCTCGAGGTAACGCAGCAGCATGGCAATGAGGTAACAGGCCGCGACATACAACGCCGTGGTCACCAGCCAGGTTTCGATCACCCGGTAGCTTTCGACGTTGATCTTGCGCGCGTAATAGGTCAGCTCCGGCACCGCGATCGCGGCGGCCAGCGAGGTGTCCTTGAACAGCGAAATGAAGTTGTTCGACAGCGCCGGCAGCACGTTGCGCAACATCACCGGCACGGTGACGTAGGCTTTCACCTGCCACTCGCCCAGACCGATAGCCAGCCCCGCTTCGCGCTGGCCCTTGGGAATGCTCAACAAACCGCCGCGGAACACTTCGGTCAGGTACGCCCCGGCATACAGCGAAAGCGTGATGATGAACGACGGGATCTTGTCCAGCCGGATTCCCAGGCTTGGCAACGCAAAGTAGATCAACAGAATCAACACCAGAATCGGCGTGTTACGGATCACCGTCACATACACCGATGCCAGCACCCGCAAGGCGCGATGCCTGGACAGCAAGGCAAACGCCATCAGCAGGCCGATCACGCAGCCGATGGCGATCGACACCAGCGCCAGTTCGAGGCCCAGACCGAGCCCCGCCAGCAAGGTGTCGAAATCGCGCCACACGGCGGCAAAGTTCAACTGATAGTTCATGGTCGGCAGTACCTTGAGCGAGGCGCATCAGGGCGCCCCACTCTCACGGGATCATTTGAATTCGACAGGGAAACCGATGGCCGGCGATGGCAGATCCACGCCGAACCATTGCTTGAACGACGCGGCATAAGTCGGGAACTCGACGCCGGTCATGGCCTCATGAAGGGCGGTGTTGACGAAGTTCAGCCAGTCCTGATCGCCACGTTTGACGGCGCACGCGTAGGTCTGCGGGCTCCAGGCGTACGTCGGGCTGCGGTAGCGGCCAGGGTTCTGCACCATCAGGTATTTGACCGAAGACTGGTCGGTGGCGGCGGCATCGGCGCGACCGGAGTTCACCGCCTGGTACATAAGATCAACGCTGTCGTACTGATCGACCTTGGCCTTGGGCAGCGCCTGATGCACCAGCTCCTCGGCGTACACGTTCTGCAGCACGGCCACGGTCACGCCGTCACCACCGGCCTGCAGGTCTTCGATTTCCTTGTATTTGCTGTTGTTCGGCAGCAGCAGGCCGACGCCTTCGCGGTAGTACGGCAGGGTGAACGCCACTTGCTGCGCACGGCTGGCGGTGACGGTGATGAACTGGCAGCTCATGTCGACCTTGTCGGTCAGCAGGTTGGGAATCCGCGCATCGGAAGACTGCACAACAAACTCGACCTTGCTCGGGTCGTTGAACAGACCTTTGGCGACGATCCGGGCGATGTCGATATCAAAGCCCTGCAACTTGCCGTCCGCGCCCTGGAAGTGCCACGGCGCATTGGTGCTGCCGGTGCCCACAATCAGTTTTCCACGGGCCAGGACGCTGTCGAGCTTGCTGTCAGCCGCCTGGGCCATACCCACGACAGCGGACGAAGCCGCGAGAACAAAAACACACGCTTTGAACAAGGAAGGTCGGCGATGCATGGCAAGCACTCCAGGAAGTTGTTTATTCCGCTATACCGGAACACGGTTTGTTACTACGGAATAGACAGCAGAAAGTGTGCCACAGGATTCGCGGGGAATCTGCAATGGATTGAAAATTCTGAGGAATCAAAGAGATATGTAAAAAGAAAAAATAGAGGAACAGTGAGAGAGCGGAGCGTGCGCTACCGTTGGCTACAACAATGCGGGTAGCAGGTTCCCAGTCGGTGCACGGGTGATCGATTCAGGGGCAGTGTTTATTTCCGAGAACCAAGCTCAAAAGTCGTCTATCGAAACTTTTATGGTCGGATCATTTTCCCGCTCCTTGCAGAGAGCTATCAGCTCCAGATCCTCAAGGCGATTCATAAGCTCCTCATCAGTTTGTACTACGGAAACTGCTTTAAAACCTGCGTCGCTGCCCATCAGGAGCTCCTTTGATAAATGTCTGAAAACGATACCAGCTGCTTGGCCTCCGCGGATCTGAGTCTTCTGAGGGAATGCTCTTGCATCAAAGTAGGACGAAATCATCCTTTGTAGGACCTACCTGTAATTTCTGACAGTAGACCGCCGTTTTGCCCTGCTTTAACGTCAAAGGCCTTCCAGACTCATTGAAAAGGAGGCTCCAATGAGAACCCGTCCCCCCCACACAACGTTGCACCCCGCCTACCGCAAAGTGTTGAAGGGATGGCGTCCAGTGATTCTGTATTTCTACAGCGAGCACTGCGGTGCCTGTACCTATGCCAGCCCGGTTTTTCGTGAAATCGCGGAGCCTTATCGACTTCGGGCGAACATCTACATGCTCGAAGCGGAAAAGTCGCCCAATATTTCTCATGTCGACGGATTCCCTACGGTGCTTTTCTTTCAGGACGGGAAACTGCGGAAAAAACTCAAAGGCATTGGAGATGAAAGATCCCTTCATGAGCATTTCGCCGAACACATCGGCAAGGTGAAAGCACCCGCCACTTGCCGCAAACCCCGACACACCCTCTCCTGGCTGCACCAAACCCTCAGCACCCTCTGCACCATCCCCCGCGCAAAACGATGGAACTTTTCCTGAAAGTGCCACCTAAGAGCCATCAGGAAATGGCACCGTCGTTCCAATTGATCTGTAACAACTAGCCTCGAAGCCGGATTGGACAAGCTCCCATCCGGCTGCTTTTCTTTATTTCTCAGAAAGAGATAAGTGCTGCCGGCCCTTTGGCCGCGGCCTTGCTTCGTCCCAGGAGGGGTCAATGTCCTTTAATGTCATGATGGTTTTCGGTACTCGCCCGGAGGCCATCAAAATGGCCCCGCTGGCCCGGGTTCTGCGTCAGTGGCCCGACATCACACTCAACATCTGTTCCAACCGCCTCTACGCCTGGCTGAGCGCACGCTCGGCGGCGGGTAAAGGGGTATGAGTCTGGGTTGGGTCGATTTTTTCGCGTATGTGCTGTTCGGTCTCAAATATGTGGCGATTGCCCTCGCCCTGTTGATGTTCATCCTCGGCCTCGATGACCTGTTCATCGACCTCGTTTACTGGAGCCGCAAATTCATCCGGCGCTGGCGGATCTACGAGAAATTCAAGCGTGCCGACGAGGAACGCCTGTATTCGATTCCCGAGAAACCGCTGGCAATCATGGTGCCGGCGTGGAACGAAGTCGGCGTGGTCGGTGAAATGGCGCGTCTGGCCGCCTCGACCATCGACTACGAGAACTATCAGATTTTCGTCGGCACCTACCCCAACGATGCCGAAACCCAGGCCGATGTCGACGCGGTGTGCCAGCACTACCCCAACGTGCACAAAGTGGTGTGCGCCCGCCCCGGCCCGACCAGCAAGGCCGACTGCCTGAACAACATCATCGACGCGATCCTGCGCTTCGAGAGCGAGGCGAAAATCCAGTTCGCCGGGTTCATCCTGCACGACGCCGAAGACGTGATTTCGCCGATGGAATTGCGCCTCTACAACTACCTGCTGCCGAACAAAGACCTGATCCAGATACCGGTCTATCCCTACGCGCCGGAGTGGAAAGGCTTCACCGCCGGGCACTACGTCGATGAGTTCGCCGAGAACCACGGCAAGGACGTGATCGTCCGCGAAGCCCTCACCGGCCAGGTGCCCAGCGCCGGCGTCGGCACCTGCTTCAGCCGTAAGGCCATCAGTGCCCTGCTGGAAGACGGCGATGGCATTGCCTTCGATGTGCAGAGTCTCACCGAGGACTACGACATCGGTTTCCGCCTCAAGCAGAAAGGCATGAAATGCATCTTCGCCCGCTATTCGGTCAGCGATCCGAAACTGGCATTGGAGCAACCCTGGGTATTCGGGATGAACCGCGAGTTCTCCCAGGTGATCTGCGTCCGCGAACACTTTCCCCGCGACCTGCAACATGCAATCCGGCAGAAATCGCGGTGGATTGTCGGCATCGTGTTCCAGGGCACCAAGAACCTCGGCTGGAGCCGCAAGGGTCTTCTCAACTACTTCCTGTGGCGCGACCGTCGCGGGCTGATCGCCTACCTGCTGAGTTTTTTGGTGAACCTGCTGTTCCTGGTACTGCTGGCGATGTGGGCGGTGACGATCATTTCCCCGGACTCGTGGCGCTATCCCTCGATTCTCGCCGACAGCTCGCTGCTCTCAGTGCTGCTGTGGCTCAACGGCCTGATGCTGCTCAACCGCCTGTTCCAGCGCGGCTGGTTCGTCACTCGTTACTACGGATTGGTTGAAGGTCTGCTGTCAGCGCCGCGCATGATGTGGAGCAACTTCGTCAATTTCTTCGCCAACCTGCGCGCCTTGCGTCAGGTCATGGAAATGGGCGATTCGCGGCGTGTGGCCTGGGACAAGACCACCCATGAATTCCCGGCGCTGACCAAGGCACAGCGCACGCCGCTCGGCCATCGACTGGTGGAAAAGGGTCTGCTTACCGAAGAGCAACTGGAAGCGGCAATCACCAGCCCCGTACGCCGTCGACTCGGCCGCGAACTGTTGCTGCGTGAGTACATCGACAGCACTCAGCTGGTTCAAACCCTCGCCGAGCAGCTTGATCTGGAATGGGCGCCGCTCAATCCGTTCAAGCTCGACAAAGGCCTGATCGATGCCGTACCGCGCCGGGTCGCCTCCCATTACGGCATTTTGCCGGTGGCCGAAGAAGGCGACACCCTGATTCTGGCCTCCGAAGGCCCGGTCAGTCAGGTCTCGCTCGGCGCCATCAGCCGTCAATTGAAACGCCCGGTGCGCAGCCGTCTCGCACCTCAGGGCCGAGTCACATTGGGGATTCGTTACTGGTACGCCAGCCCCCGCCAGAATGAGGAAGTGCGTCATATGCTCGAAGTGCTTGAGCGCCATCAGGACGATGAAGCCCTGCTGGAACGGGTCAGCCGCCATCAAGTGCTGCTGGGCAATCTGTTGCAGGTGCGCGGCATGGTTCCGCCGACCCTGTTCAATCAGGCGCTGATCGACTTCGATGCCGAGAAGATGTCACTCGGTGAACACCTGATTTCCCGGGGCATGATTACCCAGGAAGTACTGGAACAGGCCCTGGCCGATCAGGCCAGCGAACAGCAAGCCGCCTACCGCATTGTCCGGGAGGTCGCATGAAGCCTGTGCATCGTCAAACCTTGCTGATGGGCAGCCTGCTGCTGGGCCTGAGCACCGCGTATCCGCTGCAGGCTGCACCGCTGAGCGACTTTGAACAGTTCCGCAGCTACCCCTACATGGACCGCAGCTATCGCGAGGCGAAAAAGGGCAACTGGAAAGAAGTCGAACGACTGATGCGCCACTTGCTGGAAAAGGTCCCGAAAAACGATGAGGCGCGGGCACTGCTGGTGGAGTCACTGGCCAATCAACGCCGTTACAAGGAAGCGCTGCAAGCATTGCCGGACAACAGCGATGCCCTGCTCGACCTGCGCCTGACCTGGATCGAACAGGATCCGCCGACCAGCACGCAAGTTGAAAGCTGGATGGCCACCAGCAGCCTGAATGACCGTGTGCGTCTGTGGCAGGCCTACAGCCTGAGCCTGGCCAAGTTCGGCGGCGCGGCCAAGGCCCATGACTGGTTGGCACAACTGGCGCCCAAGGGTGACGACAACATCTTGCGCCTGGCCCGCGCCAACTGGTCGGAGCAACTGCGCGACTGGAGCGGCACCATCGACCAACTGGCGCCGCTGGCCGCACGCAAACAACTGGACGCCGAAGGCTGGCAACGGCTGGCCAACGCTTACGTGCAGCGTCTCGATGAAAAGCCGCTGCAGCAACTGCTGCAACAGGCGCCGAGTCCCGAGGCCGCACGCAACATTCGCCTGGCGATGGTCGACCGCGCCATCGCCATGGGCCACGAGCAACAGGCCCAACGCTGGATGCAGTCGTTGCCGGCCAGCGATCTCGCCGATCCGGCGCAACGTCAGCGTCTGTGGGAACTGGCACGCAAGACCGAAGACGTGCCCACCGTGCAGCGTCTGAGCAACGATCTGCAACGGCCTTGCCTGGAAACCGCGGAATGGCTGTCGCGCCAGGATCCGGAAGCCGCGCTCAAGCAACTGCGCAGCTGCCCGCCGACCGACGACCCACAGACCTGGCTGGTACTCGCCCAGCGCCTGCAAGCCACGGATCTATTGCAAAGCACCCGTCTGCCGGCACCCTGGGACAGTCGACGACAAACACAGGTGCTCGACATCTGGCAGGAGCAAGGTCGCAGTGCCGAAGTCAACGCCTGGCTGGCCGGTCAGAAACAGACGCCCGATATCGTCAAGCGCCGTGCGGAACTGACGCAGCGCATGGGACGGATGATCGAAGCGGAGACCCTGTGGGAACTGCATTACCGACAGACCGACAATCTTTCCTCGCTCAATCAGGCCACCTATCTTGCGGTGAATGCCGGCGACCGCGCGCACGCTCAACAGTTGCTGGAATCCGCGTTCGATCGTCATGGCGGGCGTTTGCCAGCGACGGCGTTGCAGCGTCTGGCCGGCTTGTATGCAGCAGCGCCCTCCACGACGCCGGAGCAACAGCGACGCATGGCGCTCCTGCTCAACCGGGTGGACGGTGCCACGCGCGGCCAACTGCTCGCGCAACTTGCGGAGACCGGCCAGTGCGACGCCGTGCAGCAAGCCATCGGCAGCCACCCGCAAGCGGCTGGCGATTACCGCGCGCTCGGTCGCTGCGCCATGCCTGATCGCCCGGGTGAAGCCGTCGTCTATTACCAGCAGGCTGAAAAGCTCGGCGATCGCGGCAGTCGTCTGCCGCTGGCCTATGCCCTGGAAGCGGCCGGTGATTCTGCCGGTGCACTGACGATCTGGCGCAGCATCCCGACCGCCGAACTCAGCGACAACGCGCGTCTGACAGCCAGTCGCAGCGCCCTGAATGTTGGTGACAGCCAGACCGCCGAAACCTACTGGCAACAGAGCACCACTCGCGGTGCCAATGAATGGGCCCTCGGCGCAGCCATCGCCGACGCACGGGGTGATCACGCCCAGGCACTGCAACGTCAGCGCCAGGCCCTGCAGCAGGCACCGGATGCCGGGCACTTCTACGCCGCGTCGGTCACCGCGCAAAAGGCCGGTGACCTGCCGCAAAGCACTGCATGGCTGGCCGAAGCGGTACGCCGCGAGCCGAACAATCCGCGTTATCGCGCCGACTACGGTATGCGTCTGGCCGGCGCCGAAACCCGCGAAGAACGCGCCACGGCGATTCCGTATCTGCAACAGGCCACCCGCGATTTCCCCGAGGATTACCGCCTCGGCGAAACCCTGGCCTGGCGCTACGACGAAGTCGAAGACAGCGCCTCCGCGCGCAAGGAACTGCGCCGGGTGATCGATCTGGAGCAGAACCCGGTGGCGGCCGATGGCGAAGACGGCAGCATGGAGGCCCGCCGTTATCGCCAGCGCCGTGCCCATGAAACCTTGTCACGGCGTGACAGCCGGACGATTGCCAGCACCTGGTCGCCGGCCGGGATCTCGACCAACGACTTCGTGCGCCCGGACGACAGCAAAGGTTCACGCCGTCGCTCGGATTCGCAGAATGTGCAATTGGCAATGTGGGACCACGCCTTGGGCGAAGAACCAAGCCGCGCCGGCAGCACGCTGTCGGTGTACGGTCGCGTCCTGCTGGGCGGACAAGGTCGCTCAAGTTACGCCGAGTCCCTCGCCGCCGGTGTCGGCCTGCGCTACAAACCGTGGGGCACACAGAACATCAACTTCTACGGCGAGATCTACAAGCAGAGCCAGCTCGACGATGACGACAGTCACAGCCTGAGCCTCGGCCAGATGCTGGTGCCGGAAAAGCTGTTCGATCAGGTCAACGATCACCGCAAGGACGGTCACACCACCACTGATTACCTGCTGCGCGCCACCGCCTCATTCCTCGATCAGGGCAAGTACCGCAACGACTGGCGGGTCGATGAAAACGATTGGGACGAGCGTTTTCTCTACCTCGACGCCGCGTGGTGGACCAAGGCCGGCGATCACCAGTGGCTGTCGCGCTTCCAGCAAGGTCACGCCTGGAAACTTCTCGACAGTGGCGCCCAGACGATCATGCCTTACGGCTTCCTCGAGTTTGCCAGCCAGGACCCGAGCAACGACTGGCGCCAGGACCTGCGCACCGGTGTCGGTCTGCGCTGGCAATGGTGGTACGACGAGGATCGTTACAACGCCTACCGGTCGAAACTGACGGTTCGCACCGAATATCAACAGTCGCTGGGCGGCAATCTGTATGAAGGCGGCAACGGTGTGCTGCTGGGCGTGGAGTGGAATTTCTGATGGCTCGATGGATGTTGTGTTTGTGTCTGCTGATGAGTGCCACTGTCGCCAAGGCCGATGAGCGTGTCTTCTATCAGCCGCTGAATGTCGATGCCGGCCTGACCCAGGCGCAGTGGCAGAAGGTCTGGCAAGACACCGCGAAACAAGGCACGCGAACCGTGATCGTCCAGTGGACGGCCTATGGCGACTCGGACTTCGGCGGCGCCAATGGCTGGCTCGCCAACAGCCTGAAACTCGCTCAGCGGGAAGGTCTGCAACTGGTGCTCGGCCTGGCGATGGACCCGGCCTACTACAAACGCATCGATGAACTGGACAGCGCCGGTCTCGGCGCCTACTGGCAGGCACAACTGGGCCAGTCACTGGCCCAGCAGCAGAAGCTCCGCCAGGACTGGAAGCTGCAGGTCAGCGGGTGGTATCTGCCGCTGGAACTGGACGACCTGCACTTTCTGGCGGCAGATCGACGGGCCACACTTCAGCGCCAATTGAAGGACTTTGCCGCGAAGCTGGATGCGCCGCTGCATGTCAGCGCCTTCAGTGCCGGCAAGCTGGCCCCGGCGGTCAACGGTCAATGGCTGGGCGAATTGACGGCGGCGGGTGCGCAGATCTGGTGGCAGGACGGCGCGGGCACCGGTCGTTTGTCACCGCTGGTGCGCAACGGTTACGCCAGTGCACTGCCCTGCTCCGTGGGTATCGTGCGCGAAGCCTTCCGGCAGGTCAGCCGCGAGGGCGAACCCTTCCGTGCCGAGCCGGCCAGCCCGGATGCGACCTCGACCGGCTGCCATCAGAACGCGGTGTTTTCCCTGCGCTACCGACCGTGGGGTTCGGTCATCCTCGATAATCAACGCAAGCATCCGGGCAGCAATGTACAAAACCATTGAAGACGAAGTCCTGAAGAAGACCGCGCCCGCCGAACTGTGGAGCGAGTTCATTCAGCATGAATTCGAGCGGCTGCACACATTCTGCCTGCTGATTTATCTGGCAAGCATCAGTGTCTGGATTGTCTTCGATCTGATCGTCAGTTTCCTTGGAGGCCAGGGTTTTACCTGGCGATCGATGGTGTTTCTGACGGTGTTTTCGATTCAGGCGGTCATTCTGCTGTTCACGCGAAAGGCCGCCCATTTCGACATCCTGAACATCCTGTTCGTCGTTGCCATGACCGTTGGTGTGCGACTGCTGATCGACGGCCTGCCCGCCAGTTTTCAACCTGCGTGGCTGGTGCTGGGCGCCTCGAGCATGCTTTACAGCATTTCGGTTCTGCCCATCAGTCGCTGGTCGTTCTACACCTCGCAAGGGGTGATATGGCTGGTGCTCAATCCGTTTTTTGGTACCGAAGTCGGGCTGTTCGAACTCAAAGGCGTGATGACCATCGCTTACGCCGTCTTTCTCTGCGGGTTGACGATCTATACGTTTTTGAAGCTGCGCGAGGCCAAGCTCTACAACTACATCATGTCCAAGCTGTTGCTGGATCAGGCCTATAACGACACCCTCACCGAAATTCCCAACCGTCGTTCATTCATGACCCGCGCCGGAAAAACCCTGCAAGCCGTACCGCGCGAGCATGACCATTACCTGGCGATGATCGACATCGACAACTTCAAGAAAGTGAATGATGTGTACGGCCACGACATCGGCGATGAGGTGCTCAAGCGCATCGCGGCGGACATCAAAGCGGTGATGGCACCGTTTGAGTACGCGCGACTGGGTGGCGAGGAGTTTGCGATCTATCTGGCCGGTGTGCGCCGCGAGGATGTCGAGGCGCTGGCCGGGAAATTGTGCCGGGTGGTGCGCGAGCAACCGACCCGGCACCCGGTGACCATCAGCATCGGTCTGGCCCGGGTCGAAGATGGCGACACCCTCAACCAGGCGCTGATCAAGGCCGATGAAGCACTGTACGAGTCAAAGCATTCCGGCAAGGACCGGTACACCTTTCATCAGTGAGGCCGTCAGGCCTCACGCACCAGCAACACCCGCGTCACGCGACGCTCTTCGACCGCCATTACGGTCATGCCCCAACCGTCATGTTCCAGTCGATCGCCCTTCATCGGCAGGCGATCCAGCAGGCTCATCACCAGCCCGGCGAGGGTCTGGTAATCCTCGGTCGGCTCGGCGCGAAAACCGGTGTGCTCGCGGATACGGGTCAGGTTCAGCGCACCGTTGACGATGTACCCGCCCTGCTCCTCGACCACGTCCGGGCCGGCGATTTCGCTGGCATCCGGCAGTTCACCGGCAATCGATTCGAGAATGTCGGTCATGGTCAACACGCCGACAAAGTCACCGAACTCATTCACCACAAAGGCAATGTGGGTCGAAGCCGCACGCATTTGTTCCAGTGCGTTGAGGATCGAATAACTGTCCAGCAGATTGACGGTCTTGCGCGCCAGGTGTTCAAGGTTCGGCTCGTTGCCGGCCAGATACTCCTTGAGCAATTCCTTCTTGTGCACGAAGCCCAACGGCTCATCCACTGCGCCGTTACGAATCAACGGCAAGCGCGAGTAGGACGAATGCATCAACCGTGTACGAATAGCCTCGGCATCGTCGGCCAGATCAATGTGATCGACATCGGCGCGCACCGTCATCAAGGCACGAATCGGGCGTTCAGCCAGTTGCAGCACGCCGCTGATCATCACCCGCTCGCGACGGTCGAACAGCTCCGCGCTCGGCGCTTCACCGTTATCCAGCAGGTCGGAAATCTCCTCGCCGACCTCTTCCACCGCCAGTTTACGACCACCCAAAAGACGCATCACCGCATGGGCCGTGCGCTCGCGCATCGGGCGCAAGCCCTGCATCGAGCGCTTGCGACGAGCGCGGGCGATCTGGTTGAAGATCTCGATCAGGATCGAGAAACCAATGGCCGCGTACAGATAACCTTTCGGGATGTGGAAGCCCAGGCCTTCGGCCGTCAGGGCAAAACCGATCATCATCAGGAAGCCCAGACACAGCATGATCACCGTCGGATGGGCGTTGACGAAGCGGGTCAGCGGCTTGCTGGCAACGATCATCACACCAATGGACACGACCACCGCGATCATCATCACCGCCAGTTCATCGACCATGCCCACAGCGGTAATCACCGCGTCCAGGGAGAACACCGCGTCGAGCACAACGATCTGCGCCACGATCGGCCAGAACAGCGCATAAGCGGTGTTGGTCGAGCGCTCGCCGATATGGCCTTCCAGCCGTTCGTGCAACTCCATGGTCGCCTTGAACAACAGGAACACGCCACCGAACAGCATGATCAGGTCACGGCCGGAGAAGCTCTTGCCGAACACCTCGAACAACGGCTGCGTGAGGGTGACCAGCCAGGAAATACTCGCCAACAGGCCCAGACGCATGATCAGCGCCAGGCTCAAGCCGATGATCCGCGCGCGGTCGCGCTGATGCGGCGGCAGTTTGTCCGCCAGGATCGCGATGAACACCAGGTTGTCGATACCCAGTACCAGTTCCAGCACGATCAGTGTCAACAAGCCCAACCATGCCGTGGGATCCGCTAACCATTCCATAATCTTTCTCTATCTCTCGTCAGTGAATTCAGGCTGCCGGACACGGCAAAGTGCGGCGCGCAAGCTCGAAGGCTGCGCCAACAACGATAGTCGGTAGTCGGAAGACTGGATGCTGGAAGTGCGTCAAGAGCGCGCCGTGGCGCGAGGGGAACGTGGTTCCTGGAATAGAACTGGGAGGCTCCGAGAGGGTGTTCATGCAAATCCTGAATGAAAAAAGGCCTTGAAGCGTACAGGCTCTGATGACTTTTCCTACAGCTGGAAATCATTTCAAAATCTGTACGCCGCCAGCTTATCGCCGTCCCCGTCAGCATCGGCAACCAACGGATGTGTAAGGGCTAACGCCCGGCAAACCTGAGGCGAGACAACTGGCGCAGATCGCCCTCGACGTAGTAGTCATTGGTCCAGCTGTCATCCGCCGCCAGCGGCTGCACCTGCTTCAACGCCAGTTTTTTCGCGAAGTAGCGAAAACGGTAATGCTCGTAGAACCGCAGCAGCTCCAGGCCATAGCGGTCCGCCAGATCGGTGTCGCCGCGAATGATCAGATAGTTCTCGTCATTGCCGTTGCTGGCGGAAGTGCTGAGGTTATGGCTGCCGCTGATGAGGGTCGGGCTGTCGCTGGTGAAGTCGGTGACCACGGCTTTGGTGTGCACCAGCAGGTTGCCTTTCTGCCCTTTCATGTTTTCCCGCAGCCAGCCTTCCAGCCCGGTGTTGAGCAACGCGGTGGCGGCAAACTCGGCGGTTCGGTCGGCGTGAAACCCGGTGATGCGGCTGACGGTGTTTTGCAGGCCGTAACGCAGGATGTCGTCGTGGGGCTGGCCGAGCAACGCGTTGAGAATCGCGTCGGGCAAGGCGAATGCGGTGACGAACAGCAGGTCTTTTTTCGCTCCTTCGATGATATCGACGAACTCCCGCAGATCGGCGCCGCCGGTACGCGGTGAAAACCCGGCGAACAAGGGCTGCGCCGGGTTCATCGGGTTGTGTTGGGTGATCCAGTCGCGGGTGGCGCCGACGTCCGCCGGCTCGGCCCAGATCTGCTCGAAGGTTTTCAGGTAACTCGCACTGATCGCCGAATCGTCCAGTACATGCACCACGTTGGCCTGGCGGTACACGCCGTTGGCGGTGAAGTTGGTGCTGCCGCACAGCACCGCTTGCGGCTGGCGCTCACCGCCTCCGTCCAGGCGGCTGAGGACGATGAACTTGTTATGGAAAATGTTATGGGTGACCCGCCCGCGCTTGCTGCTCGCCGGCAGTTTCACAAGGCTCGCTTCGTTGATCGTTGTGTCTTCGTCGTCGGGCCGGGCGTGATACAGCACGCGCACCTGAACACCTCGTTCGAACGCCGCGTTCACCGTGTCGATGATGGCTTGTAACTGATATTCGTAGATCGCGATGTCCAGCGCCCACTGCCCGTCCACCGCACGCTCGATAAACCCCTGCAGACGCCCGAGCAGGCCGTTCTCCAGCCACTGACGCGCCGCATCGGGCCATGCTTCGATGGGCATGTTTTTGTTGGCGCTGATCTGTGCGTCGAGATCGGGAAATTTGCGCTGAAACGCCTGACTGGCAGCCACGGCGCGGTTGAAAATCACGCACTGATTAGCGGGATGACCGTCGTCGGAACAAATCGTCAGCTCCAGCGCTTCACCCAGTTGCGGCGCATCCGGCGAGCCATACGCCAGGTGCACGCGATAGTTAATCGTCATGCCTGGATTGACCGCGTAATCGGCCCAGCGAAATTTCTGCAACGGTGCCTTGTCGCTCGGCGTGGCGTGAAACTGCGGGAAGGTGTGAATCTTGTCGGGAAAGGTCAGGCTGTTGAACAGGAACAGCCATGGTTTGTCGCCCTGCTGCTTTTCGATGGCAAACCCCAGCAGGCCTTTGCGCCGGGGCTCGGCAAGGTCCATGGCAAGCAGCACGCCATTGGTGCCGGCATAGGCCTTGACGCGAAAATCGTCCTGCGGATTGGCGACCAGTACGCGCATGATTCACTCCCTGTGATTTGGCCTTACTGCAGCATAGCTCTCAGACCGACAACAACTCATCGATATGCCGGTAATCGGCGTCCAGTGCTGTCGCCAATCGTTTCGCGCGGCCCAGGCGAATCGGTCCGCGCTCGATATCGATCAACAGGCCCGGGCACGCGAGCCCGGGCAGTTCCGGACAGTCTTTCAATCGGCCATCGGTGATCACCAGCAACCGTTGCTGTTCGGCGGGGAAACGCTTGCGCCGCACCGCCAGCCAATGCCCGGCCTCCGTCAGCGCTGCCAACAGAGGCGTGCCGCCTCCCGCGCCCAAGCCATCGAGCCACGCGCGCAACCCGCTGGAGGCCTTCAGCCCTTGCACCTGCCATTTCGGCGCCGCGCCGCTCGCGGTCAACAACGCAAGGCGCGCGCGCTGGCGGTAAGCGTCGTCGAACAGTTGCGCGAGCACGCCCTTGGCATCGCTCAAGGCTTGATGGCGACGGGTCGAGGCCGAGGCGTCGACGATCACCAGCCACAGTTCATGGGGCGTGCGGGTGCGCAGTTGAAACAGCAGATCCGCCCGGGTTTTCGGACGGCCATTGAGCAAGGTTCCGGGCCAGTTCACCGAGCCACTGCGAGCCGCGTGACGCTTGCCCTGGCGACCGTTATCGAGGCGTCCGGCGCGGGGTCTGGCATTCGCCCCCGCGTCGGATCGGGGGCGAATGCCTAGGGCTTTTTTGGCCAGACAGGCACTTCGCGGCGGGCGCCGGTAGCGAGTGCTGGCGCCGGCATTTCGCCCCACTGGCCCTGCCCTTCACTCGCCTCGGCGTTAGTGCCGGACGGCGATTGCGCCGGTGGCTGTGCAGAGGGTGAAGACTGCTCGCGACGACGATGACGCAAGGCAAACTCAGCCACGGCATCAATGTCTTGCTCGGCGATGGCTTCAGCCCCGCGCCACGCCGCATGAGCACGCGCCGCACGCAGCCAGACCAGATCGGCGCGCAAACCATCGACGCCCGCCGCGAAGCAGCGCTCGGTGATCTGCGCCAACGCCGCATCATCCAGCGGAATACCCGGTAAAACCTTGCGGGCGTTCTCGCAGCGCTGACGCAGAGCTTGCTGCTCAGCCTCCCACTGCGCACAGAACGCCTGCGGATCACTGTCGAAATCCAGTCGACGACGAATGATCTGACCACGCTCGACCGGCGCTGTGTGACCGCTCAGTGCGACGTTCAAACCAAAGCGATCCAGCAATTGCGGACGCAATTCACCCTCTTCCGGGTTCATCGTGCCGATCAATACGAACTTCGCCGAATGCCGATGGGAAATCCCGTCACGCTCGATCAGGTTGGTGCCGCTGGCAGCGACATCGAGCAGCAAATCCACCAGATGATCCGGCAGCAAATTCACTTCATCGACATACAACACGCCGCCATTAGCCTTGGCCAGCACGCCCGGAGAAAACTGCGCACGACCGTCGCTCAATGCCGCGTCCAGATCCAACGTGCCGACCAGTCGCTCTTCCGTCGCCCCCAGCGGCAAGGTGACGAACTGACCGCTGGCCAACAGATCCGCCAGACCCCGGGCCAGCGTGGACTTGGCCATGCCACGCGGGCCTTCGATCAGCACGCCGCCGATCTTCGGATCGATGGCCGTCAGGTACAGCGCCAGTTTCAGGTCATCGGCGCCGACCACGGCGGAGAGCGGGAAATGCGGGGTGTCGGTCATGTTCAGTCTCAGCTCTCTTCTTCTATGTCCAGCAGCAGGTTTTCCAGCGCCTCTTTGTAGGCGCCCGGTTCCTGCCACATCCCGCGTTGCTGCGCTTCGAGCATGCGTTCGGTCATGTCGCGCAAGGCGTGGGGATTATGCTCGCGCACGAAGTCGCGGGTCGCCGGGTCCAGCAGATAGGCATCGGCCAGCAACGCGTACTGGTGATCGTCGATCAATTGCGTGGTGGCGTCGAAGGCAAACAGGTTGTCGACCGTCGCCGCCAATTCGAACGCGCCTTTATAGCCGTGACGCTTGACCCCGTCGATCCATTTCGGATTCGCCGCTCGGGAGCGAATCACACGGTTCAGTTCTTCTTTCAGCGTACGGATCTTCGGCAGATCCGGCTGACTGTGGTCGCCGTGATAACTGGCCGCCGCCTCGCCGCGCAAACTTTCCACGGCGGCGAGCATGCCGCCCTGGAACTGGTAATAATCATTGGAATCGAGCAGGTCATGCTCGCGGTTGTCCTGGTTTTGCAGCACCGCCTGCACCTGGCTCAGGCGCTGGACGAATTGTTCGCGGGCGGCAGTGCCTTCGTCGGAACCGCCGTAAGCGTAGGCGCCCCAGTTCAGGTAGACCTCGGCCAGATCCTCGCGAGTTTGCCAGAGGCGACCATCGATAGCGCCCTGCACACCTGCGCCATAAGCGCCGGGTTTGGCACCGAAGATCCGCCAGCCTGCCTGACGCCGGGCAGCCTCCTCATCCAGCCCCGACTGGCGCAACGCCTCGCGTTCGGCGCGGACTTTGGCGGCCAGCGGATTAAGGTCGTCCGGCTCGTCCAGTTCCGCCACGGCTTGTACGGCAGCGTCGAACAAACGAATCAGATTGGCGAACGCATCGCGGAAAAATCCGGAGACCCGTAACGTGACATCAACCCGAGGCCGGTCGAGCAGGCTCAGCGGCAGAATCTCGAAGTCATCGACCCGCTGACTGCCCGTGGCCCACACCGGGCGCACGCCCATCAGCGCCATGGCCTGTGCGATGTCGTCACCGCCGGTGCGCATGGTCGCGGTGCCCCAGACCGAAAGGCCGAGCTGGCGCAGGTGGTCGCCGTGATCCTGCAGGTGTCGCTCCAGAATCAGCGTGGCCGACTGGAAACCGATTCGCCACGCCGTGGTGGTCGGCAGATTGCGCACGTCCACCGAGTAGAAATTGCGCCCGGTGGGCAGTACGTCGAGACGACCGCGACTTGGAGCCCCGCTCGGGCCGGCGGGGACGAAACGGCCGCTCAGCGCGTCGAGCAAGCCGTGCATTTCTGCCGGGCCGCAGGCGTCGAGGCGTGGGGCGATCACTTCGCGCAGGTTGTCGAGGATTGCACCGACTTCAACCCAGCGCGGATCCTGTAGGAGCGGGCTTGCCCCCGGGCGGCGATCCGACGAAAGCGATATGTCAGTGAAAGAGATATTGACTGACACGACGCCTTCGCGGGCAAGCCCGCTCCCACAGGGATTGTGCAAGGCTTGATTTTGGTTGAGTGTCTGCTCAATCAATTGCGCCGCGAACAGCTCCAGACGCTCGCGGGTATCCCCCGCCGTGCGCCAGACCTCGTCGCTGACCGACAGCAACTCCATTGGACGCGGGCCGGCCCAGGGATCAGCCAGTGCGCAATCCAGCGGATCGAACCCCAACTGAAACGCTTTGGCCAACGCCCGCAACAGACTCGACTGCGCCCCTTTGCCATCGCCACGCGGGATGCGCAGCAACGCGAGCAAGGTATCAATACGCAAACGCCCGGTCGGCGACTCACCAAAGATGTGCAGACCATCGCGGATCTGCGACTCCTTCAAGTCACACAGATAGGTGTCCAGGCGCGGCAGCCAGATCGCCGCGTCGGCATCGCTGTCGAGGGCGGCATCCAGTTGCAGTTCGCGATCGATCTGCGTGTCACGCACCAGTTGCAGAATGTCGCGCTGCAATTCCCGGGCGCGGCGCGGATCGAGCAATTGTGCTTCGTAATACTCGTCCGCCAACAGCTCCAGATTGCGCAACGGGCCGTAGGTTTCTGCGCGGGTCAGCGGCGGCATCAGGTGATCGATGATCACCGCCTGAGTGCGACGCTTGGCCTGGGCGCCCTCGCCCGGGTCGTTGACGATGAACGGATAGATATTCGGCAGCGGCCCGAGCAGCGCGTCCGGCCAGCAATTCTCCGACAGACCCACGCCCTTGCCCGGCAGCCATTCGAGGTTGCCGTGCTTGCCGACGTGAATCACGCCGTGGGCGCCGTAGGTCTGGCGCAGCCAGAAATAGAACGCGAGGTACGCGTGCGGCGGCACCAGATCAGGGTCGTGATACACCGCGCTCGGATCGACCTGATAACCCCGCGCCGGTTGAATGCCGACGAAGGTCAGACCAAAACGCAGACCAGCGATCATCATCCGCCCGTCACGGCACATCGGATCGTTCTGCGGCGAACCCCAGCGCTCCAGCACCGCCGCGCGATTGGCTTCCGGGAGTGCGTTGAACATCGTCAGGTAATCGTCCATCGCCAGGCTTTGCTGGCACGGGCGCTGATCGAGCGTATCGAGATCGTTGCTGACACCGCCGAGCAATTGTCGGATCAGTTCGGTGCCGCTGTCCGGCAGTTCGGCCGGCAACGGATAACCTTCAGCCTGCAACGCTCGCAGGATATTCAGCGCGGCGGCCGGCGTGTCGAGGCCGACGCCATTGCCGATGCGTCCGTCCCGGGTCGGGTAGTTGGCGAGGATCAGCGCGATACGTTTTTCAGCGTTCGGCACCCGCGCCAGATCGACCCAGCGGCGCGCCAGTTCGGCGACGAAATCCATGCGCTCGGGTTGAGCCCGATAACACACCACATCGGACTGACTGCGCTCGCTGCGCCAGGCCAGATCCTTGAAGCTGATCGGTCGGCTGATGAGCCGGCCGTCCAGCTCCGGCAATGCGATGTGCATCGCCAGATCCCGCGGACCGAGGCCCTGTTCGCTCTCGCGCCAACCGGGCTCGTTGTCTTGGGCACAGATCGCCTGGATCACCGGAATGTTGCGACGGAACGGCCGCAGATGCGGCGCCTCCGGGCTGGACTGGGCGAAACCGGTGGTGTTCAGAATCACCGAGGCCTCGACCTCATCCAGCCAGTCCTCGACCACCGACAGGCAGCCGGGCTCTTTCAAACTGGCCACGGCGATCGGCAGCGGATTGAGTCCGGCCGCCTGAAGCCGTTGGCAGAACACGTCGATAAACGCCGTGTTCGCCGCTTGCAAATGCGAGCGATAAAACAACACCGCCGCGACCGGTTGACCGGGCCGCCAATCGGCTTGCCAGTCACTCAGTGCGGCGGTGTTTTTATTCGGGTGATAAATCGCCGTGCGCGGCAGCGCTTGCGGCTCGCCCCACACGTAATCCCGCGCCAGCCAGCGATTGGCCAGGCAACGGAAAAAGTCCAGCGCATTGCCCATGCCGCCCTGACGCAAAAACTGCCAGAGCCGGTCGCGGTCCTCCGCGCCGACGGTGCTCAGGTCGCTGAGCTCCGGGTCGGGTCGGTCATCGCCCGGCACCAGAATCACCTGCACGCCACGCTCGGACAACTCGACCAGCCGCTCGACGCCATAACGCCAATAGGCGATGCCGCCGTGCAGCGAAATCAGAATGACCTTGGCGTGGCGCAGCACTTCATCGACGTACAGGTCGACCGACGCATGGTTCTGCACCTGCATCGGGTTGGCCAGCCGCACGCTCGGGTAATCCTCGGGCAGTTGCTGCGCCGCTTCGGCGAGCAGCGCCAGGCTGGAATCGCCGCTGCACAGGATCACCAGCTCGGCGGGGGTTTGTCCAAGGTCGGCAATGTTGTCATCCGACACGAAACCGCCGGGCTGGGTCCTGAGCAGGTGCATGGCTTAAACGCTGAGCGCGGCGCGCAGTTGCGCTTCGAGCTGGGCTGCGTCCAGCTCCTGACCGATCAACACCAGACGCGTCACGCGCACCTCATCGGCGCCCCACTGACGGTCGAAGTGCTTGTCGAAACGTGTACCCACGCCCTGGATCAGCAGACGCATCGGCTTGTTCGGAATCGCCGCGAAGCCTTTGACCCGCAGAATGCCGTGCTGGATCACCAGTTGCGTCAGCGCGTCGAGCAGCAGGCTTTCGTCGGCTTGCGGCAGCTCGATGGAGATCGAATCGAAGGCGTCGTGATCGTGGTCATCGTGATCGTCATCGCCTTCACCGTGGTGGTGATCGTGATGGCTGTGGCGGCTGTCGATGTGTTCTTCGGAGCCGGCACCGAGGCCGATCAGCACGTCCAGCGGCAGACGACCGTTGCTGGCTTCGATGATTTTCACTGCGGGCGGCAGCTCTTCGGCGACTTCCAGACGGACGCGCGCGAGGTCTTCGGGGCTGGTCTGGTCGGCCTTGTTGAGGATGACGAGGTCGGCGCTGGCCAGTTGGTCGGCGAACAGTTCGTGCAGCGGCGATTCGTGGTCCAGGTTCGGATCGAGTTTGCGCTGGGCATCGACCTGATCCGGGAACGCGGCGAAAGTGCCGGCGGCCACGGCCGGGCTGTCGACCACGGTGATCACCGCGTCAACGGTGCAGGCGCTGCGGATTTCCGGCCATTGGAAGGCTTGCACCAGCGGTTTTGGCAGGGCCAGGCCCGAGGTTTCGATGAGGATGTGGTCGAGGTCGCCGCGACGGGCCACCAGTTCGCGCATCACCGGGAAGAACTCTTCCTGCACCGTGCAGCACAGGCAGCCGTTGGCCAGTTCGTAGACGCGGCCGGTGGCTTCTTCTTCGGTGCAGCCGATGGTGCATTGCTTGAGGATTTCACCGTCGATGCCCAGCTCGCCAAACTCGTTGACGATCACCGCGATGCGGCGGCCCTGAGCGTTATCGAGCATGTGCCGCAGCAAGGTGGTTTTGCCCGAGCCGAGGAAGCCGGTGACGATGGTGACGGGGAGTTTGGCCAGTGTTTTCATCGGATGCCCTTTGGCAAGGTGGCGGGCATACGGGACGAGACCGGCAACGCGGGTGCGTGCCTGGAGAGTTCGCCACCGGATCACCCCGCCCGGTTGAAAGTGAGAATCTGTGACGAGGCAGGTCTCCTGGCTGACGGTGTTCGGGCCTTGGCCCGGTATTCGCTGCGCCTTCCCGCTGGCTCTGGATTGAGTTGGCAGTGGCGTGGCAGCGAACAGCACCGTTCACAGTTGCGGGGGCAGCCGCGGCTTGGACCGCGTTCCCTTCTTAGCTTCGGCGTGGGCCGAAGAACCTCGAAAGCGCAAGGCTACGCAGGGTGTGGGGATGGGTCAATGGTTGGTGGATTTTGGGATTGGGGGCATATCCGTTGCTTCGGGTGCTGCCGCTGGCGGTTTCGCTCTTACAGCGAGTCCCTTTTTCAAACGCCAAAAAGGAACCAAAAGGCTTTTGCCCCGGCGTACGGCACTTCGCTTAGGCTCAGTGTTCCCTCGCTACGGTGTCCATCAGGGGGCATCGCCTACGGTTTGCTTCGCTGCACCTCCTCTCGATGT